>NZ_JAUMTJ010000011.1:0-170970 GCF_032654765.1 Bradyrhizobium sp. 33ap4 | reverse complement strand
GAAGCGTCCCATCCGTATCCCCCATCAGGAAACGGAAGAATCCTAACCGACTCGTGGCTTTTCACACAGCCAGGGTCAGAAGGCGATATCCCTGAACTCGGATCGGGTTTCCGCTTCGTCCCCGAAAGCAGGCGTCCCGGATTTTAGTGGAGTACACGGCCCTAATCGCCCACTGCCGCGCTTCGCCGCGACATCGCAATGAAACCCGAGCCGCGCACGCTCATTCCGCCGAAAAACCACGGAGTGTCCTATGGCTTCGCCTTCACCGACTTCGACGGCACCTTCAAGTAGCCGCCGGGAATCCGAGGGCGACGATGAACCGGCATAAACTCCAAAGCGACCCATTGATACGCGGATATTTCAATCCGGGTCCTACCCGATTCCGCAGTCGGTCTCTCCGTTGGGAGATAGTCAACATGGCATCACCTGGAAAAATCCAGGAGTACGGATCGCAGGCACCGGATACGATTGCGGCGAAGTTGTTCAACTTCGAAGTCGGCAAGTTCGCCATAAAGCCGGAACATTCCAATTGGCTGATCAGTGTCGTCGCTCCAAAATTGAGGAGCGGAGGAAGCCTTACAATCATAGGACTTGCGAGTCGTACCGGCAGCGACGATTTCAACTTGGAATTGTCGCAGAATAGGCTGCGGGCCGTAATTGATCTGCTTCGCAAGCAAGTGCCCAACAATTTCAAAGTTGCGCTCGAGGTGGCGAAAGGGGAACGCGCGGCCAAGTATGCAGGTGAAATGGATGGGGTGGAAAACGAAGCCTGGCGTGGTGTGATCATCTCGGTTTGGAATAAGCCAAATCCACCGCCGCCGCCGCCACCACCGCCGCCTCAACCGAAACCTCAATTTTATCCGGAGGAACGCAAGTTCTTCAAACGTTGGCTTGGCTTCGGCGTCAAGTCTGGCGGACAGTTGTTGATCGGCGGCATCGAGAGCACGACCGCGTACGTCGTGAACCTGGGAGATTTGGAGACCTTTGATCTCCAGATTATTAGCAGCCGGTGGGGACTGGGTCTTGGAGGCAGCGGAGGGGCGGTTGCTGTTATCGGCTTTGGTTTCAGCGTTCCATATGAGTTGCACCGTGAACCCCTGAATGACTGGGGCGTCAATGTCGCATTTACCGAAAAGCTGATCTCGAAATCGGCACTACAATCGATCCATAACAGCAAGTACTTCATCGATGGCTTGAAAAACGGCAGGTACGTGGCACCCGCGCTGAATACGCGTAACACCTTTACGGCTATTGGCTTACTTCAAAACGTGAGAAATGCACTCCACACGCTGTACGGAGGATTCGAGGCAGCCAAGGGCTCGGGCGTCATTGTGCTCGACTTGCCGTTTTTAGGTGTGGGACTTGAATTGTCCGCTTTCTTGACGCGAGGAACCATGTACGTCTCGAATCCTTCCCATTGGATTGAACCGAGCTGAAGGCTCGGACGAGACTCGCCAAAGCCTTGCCGCTACCGAGGGACTTCCGGTTCACCTCGAAGACCCGGCGTTCTCGATGGTCACGCAGGCCGTCAGCGATGGTGTCCGGCGGCCCCGCGACGGGAGGGGTTCCTTTTTGCTCGCCGCCGGTGTTTGCTCTGCACGGCGGAGAACGGGCATGCGAGGATCGCTGGGGGAAAAGATCGGTGAAGGCGCCTACTCCGAAGCCTACGCCTGGGCGCCGGGGCGAGTCGTCAAACTGTTCAAGCCCGGCTTGCCGCGGCGGATGCCCTGGTTCGAGGTGCACATGATCCGCGCCGTCCACGCCGCCGGCGCTCCGGTGCCGGAGGTGTTCGGAGAGGTGACCCTGGACGGGCGCTTCGGCATCGTGCTGCAGCGCCTCGACGGACCGACCCTGCTACAGCTAACCCGAACCGGCGCGGTGACGTTCGAACAGGCCGGCGCGATCGTCGCGGCTCTCGCCATGTCCATTCACAAGACGCCCCTGCCGCCGGAGGTCCTCTCCATGCGCGAGTATATGGAGGCTCAGTTGGAGCACGACGACGGCAAGCTGCCGAAGCACATCGCCACTGAAATCCTCGCGCTGATCGATCGCTTGCCGCCGGGCGACGGGCTCTGCCATACCGACCTGAGCCCCGGTAACGTGATCATGACAGCGGAAGGCCCAAAGCTGGTCGACTGGGTCAGCGCGATGCGCGGGCCCGCCGTCCTCGAGCTTGGGTTCTTGCGCGTGATCCTGTCCGAGCTCGGGCCGGAAGTCGCCGACAATCCGGAGCGGCCGCGCGCGACCAATGCGGCGGCGCAATCCGAATATGCCCGGCTCAACGGCATGTCTCTCGCGGATCTAACGGCGGCAATGGAGCCGTATTTGCCCATCGTCCGCACCTTCGCCGTTCTCGGCAACGCGGTGCCTTCGCTGCGGGAGCGGCTGATCCAGCGCATCGAAGCGACTCTGCGCTCGGAAGACTGAATGGTGACCTCTCCCCACGCTTCACAGCGCTCCGTCGCAATTCATCGAACTGGGTTAATTGCCTGGCGTTTTCGAACCTTGCTTGGGCCTCTGAGAGGGCACTGTCGATGGCGAGTCCCAGTCAATCATTTTCAAGCAAATGAGGAGTTCGACATAGCTTTGTACTTGCCCTGACCCTGCCATGAGTTCGCAACTTTCTCGCGGTCCCGCCGGGACAGTTAGCCAGATCGAGTTTAGCTGCTGCCGCGCAACCGCCTCGTCACTCACGCACTTGCTCGCGTCCTGGGGAAGTCCCGACGCTTTATCGTCAACGGAAACGTCCGCGCAAAGCGACTTGATGTCGAAGTTGGGAACACTGTCTGAAATTTGTACGGGCGGCTGACCAACGAGCGATAATGCCAAGAGCGCTGCCCTCATGAAATCTCCCTCCCCGTCCGGTGCGCCCAGCTGGAAGGCGGATTGAGCTGGGACTGACGCGGCTTCGGAGGCTGTAGCGGCCGCCCTCCGCCCACGACGTTACATTGCGCCTTTTTCCCAATTTCTATCCACTACGAACCGCAATGCTGCGGCGCGCTACTACTTTTGCGCATGCGATTTGCCTGCCCGTCTGTTGGTTAGGACCAGTTCCGAATGGCAATTGCCGCGGGCATTTGCCGATTTACGATGTGCTCAGTGAGACGTGATCGCTAACGCGAAAGGGCGCCTGTGACCGCGGTCCCTGCATGCTGGTGCTCTTGGCCATCGCGATGGTGTGGGGGTTGTAGCGCTGATCATCCGAGCAGAAGAGCGCCCCCGCCGACGACGAAGAAAACGATCGCTAGACCTATCAGGCCGTACTCGACGCCATCCATCCCGATCGACCATCGAACGAGGAACCAAGCAAGCCCCAGCTCAGGGGGTGAGCTGGGGCTGCCGGGGCTGGAAGGCTGTAGCGGCACAGCCTCTACTCACGACGCTACGACTTTCCCGGATTTGATCCACAAGAAACCGCTGTTGCTGCAGCGCGCTACTACCAATGCCCCACGCACGCGATCATACGGTCTCATACAGCGCACCGACGCCTGGCATGCCGCAGGTTACGGTGCGGCCACCCAGCCCATTTTGAACGGGGCTGCTTCTCAAGTTGTAGATCTGGGACAGAAGAATTGAGTTACTGGGCGTCGGCCATCTTCGATCGAGAAGCCTGCGGTTGCGCGTTGACTGCCGAGGGCCGGCTCGACGGCGACGCCGGTTCCTGCGATGAGACGGCGGCGTCGGGCGGCGCGCCCGGGGATGGTCGATGGGCAGCTGGTGCCGGAAGCACGATCACTTTCGCGCCGACTTTCACCCGATCATAGAGGTCCGTGACGTCGTCATTGGTGAGCCGGATGCAGCCGGACGAAACCCGCTTCCCGATCGTATCGGGCTTGTTGGTGCCGTGGATTCTGTATTCGGTATCGCCCAGATACATCGCCCGGGCACCGAGCGGATTGCCGGGGCCGCCCGCCATGAACCGCGGCAGATAAGGCTGGCGCGAAATCATCTCTGCCGGCGGACGCCAATCCGGCCACTCTGTCTTGCGGGCCACGACCTGTTCACCGGACCATGTGAAACCTTCGCGGCCGACACCAATGCCGTAGCGCATCGCCTGCCCGCCGTTCAGAACGAGATAAAGGAATGTGTTGCCGGTATCGATGACGACGGTGCCCGGCGGCTGGTGACTGACGTAGTCAACCACCTGTCGAGCGAATTTTCCGGGAGCGTCAGCGGCTTTTGGTGTTTCGATCCGGGGCGCGGGGACCGGGATCGGAACCGGAGCTGGCGCTGGCGCCTGAACCGCCGCCCCTACGTGAATGGGAGTCGACGGCGTTGGACTAGATGGTGCCGGCACCTGGTGCGCAGCTTGCTTCCGTATCGGTTGAACGCCCGCCGGCCGCCACAGCAAGCCGTACCCCAATGCGGCAGCGGCCACGACGCCAATTACAACTCTTCCGGCCACTGGTAGCGCGAGCGTCTCGGTCTTTCCACGTTTGGCCCGCTTACCCATACTTCTCCCCTGATCGCAATGCCCGGAAGGGGTACCCGGCAAATTTTAACAAGCTTCGAAGCAATGTCGCCCGGGCTGGAAATCGCCAAGCGTCGTTAACGCCAGCCCCTGTGCTGCAACACCCATCGTCCACATTCGATCGCCGGTTCGGGCAAAGCAAGGGCCGCCCAAAAGGCGGCCCTCGCGCAAAGATGCAACATCACTTCAACGTATAGGTACCAGTCTGGTGATTGCAGTCTTGAAAGGTTCCCTCTTTGATGACCGGGAAAGGCCCTAAGGGTTGTATCGTTGCGGTCATGACCATGCCGTCGTACTTCCCAGTCCCCGCGACTGTCTCTCTGGTTACCTTTCCTTCTGACGTCGAGAAGTACGAAAGTCGCTTATCACCGTCTCGGTCAATGGACTCGCAGACCGTGGTGCCAGTAATCTTCCCACCAAGAGATGCACTAACCCCTACGCACCGGAATGTATCTTTGTCGAAAAGCCCACCCGGAGGATTGCTTCGGATAGAGCCGGTATGCTCATAGCTTCGCGCGATGTGGGTCTTGGAAAATGAGATAGTGTTGCTCGTGCCCGACCAGCACGCCGTGTAATCGAAGTTGCCTTCTTTTGGGAGCTCGGCGGCGAAAGCAGACGGTGCCAACGCAAAGACGATCAACGCTAAGGGATACCTGCATGCGCTTTCCATAGTACCCTCCGTATGGATTGGCAGAACGAACGATGCCAACGCGAACGTGAGGGGACGCATTGATCCAGATCAATGGATGAAGACGAGGAAATGTCCGCGATGGGTCAAGGCTGCCCTGGCCAGTCCGTAGGATAGGTGGAGCGCAGCGATACCCATCATCCCACCGCGCAGCACAAGCTTGATGGGTATCGCTTCGCTCCACCCATCCTACGAAGCGGACAAAACAGGCGCTCTTGGCTATGTCGGCTAGGGGCTCAGAAGGCGATATCGCCGAGGTCGGGTCGGGTTGCCGCTTCGTCACCAAACGCTAGCGTCCCGGATCTTGATGAGTACCTGCCCTACTCGCCCCACTGCCGCGCCATGGTGGCGAGCGCGCAGCCCTCGCAGTAGCGGGCATCCTTGAAGTCGATCCAGTTGTGGGCGTAGACGCGCTCCGGCGGGATGCCGTAACGCGCGCGCAGCAGCTTCACCAGCACCCGCCAGGCCGCGACCTGTGCGTCGGTCGGGCCCGTCGTGACGTCGGGATAATTGCCGGAGAACTCGACGCCGATCGACGTATCCTTGTTCACCTGGTGATAGGTCTTGCTGTTGTCGATGTATTTGTTGTCGTTGCGATCGGCGCCGTCTGTGTGGGTCGGAACGAGGCTGTCGGCGACCGCCCAATAGACCGTGCCGTCGGTTTCGACCCAGATCATGACGCCGCGCCGGGTCGGGTTCTTGTGCTGCGCCTCGGCGCCGTATCGCGCCGAGCCCTGCGGCCCCTCGGTCTGGTGCACGATGATATTGCGCCAGGGATGCGATTTGGCGACGTCGCCCCAGGGCGCCAGCCAGACCATCTTCAAGCCGGGAATCTCGGGCGTGCCTTGCGATCGCGCGATGGCCGCGAGATCGGGCGTTTCGGCCGATGCGGCAGCGAACAGGACAAGCACAAGAAGTGCGGTGAGCAGGCGAGGCATCATCACGGAGATCCGGTGTCGTCTCTCGTTAGCACGCTCAGGCGCGCTTGCGCAGGCTCGCCTCGACCGTCTCGGGCGCCGGCTTCGGCTCGTAGGTCGCGTAGCCGTTCTTGCCGCCCTTCTTGGCGTCGTAGAGCGCGTGGTCGGCGGCGGCGACCAGGCGATCGGGATGCAGGCCGATCTCGCGGGTCCATTGCGCGACGCCGATCGAGACCGCGATCGGAATGTCCCTGCCGGTGCACTGCTCGGCATCGGCGCGGCAGACCTCGAGCACGCGGCGCGCGATCATCGCGCCTTCGCGCAGCGTCGAGGACGGCAGCACGATGCAGAACTCGTCGCCGCCGGTGCGGGCCAGCATGTCGCCCGGGCGGAGCCGCGTCTGCGCCATCAGCGTGAAATGCTGCAGGCAGGCGTCGCCGGCGGCGTGGCCATGGGTGTCGTTGATGCCCTTGAAGCCGTCGAGATCGATCACCAGCAGCGCGAACGCCTCGCCGTTGCGGTCGGAGCGCGCGCATTCCTCGGTCAGCCGCTGCAAGAGATGGCGGCGGTTGCCGACGCCGGTAAGATCGTCGAGCAGCGCGAGGTCGGCGACCTCGTTGCGCAGCCGGTCGATCGCCATCAGCAGGAAGCCGAAATTGAGCGCCATCGACAGGAACACCATCAGCAGGATCACCAGCGACTGCCCCGCAGAGAAGCGGACGAAGGAGAACTCGCCGGGCTGCAGCAGCGCGCCGACGGCACGCAGCGCATAGATGCCGATCAGCACGGAGGCGACGATGCCGGCGAGCCGGGCACCGGGGCTGACGCGGCCGTTCTCGGACGACAGCAACAGCTTCAGCGTCAGCGCGAACGGCGTGACCTGGGCAATGGTGTAGACCAGGATGCGCATCGGCATGCTGTCATAGGCGAAGATGAAGGTGCCGAGACCGGCGAAGGCCAGCGCCGTGGTCAGCAGGGCGGCGCGCCAGGTCGCAGGCTTGTCGTAGAACCGCTCGATGCCCATCGCGGCAAGGCCGGCGGCGAACACCATCAAGGTCCCGGCCGCAAGCAGCGGCAGCAGCGAGTCCGTCAGCATCACGCGAAGCATCGCGCAGCTGGCCCCGGCGGAGGCGACGAGGGCCGACGCGGTCCAGAACCGCGCCGCGCCGAAAGCAGGATAGCTGCGCGCGACATAGGCCCAGATCAGCCCGAGCGCGAGAAAATTGATAATGAATACCGTCCAAAGCGTCGGAACGCTCAACATCGCCCCTGTTCGAGAGCCGTATCGGCCTCGCCTCTCCTGAAATGACCGTCTGCCGCTAAAGCGCGATGAGATCAGGCTGAATCATCATCGCGCGTTAGATTCTTGTTTTGGCATGATCTTTTCGGAAAACCGCTTCGCACTTGTCCGGATCATGCCCCCGGGGCGCTTCCTCAAATGACAATCCCCGTTGTCTTACGGAACAGCATGCGGCCGCGCCGCTTAACGGAGCGTCACCCACAACGTGCCAATCCGCGCCGTGGTTTTGAATTGATGAAGATCTGCGCATCCGCCGTTTGCGCATCGTTAAGCATGACGGATGCGCCGACGCCGCGACGCGCGACATGCGCAACGCTTTGCGAAAAAGCTGGCGAAAACGCGTAACAGTTGTGGATAACACGATGACGGCGCCGTGACAGCACGCGGCAGCAGCCTCCGAATCTGCTGAGTTTGATATCGAGGATGTTGCGAGGCTGGCCCTCCGCCAAGCATGCCTCGGAGTCGCGTTCAATCCATGAAACCCTGAGAGGATACTATGGCTAAGAAAGCGAAGAAGGCGAAGAAGGCGAAGGCGAAAAAGGCCACCAAGAAGAAGGCCGCCAAGAAGTAACGAATTCCAGCCCGGGTAGCGGCGCTTGCCCTGCCCGGGCACCCGGACCGGGACAACCGGTCGCAGCGACGTCAACCTCGAATTCACCACCCTACATCGATCGGCCCCGAACTGACGGGCGCAAGGCAGCAGGCGCAACGCCTGCTTTTTTATTGCCTGCGTCCGGGCGTGACGGCCGCGACGTCAGCGCTCCGCCAAGGCGAGCCTGGCGCCGAGCAGGGCAAAGCCCGCGGCAAAGCTTCGCCGCAGCCAGGCCATCACCTTCGGCCGGGTGATGACGCGGTCGCGCACCGAGGCGGCGAACAGCCCGTAGACCGCGAACACCGCAAAGGTCATCGCCATGAAGACACCGCTGAGCTCGACCATCCGCGCCAGCGGGTGCGGCTCGTCGACCGCGATGAACTGCGGCAGGAAGGCCAGGAAGAAGATCGACAGCTTTGGATTGAGGATGTTGATCAGGATCGCGGTCACGATCACCCGCCGGCGCGAGCGCGGCTTGATCTCGGTGTCGACGGCAAGCGCGCCGCGCTCGCGCAGCGCCTGCCAAGCCATGTAGAGCAGATAGACGACGCCGCCCCATTTCAGCGCCGCGAACGCCACGGCGCTGGTGTGCAGGATGGCGGCGAGCCCGAGCATCGCCGCGATCATCTGCGGCACGATCCCGAGCGTGCAGCCGAACGCCGCCGCGACGCTCGCCCGCGCTCCCCGGGGTCAGCGCCACCGCCAGCGTATAGAGCACGCCGGTGCCGGGCGAGGCCACCACGATCAGCGACGTCAGCAGAAAGGACCAGGTCACTTCAAATCCTCGGCGGGCGGGACAGGCGGACGGGACATCGTCCGCCAATATCACGGCGACGGGGACGGCGGAAGCGGCTGCCGGCCTCCGCCCGGCGCCAGCGTCGACACCCCGTTATGACGACCTGCGCCATCCGCGATGCGAAAGCTCCGACGCCTTCATCTCGGCGACCCGGATCACGTCCAGCGGCGCCCAGGGCTTGGCCCAGAACAAGGCGCCTTCGGGCAGGCGCTGCCGCAGCGGCTTGCCCGAGGTGACGATCACGTCGAGATCGGGTCTGTACTTCTTCGCGGCATAAGCGAGCTCGATGCCGGTCATGTTTCCGGCCAATTCGACGTCGGTCATCATCAGCACGACGTTGTCGCCGTTGCCCTGCAGCACCAGCTCGGCGGCCTCGGCGCTCTCGCAGGCGATGACGTCGAACTCGCTCTCCTCCAGCAGCAGCCCGATCATCTCGCGCTGCATCGGGTCGTCCTCAACCACCAGGGCCTTCGCACGGTAGGGCTTTGACTGTCCCATGGGTGGCTCCCTTGGTTTGAATGCTTCGCTTCGAGCGCGTAACATAGATTAAATGCCCAAAATCACTGGATGGTTCAGTTCCAATTTGAGAAAAGCGTGGAAATGCCGTGTTCCTCGCTTGGCAACCACCACCCCCGTTGAGATGGAGCTCACCCGACATGACCGCGATCCCTGGATCCGCCGCTGCCGTGACCGGAGCCGCCAGCGGCATCGGCCGCGCGCTCGCGCATGAACTGGCGCTGCGCGGCTGCGATCTGGCGATCGCCGACCGCGACGAGGCCGGCCTGCAGGCCGCCGCCGCGGAGATCGCGAAAGCGAGCCCGCGCAAGGTCACCGTGCATCGGCTCGATGTCAGCGAGCCGGACCAGATCACGGCGTTCGCGGAGGCCGCCGTTACAGCGCACCCCTCGCTCAACATCGTCGTCAACAATGCCGGCGTCGCGCTGCTCGGCGAGTTCGGCGAGTTCGATCAGGCGCAGATGGAGTGGCTGTTCAACATCAATTTCTGGGGCGTGGTGCACGGCACCCGCGCCTTCCTGCCGCAGCTTTCGCGGCGGCGCGAGGCGCATATCGTCAACATCTCGTCGATCTTCGGCATCATCGCCCCGCCCGGCCAGAGCGCCTATTGCGCGGCCAAGTTCGCGGTGCGCGGCTTCTCGGAAAGCCTGCGCCACGAGCTTGCGGTGGCGAACAGCCCGGTGCGTCTGTCCGTGGTGCATCCGGGCGGCGTTGCCACCAGCATCGCGCGCAACTCGCGCGCCGGCACCGGCGTCACCGACAATGCCCGCCGCGCCGAATCGATCGAGCGCTTCGACGCACTGGCCAGGACCACGCCGACCGCGGCCGCGCAGCGCATCATCGCCGGCATCGAGAAGAACCAGCCGCGCATCCTGATCGGCAAGGACGCATACTTCATGGACCTGCTGCAACGCTTCCGCCCGGCGACCTACTGGAAAACGATGCAACGGATGATGGAGAAGACGGCGGCGCGGCGGATCGCGCGCGATGCCGCGAGTGCGAGCCAGTAGCACGATAGCGCGGAGTAACCCGCGCACCGCCGTCGTCCCGGCGAAAGCCGGACCCATAACCACAGGATTGGGTTGGTGAGGCACGCCGGGGGCCACAGCGTCGTGCAACACGGACATTTGTGGTTATGGGTCCCGGGTCAAGCCCGGGACGACACCGGGGATGTTGCACGGCCCGCGGGTCATACCATGCCTGCGAGTCACGCCTGCGCGTCATCGCGACACGAGATTACCCGCCCAGCTGCTTCTTCACCCGGAGCGCCAGTCGGAATAGCGGATCGCTCCGCTCCGAGGGATAGAGCGCGCTCCTCGCCACCTGCGGAAAATTATCATTCTTCCAGAACGACGCCGGCGCGAACGAGAATTTGGCGACCAGCCGCCGGCCGAAATCCATCTCGTAGGGAAAGTAGTTTTCCTTCTGCTCGGTGCCGGACATCTCCGGATACTCGCCGAGCAGATAGCCCTCCTGGATGTGCGGCCGCACCGCCGACGGCGGGCAGACGCTGGAGAGGCGCACGATCTGCAGGCCGGCCTCGGCGCTCGCGGTGATCGCGCCGCTCAGATTCGGCACGCCGAGCACATAGAGGAAGGCGGTGCCGGTCTCCGCCAGCGAGGCAAAGGAGGCGGCAATCCGAATCGAATGGGTGACGTCGAGCAGCGGCGTGGTGCAGACCTCGTAATGCTGCAGGATCGACCAGCGCAGGATGCGATGCCGCTTCAACCGCTCGAGCCCGAGCAGCTTTTCGCTGGCGTATTCGGCGATCAGGATCCGCTCGGCGCGTTGCAGCGCATCGAACCGCCCGACCAGCGTCGCTTGATCGGGATTGCCGCGGCCGCCGCGAAACAGCGTCGGCTTCAGCGACGAGTTGCGCTTGATGTTCCTGTAGTCGGCGCCCTGGCCGCGAAACAGGAGCACATGATCGCGGTTGAGGAATTGCAGCTCGGCGATCTTGGTGGCGAGCTCAAGATAGGAGCCGACGCGATGGCCCGGCCCCTCCCGCACCGCCGAGTTCTTCGCGACCTGGCATCCGCGGCGGTCGAAGAACGACCGGATTTTTTGGCTGCCGATGGTTTCCATGGAGACACCAGAATTCTCAACCCGTCATTCCCCGATGCGCAATTGCGCATCTGAGGGCAGCCCGCAGGGCTGAGCCCGGAATCCATTTTTCCATGCGTGATGCGGCCCGATGGAAACGATCGTCATTGCGAGGAGCTCGGCGACAAAATTGCGAAGCAATTTTGCGCTGAAGCGACGAAGCAATCCATCGTCTCGCATTTGCCGAAAGATGGATTGCTTCGCTCCGCTCGCAATGACGGATAAGGCCGCCGCGCCTTCACCGCCCCACGAGCTGATCGGCAAAATACCCGATGGTCTTGCGATAGATCACCGCCCTGTTCCACTCGCGCATCGCCTCGAAATTCGCGGTGCCCTCGCCATAGGGCGCGCCCATCTTGAAGCCACTGGTGTGCAGGAGGTTCGCGGTCGAGGCCAGCACGTCCGCGACCGAGTGGCGCAGGTCGACATGGCCGTCGCCGTCGAAATCGACGCCATACTTGATGTAGGACGACGGCAAGAATTGCGTCTGGCCGATCTCGCCGGCATAGGCGCCGATCATGTCGTTGAGACGGAGATCGCCGCGCTGCACGATCTTGAGCGCGGCGAGCAGCTCGCCCTGGAACAGGTCGGTGCGGCGGCAATCATGCGCCAGCGTCGCGAGCACGCGGAACACCGGCAGCTTGCCCATGTCGCCCTTGCCGAAATCGGTCTCGAGCCCCCAGATCGCGACCAGGATCTGGCGCGGCACGCCATACTGCTGCTCGATCTTCGAAAGCAGCGCGGCGTGCCGCTGCAGCATCGCGCGGCCGCCATTGATGCGCCCGGGCCCGACCCGGGTTGCGACATACTGCTCGAAGGTCTTGTTGAAGGTGTAGCGCTGCCGGCGGTCGAAGGCGAGCACCCCGCCATCCTGCTGCACGCCGCCGAGCGCCGCGGAGATCACGTCCTGCTGGATGCCGGCGCTCGCCGCCTCCTGCGAGAACGACTGGACGAAGGTCGGAAAACTGCCGCCGCAGCGCGCGGCGTAGGAGGGGGTGGCAAGCAGCAAGGCGCCGAACACAACCGCCAAACGACACCTGAGCATGCAAAAATCCCCCTGCTTCGATTGGCCGATCATGCCATGGAGCAAACGAGGCAGTCAAAGTGTCGGCACGACGCTCCATCCACCGCTGCCGCAGCTACGCGCCTCAATCCATGTTCGCACGGTGAATGACCACGCGCATCCATCAACCGATCGGCACGTAGCTGAAGCTCAATCCCTGAGCTGGCGCTCCAGGTCCACAAAATCGATCTCCGCCCAGCGCTCGGAAATCCTGCCGTCCTGAATCCGCCAGAACGTCATGCCGCGGAATTCGACGTGGCGGCCGGTTGGCTGAATGCCGCGCCACGGGCTGCGGTGCCGGCCACGCCAGACGAAGCGGCCGGCGACGATGTCGCGCTCGGCCACCAGGCATTCCGCCACCGCCGACAGGTCGGCGAAGGTCTCGTGCATCGCGGCCGAATGCGCGATCACGTCCTCGGCGCTCAGCCGCTTGCCCACCGCATGGTCGAAGAAGTCGGGCGCCAACTGCGCGCGGATCGCCTCGGGATCGTGGCGGTTGGTCACGGCGTCGTAATGCGCGAGCACGAGCGCCTTGTTGGCGTCGATTGTGGCGTGGGACATCGGCGTCGGTTCTCGAAGGAAAGGTTGTAGAAAGAGAGAGATGCGCCTCATACGCGAATCGGACGGGATGGCGCAAGTGACGATGGTCAGAACAAGCTCAACTTTCGGCCGTCGTTCGTTTGCGCGACGATACGAAAGACCGCTGCCGGAAAAGTGCGCTGGCGCGCGAGGCTCCACCGCCAGCCATTCCCTCACCTCTGCCCTCGCCTCTGCGCGAACGGCGGGCCGGCCGGCCGGCGGTAACATCGTCCGTTGGCTTGACTGCCGGTGGCATGCAAGCAGCGGTGCCCGGGCGAGCGACGCACCGCACGGCAGCATTTGAGGATGCGACGCATGAACGCCGAAGCCGCCGGCCGCGACCAAGAAGCACAGGCCGGACAAGCTGCTTCCGCCGGCAGGCGGCCGGTTGCGCTGTCTTGTTCATGCAAAGCCGCGCCGCTAAAGCCAGGCACGCCGGCTGCAACGCCGCCGTCATTTGGGGATGCCATCCGATGACGCGTTTGGGGATGAGGATGTGCTGCCGATGACGATCGCCTTGGGCTTCCCCTTGGGTTTCGCACGCGCGCGCAGGGCTGCCGCATCGATCGGTGTCGTGCTCGCGCTCGGCGCTGTTTTGAGCACAGCGATCGGCACCGCCGCCGCGCAGAACGCCCCCGCCAAGCGCGCGCCGGCGCAAGGCGCCGGCAGCACGCAGACGATCGCCGCGCAAATGAAGAACGCCATCGCGCTGACGCGCGGCGGCAAGTTCGACGCGGGCTATGCACAGCTGCTTGCAGCACTGGATGCCGCCGACAAGCTCGACGACGCCCAATTCGTCATGGAGCAGTATTTCGACGCGACCACGACGCTGCGCGCGGTCAAGCGCGACGATCTCGCCGAAAAACTGTTCGTGCGCGCGTTCCAGAGCAAGGCGGCGGCGCAACGGCCGCCCGGCAATGCCGACGTGCTGCTGATGTACGCGATCCTGCTGTCCGACCACGCCAGGATCGCCGAAGCCGTTCCGCTCTACATGAAGGCGATCGCGGCGTTCAACGCCTATTGGGGCGAAGGCTCCGAGGAATCGCTGATCGCGAGCGACAAGCTCGCGGTCGCGCTGTCCGCCAACGGCTCGGCGGCGTCGGCGACCAATTTGGGCCGGCACAATTTCGAGCGCGCGGAGAAGGCGCTGGGGCCCGACCATCGCACCACCTGGAAGCTCGCCAACAATTATGCCGACATGCTGCGCGAGATCGGCGCGCCGGCGAAGGCGCTCGAGCTCGATCTGTTCGCGATCGAGAAGCGCGCCAGACATTATGGCGAGAACCATCTCAACACGCTGGTGACGGTCAACAACGCCGGCCAGGATTTCCTCAATCTCGGCCGCTTCGACGACGCCCGCCGCTACTTCCGCCGCCACCGAGCGATCGCGGCCGCGATGGCGCCGAAGGATCCGAGCTTTGCCGGACAGGCCGACGGCTGGCTGTTCTACACCGACATGCTCGCCGCCGGCGATGCCGCGATCGCGCCGGCCGATCTGGGGCGGCTGGAGGCGATCGTCGCCAATGAGGCGAATTATGCGGATTTCCTGCGCATCAAATCCGCGGTGCTGGCTGCCGGCCAACGCGAGCAGCGCCGCGAGCGGGACAAGGGGATGCGGCTGCGCGAGACCGCGCTGGCGATCTCGACCCGCGCCTTCACCGCGCAGCATCCGATCAGCTTCGAGATCAAGCTCGGCATCGCGACCGCCCTGATCGCTGATGATCCGAGCCGCGCGGTGCAGGCCTTCGCCGCGCTTGACCGCGAGATGTTCGACTGGATGAAGCGCGAGGTCGGCACATCGGGCGATCGCGCCGTCGCCGAAGCGATCCGCGCCCATGCCGACCATCTCTTGTTCGCGTTCGGCCGCTTCGCCACCGGCGCCGGCTCCGCCGTGGCGCAGCCGGCCTTTGCCGCCGCCGTGCTGCGCTGGAAGACGCTCGGCGGCGCCGACGCCACGGCGCTGCGCCAGCTCGAGCCGGAGGTCGCCGGCAAGGACGAGGAGACCGCGACGCTGCTGCGGACGGCGCTCCGGCTCAACGGCGAGAAACAGGAGCTGTTCTCGTCGGGCAATATCGACGACTGGGCGAGGTCGGTGTGGGGGCGGCAGGACGCCGCCGAGAAGGCGCTGCAGAAGCGGCTCGATGCGATCGGTGCGAAGCGACCGCAAGACCCGATCCGTCCGTCACAGCTGCTCGCGGCGCAGGAAGCCGTCGTCAACTATTTCATCACCCGGCAATGGAAGGCGGATCGCCAGGCGAAAGACCCGTTGGCGGCGACCGTGCTCTACGCCATCGTCGAGACCGCAACGAGCGAGCCGCGCGTGGTCGATCTCGGCGATCCCGGCCGGATGGTCGACACCGGCGCGCGCACCGAGATCGCGCGGCTGCGCGCGACGCGGGCCGCTGCGCCGGATCCCGACACGCACGCGCCCGACGTCAAGGGCCGCTTCCAGAACCTCCGGGCGCGGCTGTTCGCGCCGCTGGAGCCGCTGCTGAAGGACAAGACCACGCTCTATGTCGTGCCGGACGGCTTCCTGTTCGCCGTGCCGTTCGCGCTGCTGCCCGGCAGTGGCGGCGGCCTGCTGGAGGACAAGTTCACGATCCGGATGCTGACCAGCCCCGATGCGCTGATCGCGATCCATGCGCGCGAGACGCTCGATCAGCGGGGCGCGATGCTGCTCGCCGGCGGCATCGAATACGGCGATCCGGGGCCGATGCCGCTGCCCGCGACCCGGACCGAGATCGAGGCGATCGCAAAACTCGCCCGCACCCGCGGCGCGCCGGTCGAGATGCTGACCGGACGCGGCGTCAGCGAAGGCACGCTGCGCGCGGCGATCGGCAAGGCGCGCATCGCGCATCTGGCGACGCACGGCTTCTATCGCGACGGCACGGCGTCGGGCCTCGATACGCTGTGGCAGAGCGGCATCGTGCTGTCCGGCGCCGGCGACAGCCGATTTCCGCTGCGCGACGAGAACGACGGCTATCTCTATGCCTTCGAATTGATGGACTGGGACCTGTCCGGGCTCGACTTGCTGGTGCTGTCGGCCTGCGAGACCGGCCGCGGCGACGAGAGCTTCGTCAGCGGCCTGCGCGGCCTGCCGACCGCGCTCGGCATCGCCGGCGCGCGGCGGGCACTGCTGACGTTGTGGCCGGTCGCCGACCAGGGCACCGCGAATTTCACCGTGCGGTTCTACGAGCACCTCGCGGAGGGCCTGACCTATTCCGATGCGCTGCGCCAGACGAGGCGCGATGCGCGCGACGGCAAGGTCGCGGGCGCGGGCGACGCCAGCGTGTGGGCGGCGTTCGTGCTGTTCGAGGGCTGAGCCGTATATGTCGTTGATGTGACCGGACGGGCACCGCGAGCGCATGCCGGGCCGAACTGCGCCCGGCGTTGCGCAAGGGCCGCACGCAACCCGATCGCGCAGGGCAGGTCGGCGCAGGGCAGACCGGCGGCGATTTGCTTTGACAGCGGCGCCCCGATCGAGGACAAGCCGCGCATGCCGAAAAAACCCGGGACCAATCCCAAAGGCGAATTCGCCTTCTTCAACGTCTTCTATGAAGACGGCTCGCAGCGCTCCAACCGCCGCGTGCCGTCGGAGCTCATTGGCGGGCTCGACGGCGACGAGCCGGTGCGTGCCTTCCTGCGCGAGCAGGACCGCGAGATCGCCGAAAAGGGCGGCCGCCCGCCGCTCGAGATCAAGTCCATCGAGCGCGTCGGCGCGAAGAAGAAGTAGCGGCGTCCACACAACTCTATCCACGTCATTGCGAGCGCAGCGAAGCAATCTCCTCGCAATGACGTCGGAGACGGATCAAAATGAAAACGGCGGGCCCAGGCCCGCCGTTGTTGTCTCGATGGATTGCCGGGTCGAGTCCGGCAATGACAATCGGAAATATTAGTTGTCCAGGAAGCTCCGCAGCTTCCGCGACCGCGACGGGTGCTTCAGCTTGCGCAGCGCCTTGGCTTCGATCTGGCGGATGCGCTCGCGGGTGACCGAGAACTGCTGGCCGACTTCTTCCAGCGTGTGGTCGGTGTTCATGCCGATGCCGAAGCGCATGCGCAGCACGCGCTCCTCGCGCGGGGTGAGCGAGGCCAGCACGCGCGTCGTGGTCTCGCGCAGGTTGGACTGGATCGCGGCGTCGATCGGCAGGATCGCGTTCTTGTCCTCGATGAAATCGCCGAGATGCGAATCCTCTTCATCGCCCACAGGCGTTTCGAGCGACAGCGGCTCCTTGGCGATCTTGAGGACCTTGCGCACCTTCTCGAGCGGCATGCCGAGCTTCTCGGCGAGTTCTTCCGGGGTCGGCTCGCGGCCGATCTCGTTCAGCATCTGGCGCGAGGTGCGGACGATCTTGTTGATCGTCTCGATCATGTGCACGGGAATGCGGATGGTGCGGGCCTGGTCGGCGATCGAGCGGGTGATCGCCTGCCGGATCCACCAGGTGGCGTAGGTCGAGAACTTGTAGCCGCGGCGATATTCGAACTTATCGACCGCCTTCATCAGGCCGATATTGCCTTCCTGGATCAGGTCGAGGAATTGCAGGCCGCGGTTGGTGTACTTCTTGGCGATCGAGATCACGAGCCGGAGGTTGGCTTCCACCATCTCCTTCTTGGCCTGACGGGCCTCGCGCTCGCCCTTCTGCACGCCGTGCACGATCTTGCGGAATTCGCCGATCTCGAGCCCGGTGAGCGCCGCCAGCGACTGGATCTCGTGGCGCAGGTCCTTGATGCGGTCCTTCTCGTGATGGACGAAGTTCTTCCAGCCCTTGGCCGACAGCTTGGAGACGCGGTTGAGCCAGCGGGGGTCGAGCTCGGAGCCCTGGTAGTTGCGCAGGAAGTCCTCGCGCGCGACGCCGTGGCTGTCGCCGAGGCGCAGCAGGCGGCCCTCGAACGAGACCAGCTTCTTGTTGATGTCGTAGAGCTGCTCGACCAGCGAATCGATGCGGGCCTGGTTGAGGCGCAGCGACTTCACCTCGACGATGATCTCGTCCTTCAGCTTCTTGTACTTGCGCTCCTGCGAGGGCGACAGCGACTCGCTCTGCAGCTGGTTGGCGATGTCCTGCTCCTGCAGGCGGCGCAGCTTCTTGTACTCGGACGCGATCTTGTCGAAGGTCTCGACCACCTTCGGCTTCAGCTCGGCCTCGATGGCGGCGAGCGACATCTGGTTCTCGAACTCGTCGTCGTCCATGTCGCCTTCGGCGGCGGCCTCGGCGGGATCCTTCTCCTCGGTGGCGGCTTCGCCACCGGCGGGCGCGGCGCGGAACGGGGTCGGCGACGGCGGCGCTGCCGGCGGCGCGACATGGGCCGGCGCACCGGCCTGCGCGTCGCCGCCATTGCCCTCAGCGGCGGCACCCTCGGCGCCGTTGTTGCCGATCAGGTTCGGATTGATGCCGCCCTTGGACTCGGGGCCGGCATAGGTGGCTTCGAGATCGATGATGTCGCGGAGGAAGATCTTCCCTTCGTTGAGCTCATCGCGCCAGATGATGATGGCCTGGAAGGTCAGCGGGCTTTCGCAGAGGCCCGCGATCATCGCCTCGCGGCCGGCCTCGATGCGTTTTGCAATCGCGATTTCGCCTTCGCGGGAGAGCAGCTCGACGGTGCCCATCTCGCGCAGATACATGCGCACGGGATCGTCGGTGCGCTCGCCGGGCTCCGACTTCTTGACCTCGGTGACGGCCTTCTGCGTGACCTCGACGAGTTCGTTATCGGTCTCGTCGTCGCCGTCGTCCTTCTCGTCCTCGCCCTCGCTGTCGTCGGCCTCGGTGACGTTGATGCCCATGTCTGACAGCATCGACATGATGTCTTCGATCTGTTCGGGCGACGTCGTATCGGAGGGCAGCACTTCGTTGAGCTGATCGAAGGTCACGAAGCCGCGCTTCTTGGCCTGCTTGATCATCTTCTTCACCGCGGCATCCGACAGGTCGAGCAACGGCGACGGCGCGTCAGCGGCATCCTTCTCAGGAGCATCCGCTGCCTTGTCGTCTTTTTCCTTGTCCTTAACCTGCAGCGTCTTTGCCTTGGTGGCCATTCACTAAGCTCCCGAAACGCGGTCATGCAAAATGGCGCCACGCACGCGCATCCGCACGAAATCTAGATTTACTCTCTCGACGCACAAAGGGCGGCGCAATATCTCGCCACCCCTGTCATCCGTCTCGACGGTTTCCAATCTGCAATAGCCCGTCGCGTCTTCCGTAAAAGTGGATACCGGTTTTACGATCGGAAGACGCGACAGATCTAGATCTGACGCATTTTCTGACGGCGAACCGGGAACCACTTCGCCTGAAAATGCTACGGTAGCTATTAAGTTTCGCTTAACCCTGTTTTTGCAGCCAAACCATGGATTTGGCGAGTCTTTTTGCGGGTGCGGCCAGCGCCGTCCGCAGCATTTTTGTTATCAGACATTACGCTGGAACCGGCCCGATAATTCGCCGAACCCTTCAATCAGGGCTTCGGTCCCGTCGGCTTCTGCCATCCGGGCCTGGATATCCTGCAACCATGCCAGATTGGCCTCGCTGGAGTCTTCAGCCAAAGCCGCTTCCGCATCTTTTCTTTCCCTAAGTAAGGCGTGGGTTTTCTGATGCAAGGCAACGAGTTGACGCCAGGTTGATAAAACATCCTCGCGCGCCGCGCCGATCTGCGCGCCCCACACCGCCTGGGTTGTGATCGCCCGCTCAACCCTTTGAAGAATCAAGGATAATCCGCCCGCTTCGAGGTCGGCCCGCATCTTCTCGGCCTGCTCCTCGGCGTCGGGGGAATGGTGATGGTCGTGGGCAAAGGCGGCGATGATGGCGGCCCTGAGCTTGTGGGCCTCGGGATGGGCGAGCTCCAGCGCCGCCACCTCCTCGAGATGGTCGTGCAGCAGCCAAGGGTGGTTGATCAGCGACTGCAGGATCAGGGCCTCGCGGCGCGAGATCGCGCTGCGCTGGCCGCGCATGATCGGGCTGTTGGCCAATTGGGGGCTGGCGGCCTGATAGGGACCCCGTGAAATCCCGGGGGTGGCACCGAACCGGCCGCCCTGCGGGCCTCCCTGTCGGCCGTTTTGGGCAGGTCCCCGGGGGACAAACTGGCGGGGTGATTCGCCGCCGCGGCCGCCGCCGAAATTGCCCCTTCCGTAGCCGCCGCGGCCATAACCGCCGCGTCCGCCCTCGGGCGCAAAATTGCGCTGCAGCCGCTCCTGCAGGTCCTGCCGGTAATAGCGGCGCACCACCTCGTCACGGATGCCATTGGTGAGCTCGCCGATCCGCGCCTCCAGCGCGGCGCGGCGCTCGGGCGTATCGAAATTGCCGCCCTCGATCTCGCGCGACCAGATCATTTCGGCGAGCGGACGCGCGGCCGAGATCACGTCCTCGATCGCGCCGCGGCCGCCGGAGCGGGCGAGATCGTCGGGGTCCTGCCCTTCCGGCAGCAGCGCAATCCGCAGGCTCTTGCCCGGCTTGAGCTGCGGCAATGCAAGGTCGGCAGCACGATAAGCCGCCTTCTGTCCGGCGCGGTCGCCGTCGAAGCAGAGGATCGGCTCGTCGACCATCTTCCAGAGCAGGCCGAGCTGGTTCTCGGTCAGCGCGGTGCCAAGCGGCGCGACGGCGCCGGGAAAGCCCGACGTGACCATGGCGATGACGTCGACATAGCCCTCGACGACGATCAGTTGCGCGCCGTCATGCGCGGCCTGCCGCGCGGTGAACAGATTGTAGAGATTGTCGCCCTTGTGAAACAGCGTGGTTTCCGGCGAGTTCAGGTACTTTGCCGGAACGTCCTTTTCGAGCGCACGCCCGCCGAATGCGATGACGCGGCCGCGGGCATCCGTGATCGGGAACATGACGCGGTCGCGGAAGCGATCGAACGGCACCGGCTTGTCCTCGCCGGACACCAGAAGCCCGGCCTCTACCATGTCGTCGCTGGAGATACCTAGTGCGCCGAGATGCTCCTTCAGCGCGAAGCGATCCGGCGGCGCATAGCCCATCCGGAACTGGAGCTGGGTCGCCGGCGAGATGGCGCGGTCGGCAAGATAGCCGCGCGCCTTGGCGCCGCCCCGCGAAGCCAGCGTGTCGGCGAAGAACTTGGTCGCCAGTTCCATCACGTCGTGCAGGGTGCGGCGGTGCTGCTCGTGTCGCGCGGCATCGGGCGTCACCGCCGGCAGCGGGACACCCGCCATCGCGGCGAGACGTTCCACCGCCTCGGGGAAAGTCACGCCCTCGGTCTTCATCAGGAAGTCGAAGATGTTGCCATTCAGCCCGGACGAGAAGTCGAACCAGGCCTGCTTCTGGTCGTTGACGAAGAACGACGGCGTCTTTTCCTGCTGGAACGGCGACAGCCCCTTCCACTCCCGGCCGGCCTTCTTGAGCTTGACGCGCCTGCCCACGACTTCCGAGACCGGAAGCCGGGCGCGCAGCTCATCGAGGAATTCGGGCGTGAAACGCATCAGTCAGGATTTTGGGCTCGGGCGGCGAATCGCGGACAACCGGTTAGCCATATAGCGGCACGGCCCGCCATGCCGAACAATGTGGGGCTTTTCCGGGCTATTCACAGGTCTGGCCCGTCGCGGCTCCGTCGAGCGGGTTACCCCCAAATCCACGGTGGAGAGCCTGTGCGGCAAGCTTGCCCCCTCCCCGCTTCCGGGATTGGATAGGCCATGTTCACGACATTCAGAGGCGGACAGAGCGGCGGCTGGCAGGTCACGTCCATCACGCGGGTGAAGGGCGAGACGCTGCCGAAGGTCGCGGCGTTGTCGATCGTTGCGAGCGAATCGATCGCGCTGCCGCTGCTGCCGGCGCAGACCTCCTGGCGGCTAGCCGGCGTCGCCAGCCATCTGCGCTACACCGAGAAGGAGGAGCGCGAGAAGCTCTTGGCCGTGCAGGCCGGGCTCGGCCGCAGCGAGGCAACGCACGCGGCGCTGATCCCGATCCGGAAATCCGCGGCGTGGTGGGAGCTCACGCAGGAGGAGCGCCGCAAGATCTTCGAGGACAAGTCGCACCACATCGAAGGCACCCTGAAATTCCTCCCCGCAATCGCCCGCCAGCTGTTTCATTCGCGCGACCTCGGCATGCCCTTCGACTTCCTGACCTGGTTCGAATTCGCCCCCGACCACGTCACCTTGTTCGACGAACTGGTCGGCATGCTGCGCGCGACCGAGGAATGGAGCTATGTCGAGCGCGAGGTCGACATCCGCGTGGTGCGGGAGGATTGACTTCTCTTTCGTGGTGGCCGGCACAGCCGTCAGAATGACGGCGTCGCTTCCGCTCGCCTATGACCCGGCAATCCATCAAGAGAATGACTATTGCGAAGTGAGATGGATGCCCGGGTCAAGCCCGCGCATGACGAAACATGCGGTACGTCCGAGCGCTAATGCTCGAGGAATTTTCCTGACGCGATCCGCGGCAGCTCGGTGACCGGCCAGTTGTAGAGATAGGTCCACGCCTCGCTCACATTGCCGTCGGCGAGCGTGACGGCAAGCATCTCGCG
Organism: Bradyrhizobium sp. 33ap4; assembly: GCF_032654765.1. Taxonomy (NCBI): domain Bacteria; kingdom Pseudomonadati; phylum Pseudomonadota; class Alphaproteobacteria; order Hyphomicrobiales; family Nitrobacteraceae; genus Bradyrhizobium; species Bradyrhizobium sp. 33ap4. The sequence goes on along the minus strand of NZ_JAUMTJ010000011.1, from coordinate 148,492 downwards.
GACATATTCGGTCGGCGGCGGAAAGCCTTCGCCGCAGGCTTCGTACATGTCGAATTCACGCAGCATGGCCTCACGCTCCCGCAAGCGGAACAGCTCACCATGCACGATGTCCGCCGGATCGTCCGACACCACGAGGCCCGGATAATGCTTCACCAGATAGAGCCGGCCGCGGCACTGCGCCGGCCCGAGGAATTCGGCATTGCCCGCGAGCAGCTTCGCCATCGGATGGTCGAAGCCGCGCATCAGCGTGCCGTAGACGAAAAGAATATCGGAGGTCATAGGTTCAGTTGTCATTCCGGGATGGTCCGAAGGACCAGACCCGGAATCTCGAGATTCCGGGTCTGGTGCCAACGCACCATCCCGGAATGACAGAAAATCCCGGGGGACGCTAGGCCGCCGCCACCTCGTCCGTCACCACGACGAACTTCGTCAGCGTCATGCGGCCGAAGCTCGTGGTGAGGGCGACGTCGGCGGCGTCGCGGCCGGTCGCCATCAGGATGCGGCCGATCCGCGGCGTGTTGTGGCGGGCATCGAAGGTGTACCACTGGCCCGACAGATAGACCTCGAACCAGCCGGAGAAATCCATCGGCGCCGGGTCCGGCGGCACGCCGATGTCGCCGAGATAGCCGGTGCAGTAGCGTGCCGGAATGCCCATGCAGCGGCAGAAGGTGAGCGCCAGATGCGCGAAGTCGCGGCAGACGCCGGCGCGGCTTTCATAGACGTCGTGCGCCGACTTCATGTGATGGGCGTGCTGATAGCCGAACGTCACGTGGTGGTGCACGAAATCGGTGATCGCCTGCACCCGCGCCCAGCCCTGCGGTGTGTTGCCGAACAGCGACCAGGCGACATCGGTCAGCTTGTCGGTCTCGCAATAGCGGCTCGGCATCAGATAGAGCAGCATGTCGTCCGGCAATTGCTCGACCGGCAGCTGCTGTCCAGCCGGATTGACGATGTCAGGCAGTCCGGAATCGCGCACCAGCGCGCTGCCGCGGAAGGTGACGCCACCGCTGGGGGCAACGAGCCGCCCGCAGACATTGCCAAAGCCGTCGCGATAGAGGCCGATCGGCACGTCCGGTTCGGTCGAAAGGCGCTCCGTGCCGACGATGTCAGCGTAGCGCGACGGATGGATCGACAGCATGATCACCATCGGGGTCGGCTGCGCCGCCGTGTAGGTGATCTCGAAGCCGACCTTGATCTGCATCGTCAGGCCGTCTCCTGCTCCGCGTTCTCGCCGACCGAGACCACCTTGATGTCGACATCCATGCCGAGAAAGGCGTCCGCCGCGCCGAGATAGACGCCGTGCAGCGGGATCGCCTGGCGCGGGTCGCGCGCCACCGCGACGCGGATCAGATCGCGCGTGCCAACGATGCCGTTGGTCGGATCGAACTCGATCCAGCCCGCGCTCGGCAGATAGACCTGCACCCAGGCATGGGTCGAGCCGCCGCCGACATAGCCGTGCGCGCTGCCGGGCGGCATGGCGAGATAGCCGGAGACGAAGCGCGCGGCGACGCCGAGCCGGCGCAGCGCCTCGATCATGAACAGCGCATAGTCGCGGCAGGTGCCGGACTGCGTGCGCAGCGTGTCGAGCGGATGTTGGGTGCCCTGCTCATAGCGCTTGCGATAGCTGAACGCCTCGCGGATGCCGTGGGTCATGCCGCTCAGGATCTTGAAAGTCGGCGTCGGCGCCTCGACATCGAGGAAGCGCCGCGCCCAGGCCGACAGCTCACCGTTCGGGTCGCCATATTGCGGCGTAATGAACTGCTGCAGGTCGGGGAATTCCTCATCGTCGTAGAGGAACGGATAGAAATAGGCGGGATCGTCCGGCGTCAGCGCAAACGTATCGGCCGGATTGTGCTCCACCGTCGCGGTCGAGACGAAGGACAGCATGTCGGCGCGCTCGTCGAAGGCGGCGATCGCCATGCTGTTGCCGAACACGTCGTGGATCCAGCGCAGCGACATCGGCTGTGGATCGATCACAAGTGCGCTGTCGAGCACGCGCAGATCATGGCCGTCACGGGGGCGCAGCATGATGCGGTGCTCACCGAACGCCACCGGGCGCGCGTAGCGATAAACGGTCTTGTGATGAATAGTCAGCAGCGGCATCTTCAAACAATCATCGTGATTTCGGGCTGCATAATCTATAGAGAAAGCTGCCCGATTCCAGATCAGCATGCCGCCTGAATAGGCAAAGTTGAGGAAAAAAGCCCTTGAATTACGGAGGCGGTCCATCGTTCCTGCTCGCGAGCACCGACGCTTCACCGGTTCTTGAACACAATGCCGGCGGCCGCTCGCCGTTCCTGTTCACCTGCGACCACTACGGCAGGCTGATTCCCTCTCCGCTCGGCGATCTCGGCCTGCCCGAAGACGAACTCGTGCGGCACATCGCCTGGGACATCGGCATCGCCGGCGTCGCAACCCGCCTCTCGGACCGGCTCGGCGCGCATTTGATCGCGCAGCGCTATTCGCGGCTCGTGATCGACTGCAACCGTCCGCCGCATGTCGCAAGCTCGATCCCGCTGATCAGCGAGGCCACCACGGTGCCGGGCAATGAAGGCCTGTCGCGCGAGGCCGCCGAGATGCGCCACGCGCAGATCTTCGATCCCTATCACAAACGCATCGACGAGATCATCGACGCGCGCGCGCGTCGGGGCCTGCCGACGCTGCTGGTGTCGCTGCACAGCTTCACGCCGATCTACGCCGGCATCGCGCGACCCTGGCACATCGGCACGCTCTACCACCGCGACACGGTGCTGCCGCCGCTGCTGCTGAAGCATCTGCGCGCCGAGGGCGATCTCGTGGTCGGCGACAACGAGCCCTATGCGGTCAGCGACGAGACCGACTACACGATCCCCGTGCATGGCGAGGCACGCGGCCTGATGAACTCGGGCATCGAGATCCGCCAGGACCTGATCTCCGACCAGGCCGGCGAGACCGCGTGGGCCGAACGGCTGGCGCGCATCCTCGGCGAGATCGAGGCGACGCTGCGCACGGAAGCGCTGATCTAGTGTCCTGAACCAGAAGTTCGCAACATCGGGGCTTGTTTTGCCGGGGCATTGTAACGGCAGAAGCGCTCGATGGAAGCAAGGATATCATCGGCGGATTTGGTCCATCGGAACGGTTTTGGATCGGCGTTGTGTCGTTCGATGAACGAGGCGATGTCCGCCCTGAGGGCGGCTACGCTGCGATAGACGCCGCGCCTGATCTTCTTATCGGTGAGGAGCGCGAAGAAGCGCTCGACTTGGTTGAGCCATGACGAACTGGTCGGGGTCAGGTGCACGTGCCAACGCGGCCTTTTGGCGAGCCATCTCCGGATCATTGGGGTCTTGTGCGTGACGTAATTGTCCATGACGAGATGGACGTCGAGTTCGCGCGGTACGGCAGCCTCGATCTCGTCAAGGAACTTGCGGAACTCGGCGGTGCGGTGGCGCCCGTAGCATTTGCCGATGACCCGTCCCGTCGCAATATCGAGGGCGGCGAACAACGATGTGGTGCCATGCCTTTTGTAGTCATGGCTCCTTCGGGCCGCCTGGCCGGGACGCATCGGCAGCAACGGCTGGCTGCGGTCCAGCGCCTGGATTTGGGACTTCTCATCCACACACAGAACGATGGCGTGCTCGGGTGGTGAGACGTAGAGGCCCACGACATCGCGCACTTTGGCCACGAAGTTCGGATCGGTCGAGAGCTTGAACGTCTCCATCCGGTGCGGCTGGAGCCCGAAGGCCCGCCAGATGCGTTGGACCGTCGATACCGATAGGCCGCTGGTCTTGGCCATGTCGCGGGAGCTCCAATGAGTGGCGTTCTCAGGGCAACTCTCCAACGTCCTCACGATCACGGCTTCGATGCGGGCATCGTCAATCGTGCGCGGCGCGCCGGAACGCGGCTCGTCGTGCAGCCCGGCCACACGCTGTGCCATAAAGCGCCGCCGCCACTTGCCTACGGTCTGCCGGTCCAGCCCGAGCTTGACCGCCACTTCCGTGTTCTGACCACCTTCCGCACAGGTCAGCACGATCCGGGCTCTCAGAGCCAGCGCCTGAGCCGTCTTCCGCCGCATCGTCAGCGACGTCAGTTCAGCCCGCTCATCATCACTCAATATCAGGGGGGCAAGTTGCTGGACCGCCATTGGAGACTCCGCCGCTGTTTGCCTCCATCCTTGGCACAGCGACGCGAATCTACTGCGAATCTATGATTGCGAACTTGTGACTCGGGACACTAGCGACTGACGGTCAGCCAGGGCGTGGCCTCTAGCCCGAAGGCGGCTCGACGTGCTTTAATTGGCTGGGTTGAACTTCCAAGTTAGGGTAGTCCGTGGCGCCCGAGCGAGTGGAAAGGCGACTGGCAGCAGTGCTGGCGGCAGATGTCGCCGGCTACACTCGCCTGATGGGAACGGACGAGGAAGGCACGCTCGCGCGGCTCAAGGCGGCCAGAAAGAATCTCATTGATCCAACGATCGCCGCTCATCGCGGCCGCATCGTCAAAACGACCGGCGACGGCATGCTGGTCGAATTCGGCAGCGCCGTCGATGCAATGCGCAGCTCTGTAGAAGTCCAGAGCAGGATGGCGGAGCTTAACGCATCCGCACCGCAACAGCAGCGGATCGAATTTCGCATCGGCATTCACGTCGGCGACATCATCATCGACAACGACGACATCTTCGGCGACGGCGTCAACATCGCCGCGCGGCTGGAGAACATCGCGGACCCGGGCGGCATATGCCTGTCCGACGACGCCTACCGGCAGATCCGGGGCAAGGTCGATGCAGCCTTCGAAGACATGGGCCAACAGAATCTGAAAAACATCACTGAACCGATCCGCGCCTGGCGAATGAAGATTGGCGCCAGACCTTCGCCTGAGCGCCATCCAACTCCCGCCGAATCGCATCACATGCGCCCGCTTTCGGGAAAGCCCTCCATCGCGGTGCTGCCGTTTCAGAACATGAGCGGAGACAACGAGCAGGAGTATTTCGCGGATGGGATCGCGGAAGACGTCCTTACGACCCTGTCAAAGATTCAGGAATTGATGGTGATAGCTCGCAACTCGAGCTTCGCGTTCAAGGGGCAGAACCGGGACATTCGCGAAATCGGGCAGATCCTGGGTGCTCGTTATCTGCTGGAGGGGAGCGTTCGAAAGATCGGCAATCGCATCAGGTTGACGGCGCAGTTGATTGATGGTCGAGACGGCGGTCATCTCTGGGCGGATCGCTTTGACGGAGACCTGGACGACGTGTTCGATCTCCAGGACCGAATTACGCAAGAGATCGTCGAAGCGCTTGAGGTCCAGTTGACGGTCGGCGAACGCGCGAGGGTGTGGAGAAAGCGCTCGGGCAGTCCGCTGGCTTATGAGTATGTCTTAAAGGGACGCGCCCTGTACGTTCATTTCGCAAGGCAAACTCACGCACAGGCCCGGAAGCTCTTTGAACAGGCGCTCGAGATCAACGGCTCGTTTATGCCTGCGCTCTACTTGTTGGGTCTGACCCTGACTGACCAGGCGCGCTTCGGTTGGATCAAGGATGAAAATGAAGCGTATCAAGCCGCACTGGGCTGCGCTGATCGGGCTCTCGCCGCCGACCCCAGCTTCGGGGAAGCATACCTGGTGATCGGCTATGTTCGTACCTATCAACGCCGTCATGATGAGGCCGTGGCAGCAGGAGAAACCGCGATCAGCCTCGCTCCCAGCAGCTCTGACGCCCATCACATGGCGGGCATGTACCACGGCTACGCCGGCAATTTCCGAAAAGCCGTCCTCTACGAGGAACACGCCCAACGGCTCAGTCCGATTGAGCGCAACGAATCCATGGTGGACGAAGCGCGCGCAAGATTTCATCTCGGAGATTTCGCGGCGGCGCACGATATAGCCTCCCGCGTTCTGAGGCAGCGGCCGTTCTGGCTGACCGCGCAGTCGACACTCATAGCGGCGCTTTGGAATCTCGGCCGGCAAGATGAAGCGCGCATGATCTCAAGCGACTTGCTGGCGGGCCACCCCAATTTCAGCCTGGCCCGCTGGGCCAGGCTGCTTCCGTATCGCCGACAAGGCGACCTGGATGCATTGGTCAATCCGCTACGCATGGCGGGGCTCCCGGAGTGAAGACCTGTCATCTTACAATGCCGGCGCGACGCCACACGCCAGACACCTGCGCGGCCGCGACTGCTATTCGATTGCTCGTTCGGCTTCTTGCGCATCTCCGCGGATGAGACACCGCAGGGATCGGCATATTCCGATTGGACCGGCTTTGCTGATTGCCCGGCCGGTTCGAGGCGCGATCAGGCGAACCCGATCAATTCGGCTGGCGCCGCCAGATGAACACCAGATAGAGCAGCACAGGCAGGCCGAGCCCGGCCCACGAGACCGCATCCCACCAGCCGTCGCCGACCAGCGCGCTGATCAATCCGACCGTGCTCACGATCGCGATGACGAGCGGGACGGCGAAGATCTGGGTCAATGAACGATGCGAGACCATGCTGACGTCACGACGATAATGCGGGGTTGTCGAGGGAGGCGGCGTTGGCGATCGCGCGTTCCTGGCTCACGCCGGCCTTGCGGCGACGCATCCACAGATACACGCCGGTCACGAGGATGAGGATGGTCAGGATGTCGAGCAGCGCCCAGACGATCTTGAGCGGCATGCCGCCATAGTCGCCGAAATGCAGCGGCTGCGAGACGAACAGGGTCGTCACATACCAGGGCATGTCCCTTGTGTCGGTCAGCTTGCCGGTTTCTGCGTCGATCAGCGCCGGCTTGAGCAGCCGCGAGGTCAGCGGCGTATCGCCGTGCAGGAACACCGCATAATGACTCTTGCTGCTGAACAGGGTTCCCGGGTAGGCGACGAAGCTCGGCGTCATGCCGGGCACCGCATGGGTGGCCACTTCGACCGCCGCATTCAGCGAGGTCAGCTTCGACGGCACCGGCCGGTCCTTGTACTGGGCGGTCATTTCGGCGAGCTGGCCGAACTGCCACATCTTGAGCACGAGATCGGCCCAGGTGTTGATGACCCCGGTGAAGCCGACGACCAGCGTCCAGGCGACGAGCAGGATGCCCGCGAGATTATGGACGTCGAGCCAGCGCACGACGCGGGTCCGTTGCGCGCGATAGGCGCCGAAACGCAGTTTCCGCATCGACGGCGCATAGACCACGATGCCGGAGATGATCGCGACGCAGAACAGGATCCCCATCAATCCGAGGAACAGCTTGCCGGGCAGGCCCGCGAACATGTCGGTGTGCAGCTTCAACATGATGTAGGTGAAGCGGCCGGTCACGTCGGGCGCATCGAGATAGGCGCCGGTATGGGTGTCCATCCGGATCAGCAAATTATTGGTCGGATCGGCATCGATGGTCGGGCCGACGCTGACGAACATCGCGCTCGGATCGTCGCGATCCCAGATCAGGAAGTGAGGCACCTTCCCGGGCGCCTGCGCCAGCGCGTTGAAGAGCAGACGGTCCAGATTGGCCGGCGGCGTGCCTGGCGGCACGTCGGCCGGCTTGACCTGGCTGTGCAGGAGATCGTCGATCTGCTCGTGGAAGATCAGCGGCAGGCCGGTGATGCAGAGCAGCAGCATGAACAGCGTGCAGATGAGGCTGGTCCATTTATGAACAGCGCCCCATCGCCGCAAGGATCTGGTCGTCGCAGTCAATTTCGTTACCTAAAGCGCGATGGGATCAGGTTGGATCGTCATCGAGCTTTAGCCTCTTGTTGAAGCATGATCTTTTCGGAAAACCGCTTAGCACTTTTCCGGATCATGCTTTAGTTCCAGGTGTACTTCATCGTGCCCAGCACCGTGCGGCCATTACTGAGGCCGCAATAGGGAAGCCCGGTCAGGCAGGATGCAACGTAGAAGTGGTCGGTCAGGTTGGTGACGTTGACCTGCGCCTTCCATCCCCTCAGGTCCGGCCGCAGATAGGCGAAGTCGTAGCTGACCGACGCATCGAGCAAGGCATAGGAGGGAATGACAAAGGTATTGAAGTTGTCGCCGTAGGTCTCGCCGACATAGCGCACGCCGAGGCCGAGCCCAAGGCCCGCGAGCGCGCCGTCATACCAGCTATACTTGCCCCAGACCGCGACCTGGTCCTGCGCCGTGTTCATCATGTACTTGCCGGCATAGCCGGCAATGCTCGTCGTCACCCGCGGGTCGAGATGGGTGTATCCCGCCGTGATCTCGAGCTCGCGCGTGAGATTGCCCTTCAGCTCGAGCTCGAGGCCGCGGACGCGCACGGCATCGGTCTGCACGTTGAACAGCGGGTTTAACGGATCGGCCGTCAATACGTCCTGCTGACGGATATCGAACGCCGCGGCCGTCACCATGAAGTTCGAGCCGTTCGGCTTGAACTTGACGCCGACTTCCGCGCCCTCGCCCGTCGTCGGCCTGAACGACCGGCCGGCGCTGTCGGCGCCGAGGTTGGGCGTGAACGAGGTCCCGTAGCTGACATAGGGCGCGAGGCCGATATCGAACAGGTAGCTCAGGCCGATGCGCCCGGTTTGCGCCGAGTCATCGCGCGAATAATGGCCGGCCGGCGGATAGAACGCCATGCTGGTGAAGCCGGAGCTGACCCAGTCCTGGCGGCCGCTCATGGTCAGCGTCCAGCGATCGAGCTTGATCTGATCCTGCAGATAGGCGCCGAGCTGCGACTGCCTGTCGTCGCGCAGAATGAAAGGCGCCAGCGAGCTGGCTAACGGAACGGCGGTGCCGTAGACCGGGCTATAGGCATCGATCGGCGCAATCGGCGTCGTGCGATAGTCCGTGTTCGCCCACAGATCGAAGTAGTCGACGCCGGCCAGCACCTTGTGGACCAGCGGCCCGGTGGCGAAATCCGCCTGCAGCTGATTGTCGAGCGCGACATTGGCGGCGTTGGCCTTGACGTAGTTGTAGGTGCGCGCGACCAGACGATCCGTCACCATGCCCTCGGTCCGCACCGATGCGAGGTCGTTGCTGACCTGGGTGTAGCGGAGGTTTTGCCGGAACTGGAAGATGTTGTCGAAGCGATGCTCGAACGCGTAGCCGACCGCGAACTGCTCGAGATGATAGCCATCCAGCCCGGGCTCGCCGAGGTAACGACTGTAGGGAATATGTCCGTTGGGGTTGGGCAGGAAGGACACCTGTCCCGGGACGTATTGCTGGTAACCCTTGTTGTCGACCTTCTGGTACTGCGAGAGCACGGTGAAGCTGGTGTCGTAGGTCGGGCGCCAGGTGAAGCTCGGCGCGAGGAACAGCTTGTTGTCCTGAACGAAGTCGGTCTGGCTGTTGCTGTCGCGGCCAAGGCCGACGATGCGGTAAAGGAACCGGCCGTCCTTGTCGGCCGGGCCACCGATATCGAAGGCGCCCTGGAAGCGATCGAACGAGCCGAAGCTGCCCTCGATCTCGTAATGCGGCGTCTCGGTGGGCCGCTTGCTGACCAGGTTCAACAGGCCGCCCGGATCGGACTGTCCGTACAGGCCGGATGATGGCCCCTTCAGGACCTCGATGCGCTCGAGACCATAGGTCTCGATGCGCGGGACCGCGAAGGTCGTGGTGTCGGTCGGCAGCCGCAGCCCGTCGAGATAGCGCGGCGCGGTGAACCCCCGCAGCTTGAACTCGTCGAAGAACGCGTTGGCGCCAAAACTCTCGATCGTCACGCCGGGCGTGTAGCGCAGCGCTTCGGTGATGTTCTGCGCACCCTGCGCCTGGATCTGATCCTGGGTGACGATCGAGATCGACTGCGGCGTCGTCAGCACCGGGCTGTCGGTCTTGGTTGCGGTGACGCTCTGGCTGGCGAGATAGCCGGTGACCGGCCCGTTGCCGCGCTCTCCGCCGCCACCTGCCCCCGGTGCTGGAACGTTCTGCGCGGGCGCCCGGTTCGCGATCGATCGCGGCGTCGTACGTGCAGGACGCGCCGCGCGTCGCGCCGGCAGCGTTCGCCGCGCCTGCTGCTGTTGTTTCGGCGCCTCGACCGTCACCGGCGGCAGCGCCGATTGCGCAACGCTTTCTCGCGGCATCACCACACTCAGCACGAACAAACCGCTGCCGGCCATGTACCCGGCCGCCAGCGCAGTGCGACGAAACATCCGACCCCCGTCAACTCACATCGCCTTCATCCTCGCCGTCACTAACACGATGAAAGACGTACGCAGCTGATCGGTGATTAGAACACATCCAGTGTTGGGCTTATCGCCGATGGTGTTGCGAGCTCGCAACGTGAACGCAGCGAAACTGCGTCAATGCGCCTCAGATTTTTCGAGCGCTTCTAAGGACGATTCTAAACTGCGTTTCGCTCCGCGATACTTCGAGTCAGTTCCGCGCACAGCGATCGAACGACGCCGTGCGCGGAAGCGATGATCGCAGTTGCGGTGCTCTCGCCGAGCTCAGCGTCAGACTTCGGTGACGTGCTCCGGATCGGCCGATGCCAGCGCCGCGGCACGCTCGGCGCGCGGCGGATAGATCCAGACGGTGTTGATCTCCCGCTTGGTCTTCTTGGCCACATCGCCGACCATCTCGACCTTGCGCTCCCAGCCGCGGGTGAACAGCGCACCGGCCTCGCCGAGGTCGAGGCAGGTGACATAGGCCTTCTGGTGATACGGCCTGGTCGGGACACCGAGCAGCTCGGCCGCGGCGTTGCCGGCAAAGGCGCCCATCCGCGTCGCGTGCTGGCACGACATCAGCGCGTAATTGCCGACATCGTCGCATGCGGCACGCGCCGCATCGCCGGTGGCGAACACACCCGCGACCGACGGTACGCGCAGATCGCGATCGACCAGCAGCCGGCCGAAATTGTCGCGCTCCGCCGGGATCTGCGTGGTCAGCGGCGCGGCGCGAATGCCCGCCGCCCAGACCACGGTCGCGGCCTCGATATGCTCGCCGCTGGAGAGCGTGACGCCGGACTTGCTGACCTCGACGACGCCGGCGCCGAAGCGGCCTTCGACGCCGAGCTTGCGCATCGCGTCCTCGATGATCGGGCGCGGGCCCTCGCCCATGTCGGGCGCGATCGCCACGTTGCGATCGACGATCACGACGCGCGGCTTGGCGTCGCTGCCGAGAATGTCCCGGAGCCGCGCCGGCATCTCGGTCGCCGCCTCGATGCCGGTGAAGCCGCCGCCGGCAACGACCACGGTGTCGCGTGCCACTGATGCCGGCTGCCTGGCGAGGTCGTGCAGATGGCGATCGAGCGCGATCGCATCCGCAAGATTGTCGACGCTGAAGCCATGCTCGGCGAGACCGGGTACGTTCGGACGGAACAGCCGGCTGCCGGTCGCCACCACAAGGCGATCATAAGGCAGCGTCTTGCGCGCGTCCTTGGCGGTGACGATCTGCACGGTGCGGGCCTTGGTGTCGACGGCTTCGGCGCTGCCCTGCACATAGACGACGTCGATCGCGTTGAAGACGTCGAGCAGCGGCGCGGTCAGTGTCTCCGGCTTCGGCTCGTAGAGCCGCGGGCGCACCACCAGGGTCGGCTCCGGCGCGACCAGCGCGATCTCGAGCTCCTCGGGCGAAACGCCCTTGATGTCGCGCAGGCGGGCTGCGGAGAGCGCGGCGTACATGCCGGCAAAGCCGGCGCCGATGATGACAATTCGCATGGGTATCTCCTCTGGGTTGGCAGTCTCTGATGTCCGCGCGTTGCCGCCGCTGCCTGCCGCTTGCGGCGAAGCCTCGCGATCGGCGACGCGAAGAGGTGAAACGAAAAGCGAGCGCCTATTGCCGGGCGGCGCAGCTCGACAGGAACGGCGTACGCGCCCCGGGCATGCAGGCTGCGCGGCAGCCTCTCGCGCCCGACAGCGCTCCATGCTGAAGGCCGATCGGCAGCGCGGCCCCCGGGAGCCAGTCCCGGTAGAGCGCCTGGGCGGCGTCGCTGATCATCACCGACGTCATGGCATCGGCGCCCTGAGCGGCCTGCGCCGGCGCATCGGCATCCTCGCCGGTTGCCGACGTGAAGCGGACGGTGAGCGTAAGCCCGTACATCAGTGCAGTCGCGAGGACCCGGCGTCGCCGCGTGACTGCAAGGGAGCTACCGAAATCCTTCCAGGCCATCGCTTGTCTCCGTTGTTGGCGTGGGCGCCACGGTGATCTAGCGAATTGGCCTTATGAGTGCCCCAGAGCGATTGCCCGACCTGAAGAGCGATTGCGGCTAGAGCATTTTCGGTTCTTTGCTCGAAAACGCTCTACCGCAGGCGCCGCCGCCAATCGCTCGGGGTTTCGCCGGTCAGCTTCCTGAACGCGGCCGCGAACGCGGTCTGCGAACTGTAGCCGAGCGCCGCCGCGATCGAGACCACGGATGCGTCGGTGTCGCGCAGCATGTTCATGGCCTGCTCGAGCCGGTGCTGGCGCAACCAGGCATGCGGCGAGAGCCCGGTGCTTTCCTTGAAGGCGCGGCAGAAGTGAAAGCGCGACAGGCCGGCGTCCGTCGCCAGCGCCGCGAAGCGCAACCGCTCGATGGCGCGGCGCAGCGCGGTCGGCGCCAGACCGCCCACGGTCGCCTGCACCGTAGCAGGCACGCCGGCATGCGCCGACAGCAGGCGCGTGGCCAAGAGATCCGTCAGTTGCTGCCGGAACAGCGCATCCAGCGCCGCGCTGCCATCGAGCGCATCAGCGGCGCTCAGCAGCAACCGCGATGTAATTGGATCGGGATGCCCGGTGCGCTCCAGCAGATCGCCGGGAGCGGCGGTGTCGGCCTCGCCGGCGACGCGCGCCAGCGTCGCATGCGGAAGATAGAGCTGAACGACGTGTACCGACTGGTGGATATCCCAGCGCGAGCTCGAGCCGGCCGGAATGATCGTCACGACCCCGGACCGCGCCGTTCCGATCGAAGCCACCCTGCCGGTCCGCCGCTCCAGCCGCTGCGAGCCGGCGGGATAGCTCATGACGACATGGTCGACCATCGGCCTGACCACGTCGTGCAGGGCGTCATGCTTCCAATAGGCGATCGCGCCGCTCGACGGGTCGGCCGCCATGCGAAGCGGCTGCGTCTTGAGCACGCGGGCCATCTCCTGGCCGGCCGGGCAGCGCGGACCGGCCGGTGCCTCGGCCGGCCGCGCTTCGGATGCGGCGGGCGAATCCCGCAAAGGATCGTGCAGGATCGGCTTACTCATCACCTGTGCTCGCGTTTGAAGGCTCATGCGCTCCCTCCTTGCGGGCCGGTCTGTCGGACCCATGAGGCGCGGAACTGCCCGCCGGACCTAAGCGCCGCGCAGTTCGAATGTCTTTCCTGAAACGGCCATGCTTTGCCCAATTCTGCGCCAAGCGCGCGGCTGCGACATTTCTGCGTCCGGCACGGTCGATTGGACCAAAGCAGTTGAATTCATTCCGGAATCGCATTGCGCTGAACGACCGGCAGCATCGTTCATGATCGCCTGAGACAATTGGACTGCGCCGCAGCAATCCCGGATAATGAGTGACGGCTTCGCAGGTTGACTGACAAGTCCCTGCCCGGCCGCACATCAATGATGGACTCAACACGCATGGCACAGGCGGGCGCCTACGGGCAGCGGCTCGGGCAATTCCTACGCCTGAGGGATACGCCGCCGGCGCTGATCACGCGCACGCTGCGCAGCGCCGAACTCGCGGTCACCGAAACCCGGGACGACAACCCGGTGCCCGGGCTGTCCGGATCGCTCACCGCCGAGGATGCCTTTCTGGTCAGCCTGAAGCTGCACGATTATCCGGACTGCGAATTGTGGGAGGGCGGCAAGTGCCTCATGAAGCGGGACATCCCGGCGGGCGCGACCTATCTCTACGATCTCAAACGCGATCCGCGCTACGTGATCGACAAGCCGTTCCACTCGCTGTTCTTCTATCTGCCGCGCTCGGCGCTCACTGACTTCGCCGAACAGACCGGCTCGCCGCGCATCGGCGAACTGGCCTGCGAAATCGGCACCGGTCACGACGACGGCGTCATTCGTCATGTCGGGGCGCTGCTGCGCGAGGGATTGCACCGGCCGGACGAAACCAACCAGCTGTTCATCGATCACATGATGCTGGCGCTGACCGCGCACGTCACCCGGACCTATGACGGAATACAACATCCGACCGGACCGACCCGTGGCGGCCTCGCCGCCTGGCAGATCAACCGCGCCTGCGAAAAGCTCGAATCCGACCTCAGCGGGAAGATTTCGCTGAAGCAGATTGCGGCCGAGCTCGATCTGTCGGTCGGCCATTTTTCGCGCGCCTTCCACATCTCCACCGGCCTGCCACCGCACCAATGGCTGCTTCAGCAGCGCCTGAAGGTGGCCAAGCAGCTGATGGCCGCGCGCGACCTGTCGCTGTCCGAGATCGCGATTTCGGCCGGCTTTGCCAATCAAAGCCACTTCACGCGGGTGTTTTCCGCCGTGGTCGGCGTCAGCCCGGCGGCGTGGCGGCGCGAGATGTACCGCCCGGCGAGAAGCGAGAGCTGAACAGCGCCGCGCTCAACCGGCGGGCGCAGCTTGAACGGCGTGCTTCGCATGCCATTTGGGACCCGGTCCGCGCATGTAGTGCAGCTCGGGCCGGTAGGGATCGCGAATTCGCGCGATCAGATCCTGCAAGCCCGCCGTAATCGCGTTCCAGCTGTCGTGCAGAGAGAGCAATGATGCGTGCGGTGACAGCATGGCACCCTCTCAGTGCGGCTTGCCGAGCACGGATGCGAAGGACAGGATCACGATCTCCTCGCCGGACTCGTCGCTGACATGCACGACCCAGTCGCGCCAGTCTTCCAGGCTGACCGTTGCGACCAGCGATCGCATCATGCACGTCGCCGCCTCGCAGGCCTCCGAGAGGCTTGTCACCGAGGTGCCGCGGCGATCCATCAGCACCCCGTACGTGGTCGAGCAATGGAAAAAGACCTGGGTCATGTGCGTATCCTCGCAAGCTCCGGACCAGAAGGTCATCTTTGGAGCTCCACGTTTCTTCGACGCGACCATTCGCAAGGCGGTTCACATGGGCGCCGGCCGCGCGGCGGCCTCGCGGAATGGTGATCAAGCCCCAGCACCGCCTCCTCACCAAATCGCGATTTGACAGTTTTTCTATATTTGTCAAAATCGTCAAATGGGACCGAAAACCCGCATTCTCGATGCCACCATGCTGGTGTTCCGCCGGCACGGCTTTCGGCGCTCCTCGATCGAGCAGGTCGCCGAGGCGGCCGGCCTGACGCGGCAGGCGCTCTATCACCACTTCGAATCCAAGGAAACGCTGTTCCGCGCCGTGATCGAGCGCGTGCATGAGAGCGCGATCGCAGCCGAGGACACCGCCATTGCCGAGGCGGAGGCGGCGGGCAGCGATCTCGGCGACATCCTCGCTACGGGCATGACCGCGCGGATGTCGACCATGATCGGGTCGCTGGACGGCTCGCCGCATCTCGAGGAACTGTATTCCGAGCACCTCGTGCATGCGCGCGACCTCTTCCAGACGTACGCTGCGCGCTATGCTGAGCGCATGGTCGCGACGGTCGCGCGGGTCGTGCGCAAGCAGCAGCTTGCGCTGCCGCAGGACCTGACGCCGGCCGAGTTCGCGCGGCTGGTCGAAATGTCGATTCACGCAGCGAAGTCGCAGTATCCGGCGATGCAGCCGGCGGAAGCGTTCCTGAAGGACATGGCGATCATCGTGCGGACGCTCTGCGCCGGCGCCAAGCCGAAATTCAAGTCCAAATCCTTGCCGAAACCGCAGAAGCCGTCCGTCGAGAGGGCGGCAATCCCCAAGAGGCCGACACGCAGGACAACTGGAGGACATCCATGAGCACGACGACCGTCAATGGCCGCGTCGAATCCCTGCCCGATGATCCCGATGCGCTCTTGATCGACATCGTGCGCGACCAGCTCAAGCTCACCGGCACCAAGCTGGTGTGCGGCGCCGGCGTCTGCGGCGCCTGCACCGTGCTGGTCGACGGCGCGCCGGTCGCAAGCTGCCTGATGCCGGCACACGCCGCCGCCGGCAAATCGGTGACGACGGTGGAAGCTATCGGCGCGTCCGGGCTGCATCCGGTGCAAAAGGCGTTCATGGCGCATGACGCCCTGCAATGCGGCTTCTGCACGCCCGGCTTCATCGTGGAAGCGACCGCGTTCTGCGACCATTGGCGCGCGACCAGGGGAACGGCGGTGCCGTCGCGCGAGGAGATCGGCGCGGCTCTGTCGGGCCATCTCTGCCGCTGCGGCGCCTATGACGGGATCTTCCGCGCGGTGGCGGATGCCTGTGCCGGCCGCTTCGACGGCGATCACGTCACGGCGCCCCGCATCGAGGCGCGCGACAAGGTGACGGGCGCGGCGAAATACACCGTCGACATCCATCATGACGGCCAGCTCGAAGGCCTGATCCTGCGCTCGCGCGAGGCGCATGCGCGCATCACCACACTCGATCTCGCGCCGGCGCGCGCGCTCCCGGGCGTCGCCGCGGTGTCGCTGCTCGGCGATGACCGGATCGTGCGCTATGTCGGCGAGCCGATTGCGGCGGTCGCAGCTCCGGACCGCAAGACGGCGCTGGCCGCGCTCGCCGCAATCAAGCTGGCCAGCAAGCGGCTGCCCGCGGTGGTCGGGCTCGACGCCGGACGCAAGGATGATGCGCCCGTCGTGTTCGACAAGGCGAGCCGCAAGCGGGCCGGCAACGTCTCGGAAGCGGCCGGCGGGCCGGCGCCGTGGAAGCAGAATATCCGCGGTCCGACCGCGGTGTTCTCGACCCGCGCCAAGAAGGCCCGCAACTGGGTGGACGAGGCGCGCCAGGCCAACAACAAGCTGCTCGTCGAAGCCACCTTCCGCACCGCCACGCAACAGCATGCGTGTCTCGAGCCCCACGCCGCGGTGGCGCGCTTCGACGGCGACCGGCTAACCCTGCACGTTTCGACCCAGCAAGTGTTTCACCTGAAGGAGCAGATCGCAAAGCGCTACAAGCTCGATCATGACAAGGTCCGCGTGATCGCCGAGCACGTCGGCGGCGGCTTCGGCTCGAAGGCGAGCCTCGGCACCGAGACGATTGCCGCGATCGAGCTGGCGCGCGCGGCGAAAGCGCCGGTGCGGGTCGCCTATGATCGCCAGGAAGAACTCTCGGTCGCCGGTTATCGGCCGGCCGCGGAGTTGAAGGTCGCGCTGCTGCCTTCCGAGCAAGGTGCCCTGAAAGCGCTCTCCGTCACCGCGCATGCCGACACGGGCGCAGCGACCAACTCGACCATCGCGGGACTGGCGCGGCTGATCTATCCGGCCGAGGCGAAGGACCTTTCGGATTTTGACGTCATCAGCAATCTGCCGCCCGGCGCCGCCTTCCGCGGCCCCGGCGGTCCGCCGATGGCATTCGCCGTGGAGCAATCGATCGACGAGGCCGCGCTGCGGCTCAAGGTCGATCCGATCGCCTTGCGCAAGCGCTGGGATCCCGATCCCAACCGGCAGCGGCTCTACGATTGGGCATCAGGGCTCGAGATCTGGCGCAACCACAAGCCGGCGCAGAACGGGCGCTATCGCCGCGGCATCGGGGTCGCGACGGGCTACTGGCTCTATCTGTGGCAGCCGAAGGTGAAGGTCGAGGTCGCGGTCAGGGGCGGCCGCATCGTTGCTAGCACGGCGACGCAGGACATCGGCACCGGCACCCGCAGCGTGCTTGCCGACGCGATCGCGCGCGAGTTCGATCTCGAACCCGGTGAGATCGATGTGCGGATCGGCGATTCCTCGCTGCCCGAAGGCCCCGGCTCCGGCGGCAGCCGCGTCACCGCCTCGGTGATGCCGCCGACGCTGCAGGCAGTGCGGAAGCTGAAGGCCGCGATGCTCGAACAGGCCACGCGAAAGCCGGCGCCCGGCTCGAACGCGCCCTGGCGCGAGCTGATCGCGCGCTCGCCCGACATCGCGGTGGTGGAGACGCGCGGCGAGGACGGCAAGAACACTGCGCCCGGCATCCGCTCGCCGCTGCGCGAAGTCGGCCTGATGGGCATGGTGTTCGGCTGGATGATGCGCCGCTTCTCGAACATCGCCGTCGGCGCCGGCGTGCCGAGCTCGGTGCAGGTGATCGAGGTGGAGGTCGACACCTGGCTCGGCCATGTCCGCGTGCTCAACGTGCACACCGGCATCGCGGTCGGCAAGATCGCAGCGCCCGCGCTGGCGCGCAGCCAGGCCTGCGGCGCGGTGATCCAGGGCCTCGGCTACGCGCTCTACGAGGCGCGCGAGCTTGATCCGACCAGCGGCGACGTCCTGACCGCGGGAATGGAGGATTATCGTATCCCTGGGATCGCCGACACGCCGGAGATCGAGGTCCATTTCGACGAAGCCGGCTTCGACCATGTGCTCGGCAACAGCGTCGGCATCGGCGAGGCGTCGACGGTGCCGACCTCGGCCGCCGTCGCCAACGCGATCCACAACGCGATCGGCG
This sequence comes from Bradyrhizobium sp. 33ap4, assembly GCF_032654765.1. Classification (NCBI taxonomy): domain Bacteria; kingdom Pseudomonadati; phylum Pseudomonadota; class Alphaproteobacteria; order Hyphomicrobiales; family Nitrobacteraceae; genus Bradyrhizobium; species Bradyrhizobium sp. 33ap4. Next base: position 130,223 of record NZ_JAUMTJ010000011.1, on the reverse strand, counting down.
TCCGCCTCACCGAGATTCCGATCCGGCCCGACCGCATCGTCGCCGCGCTGAAGGGGAGGGACGCCGCATGAGTGTCGCGACTGCAGACGTCATCTCCGCGCCCGAATTCCGCGCCGCCGGCACCGATCTGTCGGAGCGCCGCCGCAGCGGCCTGTCGTGCGGCTCGATCATCGATCTCGCCGCCAGTCCCGATACTATCGGCGTGGCGTGGAATGCGGACGGCTCGGCCCGCATCGGCGCCCTGACCACGATCGCTGCGATCGCATCCGATCCGCGGCTCGCCGAGGCTTACCCCGGCATCGCCGCAGCCGCGCAGGGCCTCGCCACGCCGCAGATCCGGCACATGGCGACGCTCGGCGGCAACCTCGCCCAGCGCTCGCGCTGCTGGTATTTCCGCAATCCGCAGATCGCCTGTCTCAAGAAGGGCGGCCCCGACTGCCCGGCGCGATCCGGCAACCACCTCTATCACGTCGCGTTCGATCTCGGCCCATGCGTCGCGCCGCATCCGTCGACGATGGCGATGGCGCTGCTCGCCTATGATGCGAAGGTCACCACCGATCGGCGCAGCGGCTTGTCGATCTCCGAGCTGCTCGGCGACGGCAGCAACGGCGCGGCCGACAATCTGCTTGCACCGGGCGAACGCATCGAGCGGATCGAGCTCCCCGTTCCGCTGGCCGGCGAGCGCGCGCTGTACAAGCGCGCCATCAGCCGGACGCATGCGGAATGGCCGCTGGTCGAGATCTGCGTGCGTGCGGTGATCTCCGGCGGCGCGTTCCAGCAGGTCCACATCGCCGCCGGCGGCATCGCCCCGGTCCCGCTGCGTCTTGCCGCGTCCGCGGCGGCGCTGCAGGGTAAGCAGATTAACGCGGCGACCATCGCGCAAGCCACCGAGCTGGCGATCTCGGGAGCCAGGCCGCTGCCGATGACCGGATACAAGCTCGAGCTGCTGACGGGCCTGGTGCGCGACGTGGTCGAGCGGATCGTGGCGTAGGATCAAGCGCCCATTCGCGGCCTCGAGGCAACGTCGCGTCTAGAATGCATAGATCCAGGAATTCCTACGCCGGAATGCCGGCCTCACACAGCACGGCGACCATGCGTTCGCCCCATTCGACGGTCCTGGTCGGAAAATTCTGCCGCGCGTAGGACGCGCGGAAATCGGGTCGCAGCTTGAGCAGGCGGCCGGCGATGAAGCGCGCCTCGTCGAGGCGCCCCGAGCCGACTTCGTTCATGATCAACGCGCTGAGCGTGTGTGCGTCTTCGCCGATCACCAGCGCCTTGGCGGCGGCCGCGCGGCCCTGCTCATACTGACCGAGCATGAAATGCGCGAAACTGATTCCGTTCCACATCGACGCACGCCCGGGATCGATCGGGCTGAGCCGGAGTCTGTGCTCAAAACTTTCGATCGCGCGTGCCGGCTGGACGCACATGAGCGAAATCCAGCCACGATATCCCATGCCGCAGCATCGTTCGAATTGAGCGAGATCGCCTCTTCGATCATGGTCTCGGCGCGATCGTAGTCGTGGCCGAGATAGGCAAACATGTGAGCCGCGCGCGCCAGCACGAACGGATCGTCGCTGGACAGCACGCAGGCGAATTCGGCGATCCGCAGCGCCTCCGCCAACTCCTCCGCGCCGGGGGGCGTGCCGCGCGTGGTCTGTTTCAGCAGCGACGAATAGGCCAGCATGACCTGAGCGGCTGCATAGTTCGGATCAAGCCCGCAGGCCTTGTTGAACCACTCGCCGAGTTCAGCGTCGCCCCACTTGGAGCGATCTGCGTAGGCCGCAATGCCTCTCAGAAAGAGATCGTAGCTATCGAGACGGTCGGTCGGCTTGGTTCGGGTTCGTTCGATTTCGCTCTGCTGGATCTTCGGAGCTATGATGCTGACGACATTCGCGGTGACCTGGTCCTGCAGGTCGAACACATCCCTCAGTTCGCCGTCGAACCTGTCCGCCCAGAGATGCGTACCGCTGCCGGCCTCGATCAGTTGCGCGGTGATCCGAACGCGCCCACTCGACTTGCGCACTGATCCCTCCAGCACGTATCGCACACCGAGCTCGTGCCCGACCTGCTTGATGTCGACGGACTTCCCCTTGTAGGTGAAGCTTGAATTGCGCGCGATCACAAACAGCGATCTGAAGCGCGACAGCGCCGTAATGATGTCCTCGACGACGCCGTCGGCAAAGTATTCCTGCTCCGGATCACCGCTCATATTCTGGAACGGCAGCACCGCGATGGAGGCCTTCTCGGCAATCGCGGCTGGGGAAGCCGGTGCAGTGAACGCGTGCTTCGCGATCGCGGCCGCTGCGGAGGCGCCGCCGACGCGAACTCTCCATGTCCGAATAGGCTCGGCAATATTCTTCAGGACCTGCGGCCCCATGTCCTCGAAGGTTGCATCGACCTTGCCGCGAATGTGCCGTTGCACGTCATCGGAAATGCAGACGCCACCCGGCTCGGCAATCCCCTCCAGGCGCGCTGCGATGTTGACGCCGTCGCCAAAGATATCGTTGTCGTCAAAGATGATGTCGCCGACGTGGATTCCGATTCGGAATTCGAGCCGCTGCTCCGCTGGCACGGCAGCATTCTGATCAGCCATGCGGCGCTGCACTTCGACGGCACTGCGCACCGCGTCGACGGCGCTGGCGAATTCAACGAGGATTCCGTCGCCGGTCGTCTTGACGACGCGGCCGCGATGTGCCGCCAGCGCTGGATCCAGCAACGCTCGCCTGACCGACTTCAGCTTGGCCAGAGTGCCTTCCTCGTCGATTCCCATCAGCCGGCTGTAGCCGGCGATATCGGCCGCCAGAACCGCTGCCAGACGCCGATCCACGCTATCGGTGGTCAAAGACATGCCCCCGGACGAGGGGTTAATTTTCGTCGCCGATCAAAGCACGGCTGACGGCCTCCGGGCTAGAGCAAACGTCTACGCTGCTTGCCCAGGCTGGAAATCGGCGGCATTGTCAACGACGACCTTGAGGCTATCGCCCAGCGGGTCTATCGCGCCCGGGTCAGCGCCAGCCAGATGCCGCCGCCGATCATGAAGCCGCCCGAGATGCGCGACATCAGCCGGGTCCGCTCCTTGGAGAAGAATTTGCGGGCGCGGCCGGCCGCCAAGGCGTAGGCGGCGTCGGTCAGCACGGCGGTCGCCATGAAGGTGAGGCCGAGCAGCGCCACCTGCGGAACGTGCGGCTTGTCCATATCCATGAACTGCGGGATGAAGGCGCCGAAGAACACCAGCACCTTCGGGTTCGAGAGCAGCACCAGAAAGCCTTGCAGGAAGAAGCCGCCGCGCGGCGGCGGCGGCGTGTCGTCGGTGCTGACGCCCTGGACCGGAGAGCGGATCAGCTTGAAGCCGAGCCAGACCAGATAGGCGGCGCCGGCAAAGCGCACCCAGTCGAACCAGTAGCCCATCGTCGCCATCAGCGAGGTCAGCCCGACCGCGACGGTGCCGATCACGATCGCAAGCCCCACCTGCGCGCCCAGCACGTTGGTGAGCGCGGCGCGCGTGCCGTAGCGCAGCCCGTTGGCGATCACCATCGTGACGATCGGACCGGGCAGCAGCGCCAGCGCGATGCAGGCGGCGACGAAGGCGAAATAGGCTTGCAGGGACATGGGAGAGCTCGTTTGTTTCTTATCGTCATTATGCACGAGAGTGGCAGACATGGAAGCGCGTCTGCCCCCTCGCCCCGCTCTTCACCGGGTCGAGACGAGCGAAGCTCGCTCTTAGAGGGTGGCGTGAGAGGCTTTCTCCGCCAGGCGGTGCGAGTCGTTAGACCTGTACCCCTCACCCGGATCGCATCTGGCGATGCGATCCGACCTCTCCCCGCAAGCGGGGCGAGGTGAAGAGAGATCACGCTCAACGGCCCTCCATTGCCGCGATCATCCATGACCTGATCTCTCGCCCCTCCAGAAATTTCAACGTCGCGCCTTGCACGCGCCCAACATCGCCGCTCCCCTGCGCCACGACCGCCATCAGGTCGCAGCGATGCGACACCGCGATGCCGATCGCAGTGCGCTTCCCGTTGGGCATCTCGAGATCATAGACCCTGATCCGCCCCGGCATATCGGCGACAGCAACGACATCGCCGGCCTTCAGCGGCACAAAGCGCGGGCCGATCATGTCGACGTCGGAAACGCGGTCGACCTCGTCGTCATCGGCGACGCCGCCGTCGCAATTGCAGAAGCCGAGCTTTGGCCTGAGATAAACCTCGACGTCGCCGCCGCACTCGTCCGCACCACACCGGAACGCGCGGCCGGCGGGCCAGCCGTCGCGCGGGAACGGCCAGCCGATCTCGTACCACGCGGCTGCGCGCGGCGGCGCCATCTCGTAGCCGGCGACGGCGGAGAGCCCGCCGAGCGCCAGGACCATCGCCGCGATGACCGGCCATGAGCGCATCATCGCGCGCTCACGGCAGACCGGCTATGGCGCGCGCCGCGCCGGTCAGTTCGAGGATGTGCAGGCCGGTGTTGGCGCGGTCGACCGCGTAGATGTAGCCGCGCTCGTCGGTCTCGACATTATTGGTCTGGATCGCGACCTTGCAGCGGTCCTTGCCGTCGATGGTGACGCATCGCTTGTCGGTCGCCGCCGTGATGGAGGGAATGAAGTAGCCGACTTCCCTGGGATGATAGGGATCGCGGATGTCGAGCGCGCGGACGCCGGCGTTGAAGAAGGCGATGAAGGCCAGCTTCTTGTAGTAGACCGGCGCCATGCTCTCGTTCGACGAATGCGAGCCGAACCGGCCGCCGCGCTCGCAGAACGCTCCGGAGGCCTCGGGCACCGTATAGCTCGAGATCAGCATCGGCCGCGCCTCGGTGGTGACGTCGGCGAACCACACCATCTGCCGGGCCTCGCCGCATTCGTTCTGGATCGCCTCGTCGACGATCATCACGATGTCGCGGCTCTTGCCATCCTTGTCGCGGGCGAACTCGGCGATCGGCATGCCGGGCATCGGAAACACCGTATGCGCGCCGTTCATGGCGGACAGCGGCATCCGCGCGATCTCCGGCAATTTCAGATTGTCCGGCGTCGGCTCCTTCGGTCCGTTCAACAGCTTGTCGCGGTCGACGATCTGCAGGAAGCCGCCCTTGTTGGTGCCGTAGCCGAAATAGACGCGATTGCCCGTTGGCCCGGTCGAGATCGGCCCGTGCAGTTCGGTCGGCACCGCGCCGGTCGCGCCCGGCTCCTGCCCGGGCAGGCCGAAATCCCGGATCTTCTTTGGCTGCGCGGGATCGGAGAGATCATAGACCTGCGTCATGCGCCGCGTGCGCCAGTCCGGCGCGCCCGACACCAGAAAGGCGATGCCGGTGCCGCATTCCCAAAAACTCTTGTGCGTGTCCTTCAGGCCGCCGATCCGGGTGACGAGCGCCGGATTGGCGGGATCGGCGACGTTCCAGATCTCGTGCGCCTCGCTGCCGAAGGTGCGCAGCATGTAGACCGCGTTGCGATCGCCCTTCGGCAAATCCTTGCCGTCGCAGATCCGCACCATCTGCGCGCCGCCGGATTCATACTTGCCTTCCTGTCCGGGAATGTGCCGCAGATATGTCGGGTGCGCGGGATCGGTGACGTCGACGATCGAGGTGCCGTTCGGCTCGGCCTTGCCGGTCATCGGGTTGACGGGATCGGGAATGTCGTCGGTGCCGCCGTGATGACCGATATAGGCGATCCATTTGTCGCCCTGATGATGAATGGTCGGCTGATAGGCGCTGCGGGCCTGCAAATCGTTGGTTCCAACCAGCCTCATGTTGGAGGCTTCAGGCGGATCGCCGATCTTCTGCTGGGCGCTCGCACCATTCGCGAGCAGGACAAGAACCAACGTGCAGCAAACTGCCGTAACGCGACCGCCCATGCGCACCACCCAATGTTCCACACCAATCTGCGTTGGCTGCCGGCAAGGCTAGCACGGCGCTGCCGATGCCAAAACACACGCTCTTGACATGCAACCATTCGGTTGCCTATTATCCGACCCATGGATGAAGTCTTCAAAGCCCTCGCGGATGCCTCACGGCGAACGCTGCTTGACCGGCTTCACGATCAGAACGGGCAGACGCTCGGTGAGCTCTGCGACGGCCTCGACATGACGCGTCAGGCCGTCACCAAGCACCTTGTGATTCTCGAGGAGGCCAACCTCGTCACCACGATCAAGCATGGCCGCGAGAAGCTGCACTATCTCAACCCGGTTCCGATCCATCAGATCGGCGAGCGGTGGATCAGGAAGTTCGAGCGCGGGAAACTCGCCGCGCTGAGCGAGTTGAAAAGACAATTGGAGAAGCGTGATGAGTAAACCGGACTACGTCTACGTCACCTATATCGAGACCACCGCCGACAAACTGTGGCACGCGTTGACCTCGAGCGAATTCACCGAACGCTTCTGGTTCGGCTATCGCGTCAGCTCCGACTGGAAGGTCGGCTCCCCCTACCACCTCACCAAGGACGGGCGACGCAGCGTGCAGGGCGAGGTGCTGATCGCCGATCCACCGAACAAGCTCGCCTACAGCTGGGACGTCGTGAAGGAAGGCGTCGAGCGCGAGCAGCTCTCGCGCGTGACCTTCGACATCGAACCGCACGGCACGGTCGTCAAGCTGACCGTGACGCACGACAATCTCGGCCCGAAGACGCTGCGCGACATCTCCGGCGGCTGGCCGATGGTGATCGCAAGCCTGAAGAGTTTCCTGGAGACCGGGCGCGAACTGCCGGCCGACCTGCTCACCAGCGGCGCCAGGGAGGCCTACCATGCCTAAGCCCGAATTCGCCTACGTCACCTACATCGAGACCACGCCGGACAAACTGTGGGACGCGCTGACCAAGAGCGCGTTCACGCGGCAATACTGGTTCGACACCGAGCTACAATCGGACTGGAAGGTCGGCTCGCCGCTCGCGCTGGTGATGGGCGGCAAGACCACCGACACCGGTGAGATCCTCGAGGCCGACCGGCCGCGACGCCTCGCCTACACCTTCAAGCACGTGCTCGACGAGGACATGCGCAAGGAGCCGGCAACCAAGGTGGTCTTCACGCTCGAAGCCCATGGCAAGATCGTGAAGCTGACCGTGACCCATGAGGGCTTCGGCGCGGGCAGCAAGCTGCTCGACGGCATTTCCAAGGGCTGGCCGGCGATCCTGTCGGGACTCAAGAGCCTGCTCGAGACCGGCAAGGCGGTCACGATCCCGCCGGCCGCGCTCGGGATCGACGGCTTCGAATGACAATGAAAATCTATCGACGGGTGCGAACGGACATGAACATCGAGAAATTCAAACCGGCAATCGTCTACGCAATCTACATCGCCGCCACGCCCGAGAAGGTGTGGCAGGCTTTGACGACTGCCGAATTCAGCCGGCAGTATTTCTCCGGCAACGCGGTCGAGGTCGACCTGCGGATCGGCGGCGCCTACGTCGTGCGGACGCCCGACGGCGCGCTGCACATCTCCGGCGAGGTGATCGAGTGCGATCCCCTGAAGCGGCTGACCGTCACCTTCAACGTCAACTGGCCGCAGCTGGTCGAAAAGCTCGGGCCGACGCTCGTCACCTGGGAGATCGAACCGGCAGGCGACGGCGTGAAGCTGACGCTCCTGCAATCGCATGACCGTCCGATCAGCGACGACATTCTCTCAGGCGGCCGGACCGGCTGGCCGGCGATCCTCTCCAGCCTGAAGAGCCTCGTGGAGACCGGCAAGGCCATGGTGATCCCCATGCAGCCGCCAGCGCGCATGATGGCCGCGCTGAAGGAATTGGGAATTGCGATGCCGACGTGAGGTTGGCGATACAGCCGCTCCATACTCCGCTGTCGTCCCTGCGAAAGCAGGGACCCATAACCACCGCTCCAAACGTTTAGAGTTCGCTGGGGCCATAGCGTCGCACAACAACTTTACCTTGTGTTATGGGTCCCGGGCCGCGCTGCGCTTGCCCGGGACGACGACGGAGAAAACTACCCCAGCGCCCTCAGCTCCCGGCGCAGCACCTTGCCCGTCGCCGTCATCGGCAGGCTGTCGGCGAACTGCACGAAGCGCGGATATTCGTGGGCGGCGAGCTGGACCTTGACGAACTCCTGGATTTCGCGCGCCAAGGCATCGCCCGGCGCGTAGCCCGGCCGCAGCACGATCCAGGCCTTGATCGATTCGGTGCGGATCGGGTCGGGGATGCCGACCACCGCCGACATCGCGACCGCCGGATGCTTCATCAGCGTGTGCTCGATCTCGGACGGGCCGACCCGATAGCCGGCCGTGGTGATGACGTCATCCTCGCGGCTGACGTACCAGAAATAGCCGTCCTCATCCTGCACGCCGAGATCGCCGGTCAGCAGGAACTCGCCGGCATATTTCTTCGCGGTCGCTTCCGGATTGCGCCAGTACTCGATCATGGTGCAGGGGCACGGTTGGCGCACGCCGATGATGCCGCGCTGGCCCCGCGGCAGCTCCTCGCCCTTCTCGTCGACGATGCGGACGTCGAAGCCCGGCGTAGCGCGGCCCATCGAGCCCGGACGGATCGGAAACAGATTGGAATTGCTGCCGATCACGAGGTTGCATTCGGTCTGACCGAACACCTCATGGGCGTCGATGCCGAAGGTGTCGCGCACCCAATCCAGCAATTGGCCGCCGAGCGACTCGCCGCCGGTGAAGATGCTGCGCAGCCTGACGCCGGAATTCTTTACATTGGCCTGCCGCATCAGCTTCAGCGCGGTCGGCGGCAGGAACACGTTGCGGATGCCGAGCTCGGCCATCATCCGCATCGCCGCCTGCGGCTCGAACTTGCGGGCGCGGTGTCCAACCATCGGGATGCCGTGGTACCAGAATGCGAACAGGCCGTTGATCAGGCCGCCGATCCAGGCCCAGTCGGCCGGCGTCCACATCAGGTCGCCGGGCCTCGGCAGGAAGTTGTGGCACATCTCGACATTGGGCAGATGGCCGAGCACGACGCGATGCGCATGTAGCGCGCCCTTCGGGTTACCCGTGGTGCCCGACGTGTAGATGATCAGCGCGGGATCGTCGGCCGAGGTGTCGACGGTCGCGAACTCGGGCGATGCCGACTTGACCGCGCTCCAGAACGGTTTCGTCCCCGCCGGCGTCTTATCGCCGACGATATAGACGCTCTTCAACTCGGGCAGACGATCGCGGACTTTCGCGATCTTCTCCCAGCCTGCTTCATCGGTGATCACGGCCTTGGCAACAGAATTCGACAGGCGGAATTCGAGCGCATCCTCGCCGAACAGCGCGAACAGCGGGATTGAGATCATCGCTGCGCGAAACGCCGCGAGATGCGCGACCGGCAGTTCGAGCGATTGCGACAGGAACACGGCGACGCGGTCGCCGCGCACCAGCCCGTCGTTGGTCAGCACATTGGCGAAACGGCGCGAGGCGTCCGCGACCTCGTCGAACGAGGTGCGCGTGGTGCCGCCATCCTCGTCGACATAGACCAGCGCGAGCCGCCCGGTGCCGTCGGCATGGCGGTCGCAGCACGCGGTCGCCATGTTGAAGCGCGCGGGAACGTCCCAGCGGAAGTTGCGATAGAGTTCGTCGTAAGTAGCGGCTTCCTTGAGCATGGTGTGTTTTGCTTCCGTCCCTCGTCATGGCCGGGCTTTCCCCTGCCATCCGCATTTGCTGCGGCAGATTGTAGAGACGTCGATGCCCGGGACAAGCCCGGGCTGACGAAGAATGTGATGCCCGGATAAAGAACCCCGGATGGAGCGGTCGCGCGAACGCGCGCCCGATGACAGGCTCCGCGCAATCCGGGGTTCTCATCGAGTGGACAGACTCCCCCGGATTTCGCTTCACTGCATCCGGGCTACGAACATCCTTGAGGAGAAAGCCGTCAGGCTGACGCCCGCTCCATTGCGACCTCGGCCTTGAGGCTATCGAGGTCGCGATAGATCGACGCGACCGCGAGCACGCGCCCGCCGCGCTTGTAGCGCAGCACGCAATCCCTGCCGGCGATGCTGCCGTCCACCGCGATCTCGTCCCACTGCTCGGCATGGCCGACATAGTTGATCGGCACGTCGTAATGCTGGCTCCAGAAGAACGGCACCGCGTCGAACACCTCGCGCTGCCCAAGCATATTCCGCGCGGCGGTCTGGCCCTGGCGCTCCGCCACCACCCAATGCTCGACCCGGATCGTCTCGCCGCTGTGCGGATCGGGCCAGCGCGCGATATCGCCGGCCGCGTAGATGCCGGGAACGCTGGTCTCGAGATAGGCGTCGACTGTCACGCCGCGGTCGATGGCGAGCCCGGCCGCTTCCGCCAGCGCCAGCCGCGGCTTCACGCCGACACCGACCACGACGAGATCGGCATCGAGCACAGGCCCGCTCTTCAGGCGGGCTCGCTTGCCCTCGATCGCGGTCACCGTGTCGCCGAGGTGGAATACGACACCATGCTCTTCGTGCAGCGCACGGACGAAATCGCCCATCTCCGGCCCGAGTACGCGCTCCATCGGCCGCTGTTCCAGCCCGACCACGTGAACCTCGATCTGGCGCGCGCGGAGCGAGGCCGCCACCTCGAGACCGATGAAGCTTGCACCGATCACCACCGCGCGGCGCGCTCCGCTGGCCGCGGCGATGATGGCCCGGCAATCGTCGACGGTGCGTAGCACATGAACGTGGGGCTGGTCCGCGCCCGGGATCGGCAGCCGCACCGGCTCCGCGCCGGTCGCCAGCAGCAGCCGGTCATAGGCGAGCGTTTCGCCGCCGGCGAGCACGACATTGCGGCGGCCGGTATCGATCGACTTGACCTCGGTCCTGAGTTTCAGATCGATCGCCGCGTCACGATAAAAATCGTCCGGCTTCAGCGGCAGCCAGTCTTCCGGCGCGCTGCCGGCGAGGAAGTCCTTTGACAGGTTCGGACGATCCACCGGCGGCGCGGCCTCGCCGCTCAGCATGACGATGCTGCCGCGATAGTCCTGCCGTCGCAGCATCTCGGCGGCGGCAAACCCCGCCCCGCCGCCGCCGATAATCACGATGCTGCCGGGCGTATCTACCGGGCCCTTGACGCGGAGTTTCGGCTGCGCGCGCTTCTCGCGCACGATGATGCGATCGCCCTCCCGCTCGACCTTCCAGACAGCGAGCGCGTTGAAGGCGGGCGCGGCGGTCGCTTCACCGGTGCGAATATCGAAGCAGGCGTGATGCCAGGGGCAATGGACGGTCTCGCCCTCAAGGAGGCCTTCGGCGAGCGGGCCGTGGTAATGGCTGCAATGCGCGTCGATGGCGAAGATATCCGCCCCCGAGCGCACCAGCAGCACGTCCTCGTCGCCGACATGGCCGAGCAACATCGCGCCCGTGAAGTCGGAGAGGGCAACGCCTTGTGTCAGATCCGGACCGGAAGGAGCTTGCTGATCGGCCATACCATTCCTCCATCGCCCTGTGACGCTCTAAACCGCTATGCCGAGGAATTCCTGGCGGGTTAGCGCATTGTCGCGAAAGCAACCCAGCATGCGGCTGGTCACGAGATCGGTATCCGGCTTGTGCACGCCGCGGGTCGTCATGCAGTGATGCGACGCCTTGATGATGACGCCTACGCCCTGAGGCTTCAAGACGTCGTTGATGGTGTTGGCGATCTGCGCCGTCATCTTCTCCTGGATCTGCAAACGCCTGGCATAGATGTCGACCACCCGCGCCAGCTTGCTGATGCCGACCACGCGGCCGTTCGGGATGTAGGCAACCCAGGCCTGACCGATGATCGGCGCCATATGATGCTCGCAATGGCTCTCGAAGCGGATGCCCCGCAGGGCAATCATTTCGTCGTAGCCTTCGATCTCCTCGAAGGTCTTTTCCAGGATCTCCGCGGGACGTTGGTCGTAACCCGCAAAGAATTCCTCGAACGAACGCGTCACACGCGCCGGAGTTTCAAGCAAACCATCCCGCTCGGGATCGTCACCAGTCCAGCGGATGATGGTGCGGACTGCTGCCTCGACTTCGGCCCGGGTCGGCTTGTCGGATTCGGTTTGAGCGGCTCTTGCACGATCCAGCGCATGCACAATCGGGTTCATCGGGGCCTTTCCTTTGCGGAGTCATCGCGAGGTCATGCCCGTCAGATGCTCCGTCAGCAGAAAGGTTCCCGCAATTCGGCCGCGGCACTTTGCGCCGCAAGCCAGCCGGGACGAACGGCTAGCCCGTCAGCGCCGCCTTCACCAGGCCGCTGGCCTTGCCGAAATCCATCTGGCCGGCGTATTTCGCCTTCAACGCGCCGATCACCTTGCCCATGTCCTTGATGCCGGCGGCACCCGTCTCGGCGATGATCGCCGAGATCGCGGCCTTCACGTCGTCGTCGGACATCTGCTTCGGCAGGTACGCCGAGATCACGGCGATCTCCTCGCGCTCCTGGGCCGCGAGCTCGGCGCGGCCGCCCTTGTCATAGAGCTCGACCGACTCCTGGCGCTGCTTGATCATCTTCTGCAGCAGGCCGAGCAGGTCGGCATCGGAGAGGGGCGGCTTGCCCTGCCCGCGCGCGTCGATGTCGGCGTTCTTGATGGTCGAATTGACCATGCGCAGCGTGGACAGCTTGCGCTCGTCCTTCGCCTTCATCGCTTCCTTGACCGCAGTATTGATGTCGTCGCGCAGCATTTCGTTGTCCTTGAGCCAGCAATCCCCTCATCTAGGCAGTTTGCACCGGCAGAACAACCTAGTTCCTCAGCCATTCGACCAGCGCATCGGCGCAGGCCTGCGGCAGTTCCAGCTGCGGCAGGTGACCGCAATTGGCGAGCACTACAAGTTTTGCGCCGGGAATGCCGTTGGCCATCTCGTCCGACAGCGAATTTGGCACGGTGTTGTCGGTATCCGACGTCAGCACCAAGGTCGGGCACTTGATCCAGGCCATGCTCGGCCGCGAATCCGGCCGGCTGAGCACCGCGTTCTGCTGGCGGATGAAAGCCTCGGCGCCGATGTCCTCGCTCATGTCGTCGACGATCCGGCGCAGGCTTGCATCGCCCTGCCGCGACGGATGCACGAAGCCCGGAAACAGCTCATCGACCACGCTGCGATATTGGCCGCTTCTGGCACGCTCGACCATGCCGCGGCGACGCGCGGTCGCTTCCGGCGTATCAGCCCGCGCCTGGGTGCTCATCAGCGCCAGCTTCGCAACCCGGTCCGGCGCCTGCCGCATGATCTCGAAGGCGATGTAGCCGCCCATCGAGTGCCCGGCGAGCGCAAAGCGCGGCGGCGCCTCGGCCAGGATCCGGCGGGCGATGGCCCCCATATTGTCGTCCCTGATATGGTTGGCGACCGTCACCGGCCCGCATCGCCACAGCGCCGGAATGACGGGGGCGAAAATCCGCGGCGAGCAGATGAGGCCCGGGACGAGCAGGATCGGCATCGTATTATCCATGCGGGAGCTCCGGACGGGTCATTTTCGGCAAGCAAACGGCCGCTTCAGGGAACTTTAGATTAAAAGGCCGTTCGGGCCTGTCAAATCGGCCGGTATTGCCGTGTGAATCCGTGCCCTTTCGCTTTGACGCCGCAGGGTGCGGCGTCTATTTAAAGGGCTCATGACAACATCCGAAAACGCTCCCGCCTGGCCGGACCATAAACCGACCGCGCTCCTTGTGCTCGCCGATGGTACCGTGCTGGAAGGCTTCGGTCTCGGCGCGGAAGGCCACGCCGTCGGCGAGGTCTGCTTCAACACCGCGATGACCGGCTATGAGGAGATCCTCACCGATCCGTCCTATGCCGGCCAGATCATCACCTTCACCTTCCCGCATATCGGCAATGTCGGTACCAACGAGGAAGACATCGAGACGGTGAACATGGCGGCGACGCCCGGCGCGCGCGGCGTGATCCTGCGCTCGGCGATATCAGATCCCTCGAATTACCGCGCCACCCGCCATCTCGACCTGTGGTTGAAGGCGCGCGGCATCATCGGCCTCTCCGGTATCGACACCCGCGCGCTGACCGCGCTGATCCGCTCCAAGGGCATGCCCAATGCGGTGATCGTGCACGCCAGAAACGGCGAGTTCGACCTGCACGGCCTGAAGGAAGAAGCCCGCGAATGGCCCGGCCTCGAGGGCATGGACCTGGTGCCGATGGTCACCTCCGGCCAGCGCTTCACCTGGGACGAGACGCCCTGGGTGTGGGGCAACGGTTTCGGCCAGCAAACCGCGCCGGAATTCAACGTGGTCGCGATCGATTACGGCATCAAGCGCAACATCCTGCGCCTGCTCGCCGGCGTCGGCGCCAAGGTGACCGTGGTGCCGGCGACGACCGCCGCCGAAGACATCCTGGCGATGAAGCCGGACGGCGTGTTCCTGTCGAACGGCCCCGGCGATCCCGCCGCCACCGGCAAATATGCCGTGCCCGTGATCCAGAAGGTGATCGCGTCGGGGACGCCGACCTTCGGCATCTGCCTCGGCCATCAGATGCTTGGCCTTGCCGTCGGGGCCAAGACCATGAAGATGCATCAGGGCCATCACGGCGCCAACCATCCGGTCAAGGACGAGACCACCGGCAAGGTCGAGATCACCTCGATGAACCACGGCTTTGCCGTGGACCAGGCGACGCTGCCGAAAGGCGCGACCCAGACCCATATCTCGCTGTTCGACGGCTCCAATTGCGGCATCGCGCTTGAGGGCAAGCCGGTGTTCTCGGTGCAGTACCACCCGGAAGCCTCGCCCGGCCCGCGCGACTCGCACTATCTGTTCCAGCGCTTCGCCGATCTGATGCGGAAGAACAAGCGCGCGGCTTAGAGCCCGATCGTCATTGCCGGGCTTGACCCGGCAATCCATCCCTTGAAGAAGATGGATGCCCGGATCAAGTCCGGGCATGACGGCTATTGCGCGCGGCTGGCACCGACAGCAGCAATGCGTCTTCGCATCACATCACGGGAAATCTCGACATGACCGCCCCCGCCACCCCGAAGCCCGTCTACGGCGTCTCCTCGATGGCGGTGATGGCATCGATGTCCGGGCTCGACTTCGTGCGCGGCATCTTCGCCCGGACCCTGCCGGAGCCGCCGATCATGGAGAATGTCGAACCGTTCGACTGCACCGCCGAGACCGGCCATGTGGTGATCCACAGCGTCCCGGGCCTGCGCCACTACAACCCGATCGGCTCGGTGCATGGCGGCTACGCCGCGATCCTCTTGGATTCCGCGATGGGGCTTGCGGTGCAGACCACGCTGCCGCAAGGCTTTGGCTACACCACGCTGGAGTTCAAGATCTCCTTCGTCCGCGGCATGAGCCAGGACACCGGCAAAATCCGCACCGAGGGCCATGTGCTCAACGCCGGCCGCCGGGTTGCGACGGCGGAAGCGCGGATTACCGACGACAATGGCAAGCTGCTCGCCCATGCCACCACGACCTGCCTGGTGTTCGAGTTGCCCAAGACGACCTGAAGGCAATCGCGTCTTGGCGCCAGATCTTGGCGCATTGGAGCCATGACGAAGCGCGCTGGATCGCGGCCTGCGCTCTGTGATTGAGTTTCCCTGTCCGAGATCAGGCAAACATGATCCGGCCTGGAAAGGAAACGCCGATGATTTCAGCCCATTCAGACATGACCATCCGCGACATCCGCGTGACGATGCTGCGGCTGCCCTGGGCCGACGATCCCTGGCTGAAAGGCGCGGCGCTCGGCGCGACGCGCGACATTCTGATCTGCGACGTCGAAACGTCCGGCGGCGTTACCGGCATGGGCTATCTGTTCGTGTTCAAGCCGGCGATGAAGTCGATCGCGGCCTGTCTCGAGGAATGCATCATCCCGCGCGTCATCGGCAAGGACGCCACCGCGATCGAGGCGATCTGGCGCGATCTGTGGACGGCGACGATGACCTATGGCCGCGGCGGCATCGCCACGATGGCCATGTCGGCGCTCGACATCGCGCTGTGGGACGCGGTCGGGAAACGGGCCGGCCTGCCGCTGCACCGGCTGTGGGGGCACTATCGCTCGGAAATCCCGATCTATGGTTCCGGCTGCTTCCGGGGCGCCGGCGGCGACGGGATGATCGAGAAGGCGCTGCATTTCGTGAAGCAGGGCTACAAGGCGATCAAGATGCAGGTCGCGCACGTCCACACGCCGGCGCAGGACCTCGACAATGTGCGCCGCATGCGCGAGGCGCTCGGGCCCGACATTGACATCATGATCGACGTCAACATGGGCTGGAGCGCCGATGTCGCGATCGAGATGGGACGCAAGTTCGAGAAGTACGATATCTACTGGCTTGAGGAGCCGGTGCCGGCCGATGATTTCGCCGGCTTTCAGCGGATCGCGGCGGCGCTGGACATGCGCGTCGTCGGCGGCGAGACGCATTTCACGCGCTACGATCTGCGGCCGTTCTTTCTCAATCCCTGCCTGCCGATCCTGCAACCCGACCCGATGCGCGGCGGCATGACCGACCTGCGCAAGATCGCGGCGCTTGCGGACACGTTCGGCATCACTATCGCGCCGCATCTGTTTCCCGAACTCAATGTGCACCTCTTGGCTTCGATTCCGAACGGGATCTGGTGCGAGAACATGGCGCTGATCGACGATCTCTGGGTCGACCCGCCCGAAATCGCCAACGGCATGATCACCGCGCCGGAGCGGCCCGGGCACGGGCTCAGGTTCAGGGAAGACGTGTTGAAGTTCAAAATCTAGCTGGAACGGTTTGCGGACCGACGGTTTGATGGTCTGGAGACCACCTCGCAGCGCTGGAGAGCCACCATGTCGGTCGTCCGTACCGATATCGAACCCCAGACCATCGTCTTCCGGGACGACGGCCTCGTGCCGAACAATCCGATGCCGTTCCTAGTCTACAAGGCCGCCGTCGACGTCAGCAAGAATCCTGAGGCCACCATCGAGCAGCTGTTCGGCGAGAACGGCTGGGGCGCGATGTGGCGCAACGGCGTCTACGACTTCGCGCATTACCACGCCACCGTGCACGAGGTGCTGGGCGTCGCGCGCGGCCGCGCGCGCGTGCAGTTTGGCGGCGAGCGCGGGCAAGCACTCGAGATCGCGGCCGGCGACGTCGCGATCCTGCCCGCCGGCACCGGGCATCAATGCCTGTCGGCGAGCGACGATTTCTGCGTGGTCGGCGCCTATCCGCCGGGCCCCCCGATGGATCTGCAGCGGCCGACGCCGGAGAACCACGCCAGGGCGCTGAAGACGATCCCACAGGTTGCGCCCCCCGCTACCGATCCGGTGATGGGCAAGGACGGGCCGCTGGTGCGGCTGTGGAAGCGATAAGATCTAGGATGGTCGAACGGGTTGCTCTTGCCCTGCCCCCTCGCGAGAGGTGACCGGATACAGGCAACCTGAATCGATCATCGGAATTGCAGGCCATTTCAATCAAGCCTGCCGGCTTCACATTTCCAAGCTCCTTGATTTAAGTCAGCATCGCTGCGGCGATTTATGCCGCCAATGACACCTTAAAGCGCGCGATTCATCTGCGGGAGTGACAGAGCTTCCGCGTCCGCTGCTGCTCTTTTTGCAGGAGCAATGGAGGTCATATACATCACCTGACGGCATCAGATGCTCCGCGCTTCCCACAAGCAACCGCAACAGAGATCAGGAGAGGAGAATTCGACATGTTTCGAGGAATTCTGACGCTGACATTGTCGCTCTGCATTGGCGCGGCTACCGCGCCTGCAGCGCTGGCCCAGACGGCGCCGGCAATCAACGAGCAGGAGGCACACGCGATCGCGGTGGACGCCTATATTTACTTCTACCCGCTCCTGACGATGGACATCACGCGAAAGCAGTTCACCAACGTCGAGCCCGGCAAGGATAACTTCAAGGGCCCGATGAATACCTTCGTCAACGTGCCCGAATACCCACCGGCGAATTTCAAGGGCGTGGTGCGGTCCAACTTCGATACGCTCTATTCCGTTTCATGGCTGGACATGACCAAGGAGCCGGTTGTCGTCTCCGTTCCCGATACCGATGGACGCTTCTATTTGCTGCCGATGCTGGACATGTGGTCGGATGTGTTCGCCTCGCCCGGCTGGCGCACCACGGGCACCAAAGCGGGGACCTTTCTGGTGACGGCTCCGGGATGGCGGCCTGATCTGCGCGACAGGTTTGCGGAGGAGTTCAAGCTTCCGAAGGATACCCAGCGCATCGACGCGCCGACGCCTTACGTCTGGGTCATTGGCCGCACCAAGACGGACGGCCCGCCGGACTACGATGCGGTCCACAAGATACAGGCCGGCTACAAGGTCACGCCTCTTTCCGAGTTCGGCAAGACTCAGAAGCCGACCGAGGTCAGGATCGATCCCAGCGTCGACATGAAGACGGCGCCCAAGGTGCAGGTCGATACCATGTCGGCCGGCGTCTACTACGCGCAGGCCGCCGAGCTGCTCAAGCTTCACCCGCCGCACATCACCGATGAACCAATCATCGCGCAGATGAAGAGGATCGGCATCGAGCCCGGCAAGAGCTTCGAAATCAGCAAGGTGGACCCGGTGCTGCAACGGGCGCTGGAGACGGCGCCGCAGGACGGGCAGAAGCTGATGGCATGGAAGGTGCCGACGCTGGCGCGCGTTGCGAACGGCTGGTCGATGAACACCGACACGATGGGCGTTTACGGCAACTACTATTTGAAGCGTGCGATCGTCGCGCAGCTCGGGCTTGGCGCCAACCTGCCGGAGGACGCGATTTATCCGCTCAATCTCGCCGACAATACCGGCAAACCGCTCGACGGCGCCAACAAGTATACGATCACCTTTGAGAAGGGCGCGGCCCCGCCGGTCAATGCCTTCTGGTCGATCACGCTTTACGACCAGGAAGGATTCCAGGTCGGCAACGTGCTGAACCGCTTCGCTGTGTCCAGCTGGATGCCGTTCAAATACAACCCGGACGGCTCGCTCGATCTCTACTTCCAGAACGAAAGTCCGGGCGCGGACAAACAAGCCAACTGGCTCCCGGCGCCGAAGGGCGCTTTCAACCTGACCATGCGCCTTTACGGTCCGAAATCGGAGGCGCTGACCGGAAAGTGGAATCCTCCGCCGATCGTGCGATTGGAGACAGCGGTGGGTCTGTCAGCTCAGTAGGCTTCAACCGCACTGACCGCAGCCGGGCGGCCAGACCGCAAGCTTCGCGAAGCAGTCCGGAGCAAAGCAGCTCTGGATTGCTTCCTCGCGGGTGCGGCAACGCAGCTTACGCCGCGTTGCTGCCTTCCTGGCGGCTGGCCTCGAACAGGAACCAGGTGCGGCGCTCGGTTTCGTCGATGAAGGTTTCGAGCAGGCCTGCGGTGCCGGAGTCCTCCTGGTCGTCAGCCAGCTTGTGCGCCTTGCGCATCGCAGCCGCCATGTGCTTGTTGTCTTCCATCAACTCGCGCAGCATTTCGCGCGGCGGCACATAATCGTCGTCATTGTCCTTGATGGTCTGATGCTTGGCGATATCGCCGATCGACTTTAGCGTCGCGCCGCCAAGCTTGCGCACCCGCTCGGCGAGCTGGTCGGTGGTCGCGAAGATCGCCTCCGACTGCTCGTCCAGCAACAAATGGTAATCATGGAAATGCCGGCCGCTGACGTGCCAATGGAAATTCTTGGTTTTCAAATAGAGCGCGAAGGCGTCGGCCAGAAGCGTGTTGAGCGAGGCCGAGATCGTGTCCACCGCAGCCTGCGGCAGGTCGCTCGGCGTGTCGAGATCGGGCGAGATCTTGTCAGTCTTGGCTTTGCTCACGTTGGACCTTCCTGTTAGGAACGCGTATTTCGGCGTATTGAACATTGGCCGCCGGACCGCTAACGCATCATCAGCCCACCCGTTCCTGAGGCCAGGAACCCGTTCTGCCGGATACCAAACGCGATGGATGAATGGATCGATTATTACGATTCCACGCATACGATCTATGCGAGCCGACTGCACCGTGACCTGCATTTCCAGATCATCGCAAACGACATCATCGGCTACATCGCTTCGCCGGATGCCGTGGTGCTCGACTATGCCTGCGGCGAGGCGCTGTCGGCGGCGAAGGTCGCCAATGCCTGCGCCCAGCTCTATCTGGCGGAGCCGGCGCCCGGCGTACGCGGCCGTCTGGTCGCGCGCTTTGCGCCCGACACCCGCATCCGTGTCCGCTCGCTCGATGACCTGAAGCACATGGACGCGGACTCGATCGACCTCGTGGTGATGAACTCGGTGGCGCAATACATGACGCCGCAGGAGCTCGATTCCGCGTTCGACGTGATCCACCGCCTGCTGAAGCCCTCGGGCCGGTTCGTGCTCGGCGATATCCTGCGGCCTGAAGTCGGGATGGCGAGGGACGTCGCGGCCCTGCTGCGCTTTGCGGCGACCCACGGTTTCCTGCGCGATGCGCTGGTCGGGCTGGCTTCAACCGCGCTGTCCGACTACCGCCAGCTGCGCACCCGGATCGGACTGCAGCGCTACCGCGAGGACGAGATGATCGCCAAGCTCGGCGCCGCGGGGTTCAGCGCCCGACGCGCGCCGCGCAACATCGGGCACAATCCGTGGCGGATGACGTTCGTGGCGCACCACTGATCCTGGGTTGCGCCGGCTATTAACGTTACCCATCAGTAAACGTGGCGGCCGCTGAAATAATCAGCAATGATCCACTCGGCCCGGTGGCGGAAGCTTCGACGCGGCAGTGGTGCAACACTGTTTATCCTGGTTCAAATCCAGGCCGGGCCTCCAGCCTTCGCTGCTGACGCAGCTTCGGCTCGGCAGGCCTTCTCGTAGCTAAGGCTGCCGCGGCGTAGCCCGCAGGGCGAAGCCGGGCCGGTAGTCCCTCCCAATCCCTCACCCCCCAACCGGGCATACGCCGAATGCGGATTTTCCCCCAGAATCGCGGTTGATTGCGCGTTTTTGGGGGTTTCGCGGGTGCGGAAACTGGTCTAAAGACCACCCGCGCGCGAGGGATCGCGCTTC
The DNA here is from genome assembly GCF_032654765.1 of Bradyrhizobium sp. 33ap4. Classification (NCBI taxonomy): domain Bacteria; kingdom Pseudomonadati; phylum Pseudomonadota; class Alphaproteobacteria; order Hyphomicrobiales; family Nitrobacteraceae; genus Bradyrhizobium; species Bradyrhizobium sp. 33ap4. The sequence continues at coordinate 109,461 of NZ_JAUMTJ010000011.1, read as the reverse complement.
CGGCGCTACAACATGTAGCGCATGGCTCGAGGGACGCGCGGGAAGCGCGCCCTTTTTTTGTGCCTAAATTCCAGTCCGCGAGAGCTGATGCCCAAAAGAACCGACATCTCCACCATCCTGATCATCGGCGCCGGTCCCATCGTGATCGGCCAAGCCTGCGAGTTCGACTATTCCGGCACGCAGGCCTGCAAGACGCTCAAGGAAGAGGGCTATCGGATCGTCCTGGTCAATTCCAACCCGGCGACGATCATGACCGACCCGGAGCTGGCGGATGCGACCTATATCGAGCCGATCACGCCCGAAATCGTCGCCAAGATCATCGAAAAGGAACGCCACGTCGTGCCCGGCGGCTTCGCGCTGCTGCCGACCATGGGCGGCCAGACCGCGCTGAACTGCGCGCTGTCGCTGCGCAAGCAGGGTACGCTGGAGAAGTTCGACGTCGAGATGATCGGCGCCACCGCCGACGCCATCGACAAGGCCGAAGACCGCCAGCTGTTCCGCGACGCCATGGAGAAGATCGGGCTGCAGACGCCGAGGTCGCGGCTCGCCAATGCGTCGGCGCTGAAGAAGTCCGACCGCGACAAGTACCTCGCCGATCAGGCCAAGCTGTCCGGCCCCGAGCTCGAAGCCTTCGAACGGCAGTGGGAAGGCGGCGAGAACGAGCGGCGCAAGCGCTACCAGCAGCAGGCCTTGGCCGAAGCGCTGATGGCGCTGTCCGACATCGGCCTGCCCGCGATCATCCGCCCCTCCTTCACGCTCGGCGGCACCGGCGGCGGCATCGCCTACAACAAGGAAGAATATCTCGACATCATCGAGCGCGGCCTCGATGCCTCGCCGACCAACGAGGTGCTGATCGAGGAATCCGTCCTCGGCTGGAAAGAGTTCGAGATGGAGGTGGTGCGCGACAAGAAGGACAATTGCATCATCATCTGCTCGATCGAGAACGTCGATCCGATGGGCGTGCACACCGGCGATTCCATCACGGTGGCGCCGGCGCTGACGCTCACCGACAAGGAATACCAGATCATGCGCGACGCATCGATTGCGGTGCTGCGCGAGATCGGGGTCGAGACCGGCGGCTCCAACGTGCAGTTCGGCATCAATCCGGACGACGGCCGCATGGTCGTGATCGAGATGAATCCGCGAGTTTCTCGTTCTTCTGCATTGGCTTCGAAGGCCACCGGCTTCCCGATCGCCAAGGTCGCCGCCAAGCTTGCGATCGGCTACACGCTCGACGAGATCGCCAACGACATCACCGGCGGCGCGACGCCGGCCTCGTTCGAGCCGACGATCGACTACGTCGTCACCAAGATTCCGCGCTTTGCGTTCGAGAAATTCCCCGGCGCCTCCTCCACGCTGACCACCTCGATGAAGTCGGTCGGCGAGGTGATGGCGATCGGTCGCACTTTCCAGGAGAGCCTGCAGAAAGCCCTGCGCGGGCTCGAGACCGGGCTGACCGGCCTCGACGAGATCGACATCGAGGGCCTCGGCCGCAGCGACGACAAGAACGCGATCCGCGCGGCGCTCGGCACGCCGACGCCGAACCGCCTGCTGCAGGTCGCGCAGGCGATGCGGCTCGGCTGGTCCAACGAGGATATCTTCAATTCCTGCAAGATCGATCCCTGGTTCCTCGCGGAGCTGCGCGCCATCGTCGAGATGGAAGGCAAGATCCGCAGCAGCGGCCTGCCGACCAATGCGTTCGCCATGCGGATGCTGAAGGCGATGGGCTTCTCCGACGCACGGCTCGCCGTGCTCACGGAGACCACCGAGGCCGACGTCACCGCCAAGCGCCACGCGCTCGGGGTGCGCCCGGTATTCAAGCGCATCGACACCTGCGCGGCGGAGTTCGCTTCACCGACCGCCTACATGTATTCGACCTATGAGCGGCCGTTCGCCGGCGAATTTGCCGACGAGAGCGCGCCGTCGGACCGCAAGAAGGTGATCATCCTCGGCGGCGGCCCGAACCGCATCGGCCAGGGCATCGAGTTCGACTATTGCTGCTGCCACGCCTGCTTCGCGCTCGAGGACGCCGGTTACGAGACCATCATGGTCAACTGCAACCCGGAAACGGTGTCGACCGACTACGACACCGCCGACCGGCTGTATTTCGAGCCGCTGACCGCCGAGGACGTGCTCGAGATCATCGCGACCGAGCGCAAGAACGGCACGCTGCACGGCGTGATCGTGCAGTTCGGCGGCCAGACCCCGCTGAAGCTTGCCCGCGCGCTCGAAGCCGCCGAAGTGCCGATCCTCGGCACCTCGCCCGACGCGATCGACCTCGCCGAGGACCGCGACCGCTTCAAGCGCGTGCTCGACAAGCTGCGTCTCAAGCAGCCGAAGAACGGCATCGCCTATTCGGTCGAGCAGGCCCGCCTCGTCGCCGCCGATCTCGACCTGCCGCTGGTGGTGCGTCCGTCCTACGTGCTCGGCGGCCGCGCGATGCAGATCATCCGCGAGGAGAACCAGCTCAACGACTACCTGCTGGGAACGCTGCCCGAGCTGGTGCCCGCCGACATCAAGGCGCGCTACCCGAACGACAAGACCGGGCAAATCAACACCGTGCTCGGCAAGAACCCGCTGCTGTTCGACCGCTATCTGTCCGACGCAACCGAAGTCGACGTCGACTGCCTCTGCGACGGCAAGGACACCTTCATCGTCGGCATCATGGAGCACATCGAGGAAGCCGGCATCCATTCCGGCGACTCCGCCTGCTCGCTGCCGCCGCATTCGCTCGACGCCAAGACCATCGAGGAGCTGGAGCGGCAGACCCGCGAGCTCGCGCTCGGGCTCGACGTGGTCGGCCTGATGAACGTGCAATACGCCATCAAGGACGGCGAGATCTACGTGCTCGAGGTCAACCCGCGCGCATCCCGCACCGTGCCGTTCGTCGCCAAGGTGATCGGCACGCCGGTCGCCAAGATCGCGGCGCGGATCATGGCCGGCGAAAAGCTCGCCGACTTCAAGCTGAAGAAGAAGAAGCTCGGCCATGTCGGCGTGAAGGAATCGGTATTCCCGTTCGCGCGTTTCCCCGGCGTCGACACCGTGCTCGGACCGGAGATGCGTTCGACCGGCGAAGTGATGGGCATCGACCGCTCCTTCGAGGTCGCGTTCGCGAAGAGCCAGCTCGGCGGCGGCACGCGCGTGCCGCGGCAGGGCACGGTGTTCGTCTCGGTGCGCGGCGACGACAAGATGCGCATCGCGGATGCGGTGCGGCTGTTGCACTCGCTCGGCTTCAAGGTGATGGCAACCTCGGGCACGCAGCGCTACCTCAGCGACAACGGCGTGCCGACGGAAAAGGTGAACAAGGTGCTCGAAGGCCGTCCGCACATCGTCGACGCCATCACCAATGGCGACGTCCAGCTGGTCTTCAATACCACCGAAGGTCCGCAGGCGCTGGCCGACAGCCGCTCGCTGCGGCGGGCTGCCCTCTTGCATAAAGTGCCATATTACACCACTCTTTCGGGCGCGGTGGCGGCCGCACGGGGAATCCGGGCCTATCGGGACGGGGACCTTGAGGTCCGCACGCTTCAGAGTTACTTTTCCGAAAGCTGACCGCTGCCCGGGCTGAAGGCCCGAAGCGGTCAATTAGCCGAATGGCTGGAACTCACCGCGCGATTGGATGTTGTCACGGCCCTTAGCGGGGCCGAGTATCACTGGGCTTCCGGGCGCGTTGGCGCCCTGATTCCTGCGTTAGCTGAACTGGATATTCGTGCACGGCCGCCGGGCGCGCGCGATGAAGGACGAAGATGATGGATAAGGTTCCGATGACTGCGGGCGGATACGCCGCGCTGACGGACGAGTTGAAGCATCGCCAATCGGTGGATCGTCCGCGCATCATCGAACACATCGCGGAAGCGCGCTCGCACGGCGATCTCTCGGAGAACGCCGAGTATCACGCCGCCAAGGAAGAGCAGTCGCACAACGAGGGCCGCATCGCCGAGCTCGAGGACAAGCTCGCGCGCGCCGACATCATCGACATTTCGAAACTGTCAGGCGACACCATCAAGTTCGGCGCGACCGTGACGCTGATCGATGAGGACACCGAGAAGAAGGCGGTGTGGCAGATCGTCGGCGAAGTCGAGGCCGACGCCAAGAAGGGCCGCATCTCCATCACCTCGCCGCTCGCGCGCGCGCTGATCGGCAAGAAGAAGGGGACCACCGTCGAGGTGATGGCGCCGGGCGGCGCCAAGGCCTACGAGATCACCAAGGTCGAGTGGCGGTAGTTACCTTCACGTGACTGGTGCAGAAAAGCCGCGTCCCGCACGCGGCTTTTTTTATGCCCCGCGTTTCTCCCCGGTCTGACAGCAATGTGAATGGAGAGCCGCTGCACGCCATGCCAGTGAGGCCGTGACATGTTTATGCAGTATAATCATGTCGGGGGACGGAGTTCGGGCTGACGATTGCGTCGCAACACGCATCGCTGCGCGTCACCGTGTCACTGCCGCGTTCTCTCGCAACTGCCATCGCGCGAGGAATGATTCCAGGCGCAAGGTGTTGACATCACACTCCGGTGGCGGACACCGTGTGTTTCTGCATCTTGCAACGTTCCAGTGTGTCAAACAGGGGGTAAATGACAATGGACCAGATGTTCTCCAAGCTCCAGCCGGTGGCGCTCAGCCTGTTCCGGTTCATCACCGGACTGCTGCTGTTTCAGTTCGGCGTTGCCAAAATTTTCAAATTCCCACCCGGGACAATGTTCGAGAAGGTCGAGCTGTTCTCATTGATCGGCGCGGCCGGCGCCCTCGAATTGGTGCTCGGCGGGCTCCTGATGATTGGCCTGTTCTCGCGGATCGTAGCCTTTATCTTGGCGGGTGAAATGGCCTTCGCTTACTTCATCGGCCATTTTCCAAAAGGGTTCTACCCGCTGCTCAATAACGGCAGTCTGGCGATCGCGTTCTGCTTCGCCTGCCTCTACCTCGCGACCTCGGGCCCGGGTCCGATCAGCGTCGACGCTGCGATGGGGAAGAGGTAGCAGCGCTAGGCGCTTCCCACTCATTGACGACGTCATTCCGGGATAGCGCGTTAGCGTCAGACCCAGAATCTCGAGATTCCGGGCTCGATGCTAACGCATCGCCCCGGAATGACGCGCACGGCGCTCTAGCCGACCGCCTTCAATCCCAGCGGCACCGCGGCCTCATATTTCGAATTGTGCAGCACCAGTGACGTCCTGACGTTGCGCACATGCGGCGCCGCCGTCAGGTGGGTGACGAAATCCTGGAACGTCGCCATGTCGGGCGCGACGCATTTGAGGATGAAGTCGACTTCGCCCGACAGCATCCAGCATTCCCGCACCAGCGGCTCGGCGCGCACGAAATTCTCGAAGGCGCGGAGATCGGCATCAGCCTGGCTCGACAGATGCACCGAGGCGAACACCGTGACGTCGTAGCCGAGGCGGCGCGGATCGAGCAGGCCGCGGTATCCCTGGATGTAGCCTTCCTCCTCCAGCGCCCGGACCCTGCGCAGGCAGGGCGGCGGCGAGATACCGACGCGCTTGGCCAGTTCCACATTGGTGATTCGGCCATCGGCCTGGATCTCGGCGAGGATTTTGAGGTCGATCTCGTCAAGGTTCTTCGACACGCGACTACAGTTCCCTAGGGGTTTGGAAGGCTTGGCGGGTTCGCCGGCAACTCTCATAGCGCAGCCCGCTGGCATTGCGCAATTTTATTGCGCGTGCAGCGCACGATTTCGCGAATGTGACTTCAGTTCCGGGGAAAAATCGCTGACATGGATTGCAAATCTTGCATAGCTTCCCAGATATCCTAGACTTGGATTTGACACTTTTAGCACCGCCGTGACCTGCTTCCGGGGTGCTTCCCACACAAGTCCCCGTCAAAGTCCCCAGAAGAGAGGGATCAGCTAATGCCCGCGCCTGTCCATGCCAAGGTCGTCATCATCGGGTCCGGCCCCGCCGGCTACACCGCAGCGATCTACGCGGCACGCGCGATGCTCGAGCCGGTGCTGATCCAGGGCATCCAGCCGGGCGGGCAGCTCACCATCACCACCGACGTCGAGAACTATCCCGGCTTCGCCGATGTGATCCAGGGCCCCTGGCTGATGGAGCAGATGGAGAAGCAGGCGGCCCATGTCGGCACCAAGATCGTCACCGATCTTGTCAACAAGCTGGAACTCGGCCAGCGCCCGTTTCGCCTGACTTGCGATTCCGGCGACGTCTATCTCGCCGAGACCGTGATCCTCGCCACCGGCGCCCAGGCGCGCTGGCTCGGACTGCCCTCGGAAGCAAAGTTCCAGGGCGGCGGGGTGTCGGCCTGCGCGACCTGCGACGGCTTCTTCTACCGCGGCAAGGACGTCGTGGTGGTCGGCGGCGGCAACACCGCGGTCGAGGAAGCGCTGTACCTGACCAATCACGCCTCCCAGGTCACCATCGTGCATCGCCGCGATCATTTCCGCGCCGAGCGCATCCTGCAGGAGCGGCTGTTCAAGAATCCCAAGATCAAGGTGGTGTGGGATTCGGCGATCGACGAGATCTGCGGATCGGAGAACCCGAACAAGGTCACCCATGTGCGGCTGAAGAACGTCAAGACCGGCGCGCTCACGAACCTCAAAACCGACGGCGTCTTCATCGCGATCGGCCATGCGCCGGCGACGGAGCTCGTCAAAGGCCAGATCAAGCTGAAACCGTCGGGCTACGTCGAGGTTGCGCCGAACTCCACCGCGACCTCGATGCCCGGCCTGTTCGCCGCGGGCGACGTGGCGGATGAAACCTTCCGGCAGGCGGTCACCGCCGCCGGCCTCGGCTGCATGGCTGCGCTCGAGGCGGAACGCTTCCTGGCTCTTCGCGCGAGCGATCGCGCAGCGGCGGAATAATCATGGCACGATCTCGCGACGGATTTACGGATATGGATTGGGACAAGCTGAAGGTCTTTCACGCGGCGGCGGAGGCGGGCAGCTTCACGCATGCCGGCGAACAGCTTGGCCTGTCGCAATCGGCAGTCTCCCGCCAGGTCAGCGCGCTGGAGCAGGAGCTCTCGGTGTCGTTGTTTCACCGCCACGCCCGCGGCCTAATCCTCACCGAGCAGGGCGACCTCCTGTTCCGCACCGCGCATGACGTGTTCATGCAGCTGCAGGCGGCCCGCGCAAAGCTCACCGACAGCCGCGAGCGGCCGAGCGGCGACCTCAAGATCACGACGCCCCCGGCGCTCGGCATCAACTGGCTGATCCCGCGGCTCGACGAGTTCACCGCGCTCTATCCCGACATCCGGATTTCGCTGATCGTCACCGACGAGGATCTCGACCTCTCGATGCGCGAGGCCGACGTCGCGATCCGCACCCGCAAGCCGACCCAGCCGGACCTGATCCAGCGCAAGCTGTTCTCGATCGGCTTCCATGCCTACTGCTCGCCGGAATACATCAAGCGCTTCGGCACGCCGCGCACGCTCGATGATCTCGACTCGCACCGCATCATCATGCTCGGCGACTCGCAGGTGCCGGCGCATCTGCAGAACCGCAGCTGGCTGATCGATGCCGGCCGCAACGGCTCCGGTCCGCGCGAGCCCTACTTCAAGGTCAACAACATCCTCGGCCTCGTGCGCGCCTGCCAGCAGGGCCTCGGCATCGCCGCGCTGCCGGACTATCTGGTCGAACAGAACAACCTCGTGCAGCTGTTCGGCGAGTCCGACTCGATCGCGCTCGACACCTACTTCGTCTATCCGGAAGAGCTGAAGACGGTGGCCCGGGTGCAGGTGTTCCGCGACTTCGTGGTCAGCAAGGCGCAGCGCTGGCCGTCGTGATTAAGCCGCCCTTATAGGGCTGCTTTATAGGGATATCCGTGCTGCCCCCGGTCTCCGCATGACTGACATGCGACCTGGATAGTTGCTGCAAGCCGTCGATGGGGATCATAGTGCTTACACGCTGAGCGTTCGCGTCGCGCATATGTCCCCCTCCTCCAGTGGCGCGGAAGTTCAGTAATCCCTCTTGGAAGGTGATTGTGTCGGCCTCACGTGGCCAATACCTTAAGCCGGGCTCACTCGAGCCCGGCTTTTTTTTCATCGCCGTGCCTTTTCACCTCCATGGCATGCGCAAAACGCGCCGCACGCGCCGGTCAGCATGTGCATTGACAACAACCTCGCAGCGCAGCATCATCATCCCATGATCACGACTTCGTGCGCCGTTCTGTCGTCGAAAAAAGCTCCCCTCCCGGGGACACGAGATCGCGCGCGATAAGATCACCTTCGCATTCAGACCGATCCCGAAACCCCGCCGCCTGGACGGGGTTTTTTGTTGGTCCCGTCTCCGGCTTTGCCTTCTTAAGGAGATGGAACATGACCGATCTACATCAGCAATTGCAGGGCCTCTGGCTGCCTTTGATCACGCCATTCCGTAACGGCGAGCTCGACGTCACGTCGCTGCGGCGTCTCGTACGGCACTACGCCAATGGCCCCGTCGACGGGTTCATTCTCGGCGCAACCTCCGGCGAGGGCACGGCGCTCAGCGTGGACGAACTGGGGGGGCTGGTGAGCGTCGTGCTCGACGAGCTCAGTGCCAGCTCCCGCCATTTGCCGGTCTGTCTCGGGCTCTCCGGCGCCTCGACCGCCCGGATGAAGGAAGTGCTGGATGATACGGCCGACTGGCCGATCAACGGCTATCTGATCGCCAGCCCCTATTACATCAGGCCCTCGCAGCGCGGGCTCGTGCAGCACTTCAACGCGCTCGCCGATCACGCGTCGTGGCCGATCGTGCTTTACAACATTCCCTATCGCACGGCGGTGAACCTGACCAACGAGACGCTGCTGGCGCTCGCGGACCATCCGAACATCGCCGGCATGAAGGATTGCTGCGCCGACCGCGCGCAGTCGATCGACTTCCTCAACCGCCGGCCGGCCGGCTTTCGCGTGCTGACCGGCGAGGACGCGCAAACCTTCGATGCGCTCTCGGACGGCGCCGACGGCGCGATCCTGCTGTCCGCACATCTGGAAACAAACACCTTCGCTGCGATCCGCACGCTGCTGCAGCAGGGCCAGCGCGACGCGGCGCTGGCCGCCTGGCAGAGCGTCGTCGGCCTGACGAGGCTGCTGTTCGCCGAACCGAGCCCCGCGCCGGCCAAGCACTGGCTGTGGCGGCAGGGGCTGATCGACAGCCCCGAGGTGCGGCTGCCAATGGTCGCGGTCAGCGAGGATCTCGCAACCTGGCTCGACGCCGAGATGGAGCGCCGCGCGCAGCTGCTGCTGCCAGCGTGATCGCTCCGCTCCCTCTCCCCGTTCTTACGGGGAGAGGGCTGGGGTGAGGGGCTGCTTCCGCACAAAAGGCGAGAGACAGACTCGTGGAGAGTCCCCCTCACCCGGATCGCATTTTGCGATGCGATCCGACCTCTCCCCGCAAGCGGGGCGAGGTAAGAGACGCCTAGTCCAGCTTCACCTGCGAAAGCCGCAGCGCATTGCCGATCACGCTGACCGAAGACAGCGCCATCGCGGCGGCGCCGACCATCGGCGACAGCAAGATGCCGAACAGCGGATACAGCACGCCGGCTGCGATTGGCACGCCGGCGGCGTTGTAGACGAACGCGAACGCCAGGTTCTGGCGGATGTTGCGCATGGTCGCGACCGACAACCGCCGCGCGCGCACCAGGCCCATCAGGTCGCCGGTGAGCAGCGTGACGCCGGCGCTCTCGATCGCGACGTCGGTGCCGCCGCCCATCGCGATGCCGACATCGGCGGCGGCGAGCGCCGGTGCGTCATTGACGCCGTCGCCGGCCATCGCGACGGTGCGCCCCTCGCCGCGCAGCCGCTGCACGACCTCGCTCTTGCGCTCCGGCAGAACGCCGGCCTGGACGTCGTCGATGCCGAGCGTCTTTGCCACCGCCCGCGCGGTGGTCTCGTTGTCGCCGGTCAGCATCACGATGCGCAGGCCCTCGGCGCGCAGCGCCTGCAACGCACTGGTCGCGGACGGCTTGACCGGATCGGCAATCGCGATCACGCCGGCGATGCGGCCGTCGACCGCGACATAGATCGCCGTCGCGCCGTCCCGCCGCGCGGCCTCGGCCGCCTCGTCGAGCGCTGCCGTCGCGATCTTCAACTCGGCCATCAGCACCGCGTTGCCGAGCCCAACCTGCCTGCCCTCGACCGTGCCGGTCGCGCCCTTGCCGGAGGGCGAGGCAAAATTGCCGACGGCGGCGGATGCGAGCTTGCGCTCCCTGGCAGCCGCGATAATCGCCTGCGCCAGCGGGTGCTCGCTGCCCTGCTCGACGCTGGCAGCAACGCGCAGCAGATCGCTCTCGTCGAATCCTTCGGCGGCAATGACGCGCACGACCGTCGGCTTGCCCTCGGTGAGCGTTCCGGTCTTGTCGATGACCAGCGTATCGATCGCCTCCATCCGCTCCAGCGCCTGCGCGTCGCGGATCAGGATGCCGGAATGCGCGCCGCGACCGACGCCGACCATGATCGACATCGGCGTCGCCAATCCCAGCGCGCACGGACAGGCGATGATCAGCACCGTGACGGCGGCGACCAGCGCGAAGGTCAGGCGCGGCTCGGGGCCGAACACCGTCCAGGCGATGAAGGCGAGCACGGCAGCGGCGATCACCGCCGGCACGAACCAGCCGGCGACACGATCGGCCAGCCGCTGGATCGGCGCGCGTGAGCGCTGCGCCTTAGCCACCATGTCGACGATCCGCGACAGCATGGTGTCGCGGCCGATCTTCTCGGCGCGCATCACAAGACCGCCGCTCTGGTTGACCGTACCGCCGATCACGCTCGCGCCTTCGGCCTTCGTGACCGGCATCGACTCGCCTGTGACCATGGACTCGTCGATGACCGCACTGCCCTCGACGACGACGCCGTCGACCGGAACCTTCTCGCCCGGCCGCACGCGAAGGCGGTCGCCGACCTTGATCGCATCGATGTCGATGTCCTCGTCGCCATGATCGGTGATACGCCGCGCGGTCTTCGGCGCGAGACCGAGCAGCGCGCGGATCGCGCCCGAGGTCTGCGCGCGCGCGCGCAATTCCAGCACCTGGCCAAGCAGCACCAGCACCGTGATCACCGCCGCCGCCTCGAAATACACCGCGACCGCGCCATGCATGTCGCGGAACGCGGGCGGGAATAGCTGCGGCGCCAGCGTCGCGACCACGCTGTAGACATAGGCAACGCCGGTGCCCATCGCGATCAGCGTGAACATGTTGAGATTGCGGGTGACCAGCGACTGCCAGCCGCGCACGAAGAACGGCGCGCCGGCCCACAGCACGACCGGCGTCGCCAGCACGAGTGAGACCCAGTTCGACCAGTGCTGCGGCACCAACTGCATCAATCCGAGATGGCTGCCCATCTCGAGCACGAACACCGGCACGGTCAGCGCGAGGCCGATCCAGAACCGCCGCGTCATGTCGATCAGTTCGGGATCGGGACCGTCGTCGAGCGAGACCTGCTCGGGCTCCAGCGCCATGCCGCAGATCGGGCAGCTGCCGGGGCCGACCTGGCGCACCTCGGGATGCATCGGACAGGTGTAGATGGTGCCCGCGGGCGCCGGCGGCTCCTCCTCGCGCGGCTTGAGATACTTCTCAGGGTCGGCCTCGAAACGCTCGCGGCAGCGGCCGCTGCAGAACAGGTACTCCTCGCCCTGGTAGCTGAAGCGATGCTTGGCGGTCGCCGGGTCGACCTTCATGCCGCAGACCGGATCGATCGCGAACGCCGTCTCGGCCGGCGGCGTGTCGTGATCATGCTTGCCGCCGCAGCAGGAATGCGCGGCCGCGCCATTGTGGTGATGATCCGCGTGCGAATGGTCGTGCTTTGCGTGTGCCACGAAACTCTTCCCGGCCGGTAACCCGACCTCTTGATTTAGATACCCTAGGGGGGTATATGAGACCTATGAGAGACGAGGTCAAGACATCCTGCTTAAAACGGCTCAAACGGATCGAAGGTCAGATCCGCGGATTGGCCGCCATGGTCGAGGACGACCGCTATTGCATCGACGTGGTGACGCAGATCGCGGCCGCGCGCGCGGCGCTGCGCCGCGTCGAGGAAGAGGTGCTGCGCGATCATGTGGCGCATTGCGTCGAGCATGCGATCTCGTCCGGCGACAAGGCCGACCAGCGGCGCAAAATCGCCGAGCTGATGGACGTGATCGGCCGTGCGGATAGGTGATCTAAGCGCCACCCCATACTCGATGTCGTCCCTGCGTTCGCAGTGCGAAAGCAGGGACCCATAATCACAGGACGCCGGGACGGAGCGAGCTAGGCCACAGCTCGCTTCAACAACGCGACCCTGTGGTTATGGGTCCCGGGTCGCGCTTCGCTTGCCCGGGACGACGTGGGAAAGAGCGGCACCCGCACATTCAGCGTCGTCCCGGCCTTCGCCGGGACGACGTGGGGAAAAAGCTCTCTCGAAATCGATGCTCAGGTATTGAATCTGAAATGCATGACGTCGCCGTCGGCGACGACGTACTCCTTGCCTTCAAGCCGCAGCTTGCCGGCATCGCGCGCGCCGGCTTCGCCGTTGCCGGCGATGTAGTCGGCATAGGCGATGGTCTCGGCACGGATGAAGCCCTTCTCGAAATCGGTATGGATCACGCCGGCGGCAGCGGGCGCCTTGGTGCCGCGGTCGATGGTCCAGGCGCGGGCTTCCTTCGGGCCGACGGTGAAATAGGTGATGAGATCGAGCAGCCGGTAGCCGGCGCGGATCAGCCGATCGAGGCCGGCCTCTTCCAGACCCAGCGTCTCCAGGAAGTCAGTGCGTTCCTCACGCGACAACGTCGCGATTTCGGATTCGATCTTGGCCGAGATCACGACCGCGACCGCGCCCTCCTCCTTGGCGCGCTCGAACACTGCCTTGGAGAAATTGTTGCCGTCCTTGGCCGAGCCTTCCTCGACGTTGCAGACGTAGAGCACGGGCTTCGAGGTCAAGAGCCCGAGCATGCGGAACGCACGCTCCTCCTCCGGCTTGCGTTCCAGTCCGCGGGCAGGCTTGCCGTCGCGCAGCAACACCAGCGCGCGGTTGACCAGCTCGAGCTGCTCCTTGGCTTCCTTGTCGTTGCCCTTGGCCTTCTTCGAGAGGTTGTCGACGCGCTTCTCGAGGCTGTCGAGATCGGACAGCATCAGCTCGGTCTCGATGGTCTCGATGTCGGCGAGCGGCGCGATCTTGCCTTCGACATGGGTGATGTCGGAATCCTCGAAGCAGCGCACCACATGGGCGATGGCGTCGACCTCGCGGATGTTGGCGAGGAACTGGTTGCCGAGACCTTCGCCCTGCGACGCGCCGCGGACGAGGCCCGCGATGTCGACGAAGGTCAGCCGGGTCGGAATGATCTGCGCGGACTTCGCGACCGCCGCGAGCTTCTCCAGCCGCGGATCGGGCACCGCGACCTCGCCGACATTCGGCTCGATGGTGCAGAACGGATAGTTCGCCGCCTGGGCGGCCGCCGTCTCGGTCAGCGCATTGAACAGCGTCGACTTGCCGACGTTAGGCAGCCCGACGATCCCGCATTTGAATCCCATGTCTTCCTCGATAATCTCTGGTTCGTCATGGCGGGCTCGTGCCGATGACGGATAAGGGAGATCAGGCCGGCTTCTCGCCGCCGTTCTCACCCTTGTCGAAAAACCCCTTGGCCTGCATCGTCAGATGCACCTTGTTGGCGAACGACGCGTCGTGCCCCGCAGCCAGCAGGCCGGCATTGTCGGCGACGGCCTGGCACAGGGCCTCCACCCACGCCCGGTCGCTCTTGGCGAAGTCGGACAGCACGTGGCTGTGCACGAGCTCCTTGACGCCGGGATGACCGATCCCGAGCCGCACCCGCCGATACTCGTTGCCGATATGCGCGGAGATCGAGCGCAGGCCGTTGTGGCCGGCGATCCCGCCGCCGATCTTGACCCGCACCTTGGCGGGCGGCAGTTCGAGCTCGTCCTGGAACACGGTGATGTCGGAGGGCGCGAGCTTGAAGAAGTTCGCCGCTTCCTGCACCGCGCGCCCGGACTCGTTCATGTAGGTGGTCGGCTTCAGCAGCACGACCTTCTCGCGATCGACGACGCCCTCGGAGGTCTCGCCCTGAAAGCGACGGCGCCATGGTCCGAAACCATGACGCCGTGCAATCTCATCGACCGCCAGGAAACCGATATTGTGCCGGTTGCTGGCGTATTTCGCGCCGGGATTACCGAGACCGACAAAGAGGCGCATGGCGCGGCATCCCGCGTCGGCGCGCCATCAGACGATCGCGCGCCGACCTGATCGATTACTTCTTCTTGTCGCCACCGGCGGGAGCCTTGGCACCCGCGGCCGGAGCCGCAGCACCCGCAGCCGGAGCCGCCGCAGCGGCCGGAGCTGCAGCACCCGCGGCCGGAGCAGCGCCACCGGCAGCAGCCGCAGCCGCGGCCTTCTGCTCTTCGGCGTAGCCGGACGGCGGCACGAGGGTGACCAGGGTCGCGTCCTCGCGGGTCAGCGACTTCACGCCCTTGGGCAGCTTGATGTCGGTGAGATGCAGCGAGTGGCTGATCTCGAGGCTGCCGACGTCGGCTTCGATGTATTGCGGAATGTTGTCGACCGCGCATTCGAGTTCGAGCGCGTGGGTGACGATGTTCACGGTGCCGCCGCGCTTGACGCCGGGGGCGGTTTCGGCGTTCACGACGTGCAGCGGCACGCTGACGCGGATGGTGGCGCCTTCGCCGAGCCGCATGAAGTCGACATGGACCGGGAAGTCCTTCACCGGGTCGAGGTGGTAGTCGCGCGGAATCACGCGATGCTTCTTGCCCTCGAGATCGATGTCGAACAGCGTGGTGAGGAACCGGCCCGCCAGGATGCGCTGGCGCAGTTCACGATCGTCGACCGAGATGGTCACCGGGGGCTGGTTGTCTCCGTAGATCACTCCGGGAACTCTCCCGGCGCGACGCTCTGCCCGGGCGGCCCCCTTGCCGCTCTTCGGACGCGCGGTCGCCTTCAATTCCTTGACGGTCGCCATAGCGTTAAGTCCTTGTATTTAAAAAGTTAAAGGCCGCAGCGCGGCCCATGCTCAGGTCCACAGCAAGCCTCCAGGGGTGCGGGGGCCGCGGACGTGGCGGGCTTTTAGCCCCAAAGGGCCGAAATGACAAGGAAATGAAGGGATTTTTCTCGGGTTACCGAGCGAGGATCGTAGCCCGGATGGAGCGAAGCGAAATCCGGGACCACTGCCTCTGCGGGCCGGCCCCGGATTGCGCTTCGCTCCATCCGGGCTACGGGACTGCGCTCCGGGCCGTATCAGCCGGCCGTACCGCCGAGCTTGGCCTCCAGCGCCGCGATCCTCGCCTTCAGCGCCTCGTTCTCCTCGCGCGCCAGGCGGGCCATGTCCTTGACCGCGTCGAATTCCTCGCGCTTCACCACGTCGAGGTCGCGCAGGATCCGTTCCGCCTGGTTGCGCATGACCGTGTCGACCTCGCGCTTGACGCCCTGGGCGGCGCCCGCGGCATCGTTCATCAGACGGCCGATCTCATCGAAAAACCGGTTGCTGGTCTGGGTCATTTCGCAAAACTCTCCGCGTTCACTGCCTCGCGCCAAAGACAATGGCGATCTCAGCCATCCGGTTCAAGTCCGCCGCGAATGGCAGGCCTCCCGAGGCTTGCCTTGTCATGCTCCGGTTTCCTTGCAATCGTATGAACTCACAACAGAAATCGCACACATAACGCGAGCAGAAACGCCATGATCGACCAGACCGTCGAGATCCCGACCAAGGACGGCAAGACCACCACCTTCATCACCCATCCCGAGCGCGGCGGCCCCTTCCCCGTCGTCATCTTCTACATGGACGCGCCGGCGATCCGCGAGGAGCTGCGCGACATGGCGCGCCGGCTCGGCACGTCAGGCTATTATGTGATGCTGCCCAATATGTATTACCGCGCCGGCGTGATGGAGCTCGGCCCGATCAATCCCGATCCGGAATCGCCCGAGCGCAAGCGCATGTTCGAGCTGATGCACTCGCTCAACATCCCGCTGGTGATGGAAGACACCAAGGGCCTGCTCGCCTATGCCGAGACGCAGAAGGCCGCCAACACCAGGATCATCGGCACTGTCGGCTATTGCATGAGCGGCCGCTATGCGGTGAACGCGGCGACGCATTTCGGCGATCGCGTGAAGGCCGCCGCCTCGGTCTACGGCACGCATCTGGCGACCGACCAGCCCGACAGTCCGCATCTTGCCGCGCAAAAGACAAAGGCCGAACTCTATTTCGCCTGCGCCGAGACCGATATCTACGCGCCACAGGACATCATCGAGCAGGTGAAGGCCGGCATGAAGGGATCGAACAACGAGGTCGAGATCTATCCCGGCACGCATCACGGCTTTGCGTTCCCCAAGCGTCCGGTCTATGACCGCGACGCCGCCGAACGCCATTGGGAGCGGCTCCTCGCGCTTTACCGGCGCAACCTCGTGGGCTGAGCCTCAAGACGCACGATGCCGTTCCTGCTGATCGACTTTCCGGTGTTCAATCCCGTCGCGCTCTCGCTCGGGCCGATCGTGATCCGCTGGTATGCGCTGGCCTACATCGTCGGCATCGTGCTGGGCTGGATCTACGCCCGCTCGCTGATCAAGAAGGAGCGGCTGTGGGGCGGCCCGGCACCGATCACGCTGCCGCAGCTCGACGATTTCATCCTCTGGGTCACCATCGGCATCATCGTCGGCGGCCGCACCGGCTATGTGCTGTTCTACAATTTGCCCTTCTTCATCGCGCATCCGGGCGAAATCCTCGAATTGTGGAAGGGCGGCATGTCGTTCCACGGCGGCTTCCTCGGCTGCGTCGCCGCGGTGATGCTGTTTGCCCGCCGCAACAACATCCCGATCCTGTCGCTCGGTGACATCACCACCGCGGTCGCGCCGATCGGGCTGTTCCTCGGCCGGCTTGCCAATTTCATCAACAGCGAATTATGGGGCCGTCACGCCGATCCGAGCCTGCCCTGGGCCATGATCTTCCCTAATGGCGGGCCGCTGCCGCGGCATCCGAGCCAGCTCTACGAGGCCGGGCTCGAGGGCATCGTGCTGTTCGCGGCGCTGGCGATCATGATCCGGATGGGTGCGCTCAAGCGTCCCGGCCTGATCCTCGGCAGCTTCATCACGATCTATGGCGTTGCCCGAATCATCGGCGAGCACTTCAGGGAGCCCGACCCGCAACTCGGATTCCTGTGGGGCGGACTAACCATGGGCATGCTGCTGTCGGTGCCAATGATCATCGTGGGCGTTATCATCATCACGGCCGCCGTCCGCCGCAGGGCGAACGGTCCGGCACCGAGTTCAACCTGAACAGGTTCAATCCAAAGCAAGTGCAATCCAAGGAAGGCCGTGAACGAACCCTCCCCGCTGCTGGATGAGATCAGGAAGCTGATCAAGCTGTCCGGGCCGATGCCGGTCTGGCGCTACATGGAATTGTGCCTGATGCATCCGCGGTACGGCTACTATCTGTCGCGTGATCCGCTCGGCCGCGAGGGCGATTTCACCACGGCGCCCGAGGTCAGCCAGATGTTCGGCGAACTGCTCGGGCTGTGGAGCGCCTCGATCTGGCGCGCGATCGGCTCGCCGGAGACGTTCCGCCTGATCGAGCTCGGGCCCGGCCGCGGCACCATGATGTCCGACGCGCTGCGTGCGCTGCGCGTGCTGCCGCCGCTCTACCAGTCGCTCAGCATCCACCTCGTCGAGGTCAACCCGGTGCTGCGCGAGAAGCAGTACGCCACGCTGACGGGCGTGCGCAACATCACCTGGCACGATAGCATCGACGACGTGCCCGAGGGACCGGCGGTGATCCTCGCCAACGAATATTTCGACGTGCTGCCGATCCACCAGATGGTCCGCCGCGAGACCGGCTGGCACGAGCGGACGGTCGGGATGGATGCCAATGGCAACCTGTATTTCGCGCCCGCGCCCGAGCCGACACCGCATTTCGAGGTGCTGCTGCCGCCGCTGGTGCGCGCCGCGCCACTCGGGGCAGTGTTCGAATGGCGGCCCGACAACGAGATCATGAAGCTCGCCACGCGGCTGCGCGACCAGGACGGCGCCGCGCTGATCATCGATTACGGCCATCTGCGCAGCGACGCCGGCGACACCTTCCAGGCGATCGCGCGCCACAGCTTCGCCGACCCGCTGAAGAACCCCGGACAGGCCGACGTGACCGCGCATGTCGATTTCCAGGCCCTGGCGCGGGCCGCCGAGGATGTCGGCGCGCGCGTCCACGGACCGGCGACGCAGGGCGACTTCCTCAAGCGTCTCGGCGTCGAGGCCCGTGCCGCCGGGCTGATGGCGAAAGCAAGCCCCGAAGTCTCCGCCGACGTTGCCGGTGCGCTGAAGCGGCTGACCGATTCCGGGCGCGGCGGGATGGGCTCGATGTTCAAGGTCATGGCCATCTCCGACCCGCGCCTCACCTCGATCGCCGGATTGAGCGATCAGCCTGACGAGACCGAACAATGACATTGGGATCACCGCTGCTGTCGGCCATTCCGGGCCTGCGCCATGCCTTCTTCTCGCGCGAGGGCGGCGTGTCGGAGGGCATCTATGCCGCGCTGAATGGCGGGCTCGGCTCGCGTGACGATCCAGCCAAGGTCGCGGAGAACCGGCGGCGGATGGCGGCGCAGCTCGGCGTGCCGCTCGATCACCTCGTCAGCGTGCATCAGGTTCACTCGCCTGACGTCGTGGCCGTGACCGGTCCATGGAATGGCGCCGCGCGCCCGAAGGCGGACGCGCTCGTCACCCGCACCGAGGGCCTTGCGATATCGGTCACGACGGCCGACTGCGGCCCAATCCTGTTCGTCGATCCCAATGCGCGGGTGATCGGCGCGGCGCATGCCGGCTGGAAGGGCGCGCTGACCGGCGTGCTGGAATCGACCATCGACGCGATGGAGAAGCTCGGCGCCGAGCGCGGCGGCATCGTCGCCGCCATCGGCCCGCTGATCCGCAAGGAATCCTACGAGGTCGGCAACGAATTCGTCGAACGCTTCATCGAGGCCGATGCGGAGAACGGCATGTTCTTCATGCCCGCCGAACGCGACGGACACGCGATGTTTGATCTTGCCGGCTTCATCCGCATGCGGCTGGAAAATGCCGGCGTGCTGATGATCGACGATCTCGGCATCGACACCTATTCCGACGAGCGCTGCTTCAGCTACCGCCGCTCCGTGCACCGCAAGGAAGCCGATTACGGACGACTCGTTCACGCCATCGCGCTGGAAGGCTGACGCCGGGCATCCAACGCGTTTTCCCGCGAAGTGGATACCGGTTCGCGGTGAAGAAAACGCGTCAAGATAAAATCTGGCGATTTTTGTGCGACAAGCGTCTTGACTCTCCACCTGCTGGAGACCGGACAAGCGGCGCATGACACAACGCACCTACAGCATCGGCGAGGCGGCACGGCTCAGCGGAATTTCCGTCCGCAAGCTCCGCTTCTATTCGGACCAGGGGTTGCTGCCGCCGGCCGGCCGCACCGCGAGCGGCTATCGCGTCTTCACCGACGACGAACTGGTTCGCCTCGACCTGATCCGCTGTCTGCGCGATGCGGGGCTCGGTCTCGATGCTATCCGCGAGGTCCTGACCAAGGAACTCTCGCTGGTCGAGGCGCTGCAGCTTCGCCTCGAGACGCTGGAAGCGGAGATCGCGGCACAGCGCCGCGTCGCCTCGGCCCTGCGGGCTGCGTTGCGTTCACCGCAACTCACCGAAGCAGACTTGAGGAGATTTTTGACCATGACGCAGCTGTCCCGCGCCGAGCGCCGCAACGTCGTCGAACGCTTTTTCGAGAAGGTGTCCGACGGTATCAACATCGACCGGAAATGGATCCGGCAGATGATCGAGACCAGCGTGCCCGAATTGCCCGACGAGCCGACGCCCGAGCAGTGCGATGCCTGGATCGAGCTTTCGGAGATGCTCAACGACCCTTCCCTCGTCGCCAACATCCGCGCCAACGCGGAGGACGTCTGGAATCACCACGTGCTGGATCTCACCGCCTGGCAAGCGGCCAACGAAACCGTGCTGGCGAGAGCCAAGGAGATTATCGCGACCGACCTCGGCCCGACGTCGGAGGTGGGCCAGGCGCTGGCCCGCGACTGGCTGGAAACATCGGCGCGATTGCAGCGAAAACCTGATCTGGAATTCCGCAACTGGATCCGCGGCAAATATGCCCTGCACGACGCCCGTGCGGCGCGCTATTGGGAGCTCGTCGCCATCATGCGCGGGCAATCGCCGGACGCGAGCCCGAACCGCGAATGGGCCTGGATCACTGCAGCCATGCGGCACCATCTCTCTGACTGAGCAGGGAAATCCGAAACCTCGCGGCGCGCCGCCCGGATCGGTTAAGCGCTGTGGCCGTCCTGCCCTAGACGTTAAGCCGTTTTAACGATATCGCAGGACGCAATGAGGGAAGCGTCGAACCGCCAGTTTCAAACTGGGACAGCCGTGCGTGCCGCGATCGCATGCTCGTGGCTCGCGATCGCGTGCGCGCTTGGCGGCTGCGCGGCCGGCGGCAACGTGGCCGATTCCTACGCCATGGCCACGCCGGCAAGCAGCGGCGCAACGGTTGCGTTCGAATCGATCGACGGCCCGCCGCCCCAGGTGTTCGACCGCATGGTCGGCGTGCTCGACAGCGAGTCCAAGCTGCGCAGCCTGTCGATCGTGTCGCGCCAGGGCGCTGCCGCCTATCGCGTGCGCAGCTATCTGTCGGCTCAGGTGGTGCGCGGCCGCACCATGATCGCGTGGGTGTGGGACGTCTACGACAGCAACCAGCAACGCGCGCTGCGGCTCTCCGGCGAGGAGCCCGCCGGCAAGGCCGGCCGCGACGCGTGGGCCGCCGCCGACGACCTGGTGCTGCGCAAGATCGCCAAGGCCGGCCTCAGCGGCCTGTCCGGCATGATCAATGGCGGCCCGGCGGACGGCCCCGCGCCCGCCCCGGCACCGGACCTCCGCGGGCCCACGGTGGCAAGCGCCCCGGCCGCCGCCGCGCCCGAGACCGTGGCGCTCGGCTATTCCGCCGACTAAACCCCGTTATCGCCCGGGGAAATGCGTTTTTTTGCCCAGGAAAACGGCGGCCAAGCCCGGCTAATGGGTTGCCATCGGATGCGCCTGCCTGATATTCCCTCGCGCACCGAAAACCCGCCGGTTCTGTAAGGACTTGAGATGCTGAACGTCGTATCCAGCAAGGCGCGGGGGGAAGCATCGATGTCGGCAAAGAACGGATCAATCAAACTCGTCGCCGGCAACTCCAATCCTGCGCTGGCGCAGGACATCGCCAAGGGACTTGGCATCGAACTGACCAAGGCCGTGGTCCGGCGCTTCGCCGACATGGAGATCTTCGTCGAGATCCAGGAGAACGTCCGCGGCTCGGACATGTTCATCCTGCAGTCGACGTCGTTTCCGGCCAACGACAATCTGATGGAACTGTTGATCATCACCGACGCGCTGCGCCGCTCCTCGGCGCGCCGCATCACCGCGGTGGTGCCCTATTTCGGTTATGCCAGGCAGGATCGCAGGTCCGGCTCGCGTACGCCGATCTCGGCCAAGCTGGTCGCCAACCTGATCTCGCACGCCGGCGTCGACCGCGTCATGACGCTCGACCTGCATGCCGGCCAGATCCAGGGCTTCTTCGACATCCCGACCGACAACCTGTTCGCGGCGCCCCTGATGGTGCGCGACATCAAAGAAAAGTTCGACCTCGCCAAGGTGATGGTGGTGTCGCCCGACGTCGGCGGCGTGGCGCGTGCCCGCGGCCTCGCCAAGCGCATCAACACCCCGCTCGCCATCGTCGACAAGCGCCGCGAGCGCCCCGGCGAGTCCGAGGTGATGAACGTGATCGGCGACGTCGCCGGCTACAACTGCATCCTGGTCGACGACATCGTCGATTCCGGCGGCACTCTGGTGAATGCGGCCGAGGCGCTGATCGCGCACGGCGCCAAGGAAGTCTCGGCCTACATCACCCACGGCGTGCTGTCCGGCGGCGCCGCCGCGCGCATCGCCTCGTCGCGTCTGAAGGAACTGGTCATCACTGACTCGATCCTGCCGACGGAAGCCGTCAACAAGGCACCGAACATCCGCCAGATCTCGATCGCCGGACTGATTGCCGAAGCGATCGGCCGCACCGCGGCGGAAGAGTCGGTTTCCAGCCTGTTCGATTAAGCCCCACTGTCGTCCCGGCGAAAGCCGGGACCCATAACCACAGGCCTCCATTGTGGAGAGCCACTGTGGCCCCAGCTTTCGTGACAACAAACATTCGTGGTTATGGGTCCCTGCCTTCGCATGGACGACACCAAGTATGTGGCGCCAGACGCGTTAGAACCCCGGCCGTGGAACGTGGCTCATCAGCGTCCGCGCATAGCCGCCATCGACGATGATCTCCTCACCATTGACGTATGACGAGCGGTCGCTGGCTAGGAACAGGGTCGCGTCCGCCATGTCCTGCGGTGCTCCGATCCGGCGCATCGGCACCACGGCGGTGCGCCGCTCGGTGACCCCTGGCGTGTCGTAGAAGGCCTGGCTCATCGGCGTCACGACAAGGCCGGGGCTCACCACATTGCTGCGGATGCCATGCGGCCCCCATTCGGCGGCGAGTTGCTGCGAGAGCATGACGACCGCGGCCTTGCTGACGCTGTAGGCGCCGCTCTGCCCCTGCGCATTGCTGGCAGCGATCGAGGCGACGTGGATGAGGCTGCCGCGTCCGGCCTTGCGCATCTGGCGGCCGAACGCCTGGGCGCAGATGAAATAGCCGGTGAGATTGACCGCCAGCACCGCATTCCACTCCGCGAGCGGCAGCGTGTCGAGCCCGCCC
Source organism: Bradyrhizobium sp. 33ap4 (assembly GCF_032654765.1). Lineage (NCBI taxonomy): Bacteria > Pseudomonadati > Pseudomonadota > Alphaproteobacteria > Hyphomicrobiales > Nitrobacteraceae > Bradyrhizobium > Bradyrhizobium sp. 33ap4. Next base: position 86,766 of record NZ_JAUMTJ010000011.1, on the reverse strand, counting down.
GGGCGCAGCACCGCCGCGGTGTTGACGAGGATGTCGCAAGCGCCGAGCGTGCGCGCGACGGCGTCGGCGGCTGCCGCGACATTGTCCTCGCTGGTCGTGTCGCAGGTCGCGACGAGATGACCGTCGCCGAACTCGCCAAGCTTTGCCTTGGTCTCCGCGAGGGAGCGCTCGTCGCGATCGAGCGCGGCGACGCTGGCGCCGGCCCGCGCGAAACTGACCGCGGTAGCGCGGCCGATACCGCCGCCTCCGCCGGTGACGACGGCAACGCGGCCCGACAGGCCGAGCCAGTCGGAGGAATGTTGTTCGGTCATGGGGCGCCTCCCGCGCGTTTTGGTTTTATGCCGCAAGCATAACCGAACGCGCCGCGGGCGAGAGCGATCCCGGCACGCATGCCGGAATCGCTTTTCCGCCGATGCTAGCCGGGAATCCCCGCCGCGACCTGGCCGCGCAGACGCTCGAGGCTGAGCAGCGTGTTGGCGCAGGCTTCCGCGACCTCGATCCCCTTGATGACGAAGTGCTTGCGGAAGAACTCGTAATGCACCTCGGTCTCGTGGAATTGCTGCGGCGTCAGCACCGCCGAGAACACCGGCACCTCGGTGCGCAATTGCACATCCATCAACGCCTTGATCACGGTGTCGGCGACGAATTCGTGGCGGTAGATGCCGCCATCGACGACGAGCCCGGCCGCGACGATCGCGGTGTAGCGGCGGGTCTTCGCCAGCAGCTGGGCATGCAGCGGGATCTCGAACGAGCCCGGCACCTCGAACACATCGACATTGGTGATGTGCCTCGCCTCGATCTCCTTCAGGAAGGAGATGCGGCACTCTTCCACCACGTCCCGATGCCAGGACGACCGTACGAAGGCAACACGCTGCGGCTTTGCGAAGTGCGGATGCTCCGGCGTCGGCGGAATGGCCGGCGTATCGGGAGCGCTTTCTGCCTGGGGGGTTTGGACTTGAGAAGCTTGAACGTCTTGGTCTTGCAACATCTGATTCATGGCTTTCCTCTTTCAGGACCAGAATCAGGGCACACGGACAACGACACGAGCCCACGCGAAAATCGCGTTGGCTGCCGCAACCGTTCTCTTTCATCCGGACTGTAACCGTCGGCTTCGGAATTGCACCGAATCTGCTGACCCTTCTCCCGGCTTCGCGGAGGAAGGCGCTCGCGGGCTTGGGCTCATCACCCTTACCGCCGGTGGGGATTTTCACCCCGCCCTGAGAACTCGGCACGCCCGGGATGGACGTGCCTGAGCAGAAATATGACCAAAGCGCGACAGCCGGGCAAGGCCTTTGGCATGGGGAAACGGCATGTCCCCATGAGCGCGTTGCGGCTCTGCAAGGTTGATGCGAGGGCCCGACGGCTGATTCACGGGCGCGGCGAAGCGCCGGCAAATGGTTAACAAAGCGTTACGCGAACGCTTAGATTCCGATTTGTTCTCAAAATCACAGATGTGGCGGAGATCAGCTGTGGACGATGCGCGCTTTGGCTGTGGACGGACTCGGCGTGCGGTTGCGCGGATTCCGCAAATCACATCACTTCATCGGCGTCAGGTCCAGGGGCATCCGGAAGCCCGGTCAAGGAACTGCACTCGGCCACGACGCAGTATGTCGCAAGTGCCGGCTTCCGTGTGCGTATCAAGCGATCATAAGAACAAGGTCCGAGACGGCATGTCCCTCCTCGAAAGCATTATCGATTCCCGGAATAACCCGCTTGCGGTGGTCGAAGATATCGCCACCGACAACAACTGGGCGTTCGAGCGTTCCGGCGAAGACGAGGTGACGATCGTCTCCAAGGGAGACTGGATCGATTATCAGCTCTCGTTCACCTGGATGGGCGAGATCGAGGCGCTGCATCTCGCCTGCGCCTTCGACATGAAGATGCCGCAGGCGCGCCGCGCCGAGGTGCAGCGGCTGGTCGCCGCGATCAACGAACAATTGTGGGTCGGCCATTTCGATCTGTGGACCCACACCGGCATGGTGATGCATCGTCAGGCGCTGGTGCTGCCCGGCGGCCTCACCGCCTCCACCGCGCAGTGCGAGGCCATGGTGGTCAACGCGATCCACGCCTGCGAGCGCTACTACCCGGCGTTCCAGTTCGTGGTGTGGGCCGGCAAGTCGACCGCCGAGGCGATGGCCGCGGCGATGTTCGATACCGAGGGCGAGGCGTAAGGATTTCGCTCCAGCGCTCCCACACGCTCGGCGTCGTCCCGGCGAAGGCCGGGACCCATACTCCGCGGCCCCTGGGCTTAAGCAAACTGCTTGTGGCTGATCGCGTGCCTCACTAGAACCGCCTGTGGTTATGGGTCCCGGCCTTCGCCGGGACGACGTGAGAGTTTGCGGAGTCACCTGTGAGCACATCCAGCAGCGCACTGACGAATACTTCCGGCACCATCGCGCTCGCGGGCGCGGGCAAGATGGGCGGCGCCATGCTGACCGGCTGGCTCGCGCAGGGCCTTGCACCCGAGCGCGTCGCGGTGATCGACCCGCATCTCTCGCCGGAGATTTCCGCGCTTGCCGCAAAGGGCGTGCGGCTCAATCCGCAAGCGAAGGATCTCGGCACGGTCGACACGCTTGTCGTCGCGGTGAAGCCGCAATCGTTCCGCGACGCCGGCGCCGCACTGAAATCCTTCGTCGGTCCCTCGACACTCGTCGTCTCGATCATGGCCGGCACGACCATGTCAGCGCTGGAAGAGGTTGTCGGCGGCGCGGTGGTGCGCGCGATGCCGAACACGCCGGCAGCGATCGGCCGCGGCATCACCGTCGCTGTACCGTCGAAGCGCGTCACCGCCGCGCAGCGCGCGATGACCGATGCGCTGCTGAAAGCGACCGGGCTCGTCGAATGGGTCGACGATGAGAGCCTGATGGACGCGGTGACCGCGGTCTCCGGCTCGGGCCCTGCCTATGTGTTCCTGCTCGCCGAGGAGCTGGCGCGCGCCGGCGTTGCGGCCGGCCTGCCCGAGCAGCTTGCGACCACGCTGGCGCGGGCGACCATCGCCGGCTCCGGCGAATTGCTGCATCGCTCGGATCTGCCGTCGGCGACCCTGCGGCAGAACGTCACCTCGCCCGGCGGCACCACCGCCGCGGCGCTCGAGGTGCTGATGGCCAATGACGGCATGCAGCCACTGATGACCCGCGCGATTGCCGCCGCGGCAAGGCGCTCAAGGGAATTGGCGAAGTAGCGCATGCACCGTCATTGCCGGGCTTGACCCGGCAATCCATCGAACAAGGACGCTTTCTTCCTTGATGGATGCGCGGGTCAGGCCCGCGCATGACGAGTTCGCCGGACCAACGACACAGGCCGCCTACTGCGCCGAACCCGACGTCCCGGCCAGCCGCTTGTTGAAGCTTTCGACATTGATCGGACCGCGGGCGTGGCGGCCTTCGCCGAGCTTGCGCGTGCCCTCAAAGGCCTCGACCTCGAAGCGGATCACGCGGCGCTCGACCGCGATCACTTTGGAGGTCGTCCGCACGGTGGCGCCGACCAGCGCGGCGGCGAGATGGCGGATATCGACCTCGGTCCCGACCGTGACCCAGCCGGGCTGCAGCGCGGCGCGAATGGCATCGCCCGACGCCATCTCCATTTCGAGGATCATCATCGGCGTCGCATAGACCATCGGCATGCCCGGCACGAAGTGACCGACGGTGCGCTCCGGCGGCACCACGAGCATGCGCTCGGCGCTCATGCCGATCCTGATGAAATCGCGTGCGTCCATGGATGCCTTGCTCGTCATTCCGGGGCACGCGAAGCGTGAACCTCAGGTGCGCAATCGCGCATCGGGGAATCTGGAGATTTTGATCGAGATCCCCGGCTCGCGCTAATGCGCGCCCCGGGATGACGCGCTTTCGCGCGTCACTTCTTCGCCGCAGCCGCGCGCTCGACGAACGACTTGCCGCCCTTCATCTTGTGATGCAGCGGCGCTTCGTTGATCTGGATCACGACCGCGTCGGCATCGACGCCGAGATTCTTCACCAGTGCCTGGGTGATGTCGCGCATCATGCCGAGCTTCTGCTCGTCGGTGCGGCCGGCGGCCATGCTCACGGTGATCTCAGGCATTGTTGCTCTCCCTCTTGTTGTCGCCATGGCCGGGCTCCTCCCGGCCATTCACGTCGCCGCGCATCAAACAAGAGGTGGATGCCCGGCACAAGGCCGGGCATGACGTCACAAGCGAATGGCTATCCCCACGCCACGTCATGCCGCGCCAGGACCTCGCGGACCCTGGCGACCAGATCGGCCTCCGCGCAGGAGAACTGCGCCGGACGCGTCTCACGCCATTCTTGGTTGGAGGCGATCGCAGCTGCGGCCTTGGCGCCTTCGATCAAATCCTTGATCTGCACCTCGCCGCGCGCCTTCTCGTCCGAGCCCTGGATGATCACGCAGGGCGAGTTGCGGCGATCGGCATATTTGAGCTGGTTGCCCATGTTCTTCGGATTGCCGAGATAGAGCTCGGCGCGGATGCCGGCCTGGCGCAACTGCGCGACCATCTTCTGGTAGTCGGCGACACGATCGCGGTCGAACACGGTGACGACGACAGGGCCGAACTCGGCCCGCGTGTCGAGCTCGCCGAGCATCGTCAGCGCCGCCTGCAGGCGCGACACCCCGATCGAGAAGCCCGTTGCCGGCACCGGCTCGCCGCGGAAGCGCGAGACCAGGCCGTCATAGCGGCCACCGCCACCGACCGAGCCGAATCGCACCGGGCGCCCCTTCTCGTCCTTGGTGTCGAGCAGCAGCTCAACCTCGTAGACCGGGCCGGTGTAGTATTCGAGGCCGCGAACAACGGTGGGATCGATGCGGATGCGATCCGCGCCATAGCCGGACGCCGCGACCAGCTTGGCGATCTCCTCGAGCTCGCTCACGCCGGCCTGACCAACTTCGCTCTTCGCCAGATAGGTCTCCGCCGCAGCAATCGCCTCTCGCCAATCGTCGCGCTGCTGCGTGACGGCCAGGACGATATCGGCATCCGCGGGGCTCAGGTCGGCGCCCTTGGTAAAGTCGCCCTTGCCTTCTTCGCCGCCATCCCATCGTCCGGGACCAAGCAGCTTGCGAACCTCGTCGGCGGGAAATTTGTCCAGCTTGTCGATCGCGCGCAGCACCGTGAGACGGCGGCCCGCATTCTCCTCACCGCCGAGGCCGATCGCCTCGAGCACGCCGTCGAGCACCTTGCGGTTGTTCACCTTCACGACATAGGAGCCGCGCGGAATGCCGAGCGCTTCCATCGTGTCGGCCGCCATCATGCAAATCTCGGCGTCGGCCGCCGGCGTCGCCGAGCCGACCGTGTCGGCGTCGAACTGCATGAACTGGCGGAAGCGGCCGGGACCGGGCTTCTCGTTGCGGAAGACATAGCCGAACCGATACGACCGATAAGGCTTCGGCAGCGCGTCGAAGTTTTCCGCGACATAGCGCGCCAGCGGCGCGGTGAGGTCGTAGCGCAGCGATATCCACTGCTCGTCATCGTCCTGGAACGAGAACACGCCCTCATTGGGCCGGTCCTGGTCGGGCAGGAACTTGCCGAGCGCGTCGGTGTATTCCATCGCCGGCGTCTCCACCGGCTCGAAGCCGTAGAGCTCGTAGACGGCGCGGATCTTCTCGACCATCGCCCGCGTGGCATTGATCGCGGCCGGGCCGCGATCTTCCAGCCCGCGCGGCAGGCGCGCCTTCAGTTTCTGGGGTTTCTTGGGTTTCTCGGCCATGTCATGCGCTGCAAGGTCTGTAAGCCGCGGTAGCTTACAAATAGAACGCCGGGTTACCAGCCGAGGCGGCGCGGAGCAAGGTATCCGGCCGCTCTTACCTCGCCCCGCTTGCGGGGAGAGGTCGGAATTCAAGTGTAGCTTGAATTCCGGGTGAGGGGGACTCTCCGCGAGCCGTGCTCTTACCATGTTTGCGCAAGCAGCCCCTCACCCCACCCTCTCCCCGCAAGAGCGGGGCGAGGGAGCGAGAGAGAGTGCCTACCGTACAGCCCGCGCGTCAGGCGACGTTCCTGATCCAGTTATGCGGGTCGTTGGTGCGACCGTACTGGATGTCGACCAGCTTCTTGCGCAGGCCCATGGCGACCGGGCCGGCCACGCCGCCGCTGATCTGGAAATCGCCGCTCGCCGAGCACACCTTGCCGATCGGCGAGATGACGGCCGCGGTGCCGCAGGCGAACGCCTCCTTCAGCTTGCCGCTGGCGGCGTCAGCGCGCCATTGCTGGATCGTATAGGGCTCCTCGCGCACACGCGTGCCGGCATCCTTGGCAAGCGCGATGATCGAGTCGCGGGTGATGCCGGGCAGGATGGTGCCGAGCGGCGGCGTCAGCAGCGAGCCGTCGTCGAACGCGAAGAACACGTTCATGCCGCCGAGCTCCTCAATGTAGCGGCGCTCGACCGCATCGAGGAACACGACCTGGTCGCAGCCCCGTTCGATCGCCTCGGCCTGCGCGCGCAGGCTGGCGGCGTAGTTGCCGCCGCATTTGACGGCGCCGGTGCCGCCGATTGCGGCGCGCGTGTAATTCTCCGACACCCAGATCGACACCGGCGCAGGGCCGCCCTTGAAATAGGAACCGACCGGCGAGGCGATGACCGAGAAGATGTATTCGGCCGACGGCTTCACGCCGAGGAAGACCTCGCTCGCGATCATGAAGGGCCGCAGATAGAGACTGCCCTCGCCGCCCGGGATCCAGGCGCGATCGATCCGCACCAACTGCTCGACCGCATCGATGAACAAATCCTCGGGCAACGGCGCCATCGCCATGCGCTCGGCCGAATCATGGAAGCGGCGGGCGTTGGCGTCCGGCCGAAACAGGTTCACGCCGCCGTCGTCGCGCTTGTAGGCCTTGAGGCCTTCGAAAATTTCCTGGGCGTAGTGCAGCACCGCGCCGGCCGGATCGAGCGGAAAATTGGCGCGGGCCTCGACGCGGGCGCTGTGCCAGCCCTTGCCCTGGCTGTAGCGGACGATCGCCATGTGATCGGTAAAGACCCGGCCGAAGCCGGGGTCCACGAGCTTCGCCGCGCGATCCTTGTCGGACGTCGCATTCGGCGAAGGCTGGATGTCAAATTTCAAAGTCATTTTTCTTGCTTTCCGCTGTCGGAACCGGCGCGATACCCGGCGCCGGCCTGTTTCCCCCGGAGCCATCAGGCTCGGCTGGCCCGAACTTCACCACCGCCGGCCACGCCGCCGGCTTCCATCGCCAACATGCCGTTTAGACATGCTTTTGCGGAATGCTGAAGTCCAGTATGTTTGCCGAAATGCCGCTCGACAATCGCACGGTAGTCCAATTTGCGGCCCAAACCGCCTCACAGGCTCGTTCAGGCCGCCTTAAACGCTGTCGAGGACAAAACGACCTAATGTTTCGTCGTGACCGGCAGTTTTGTAACATTGAACCCAAGATACGTCAATATGACTGACATAAATTTCTCAGGCATGGCTGCCAAGCCCGATTCGCAGGGAGACGACAACGCCCCGGCGGCGGGGGCGCGCGACCTGCGCTGGGATATCATCGAGCTGTTGTTCTTCGCCTACCGCGACTTTGTCGGCGATGCCGACCAGGAGCTGGAGGCGTTCGGCTTCGGCCGCGCCCACCACCGCGTCATCCACTTCGTGACCCGCTATCCGGGGCTGAAGGTCGCCGACCTGCTCGACGTCCTGCGCATCACCAAGCAGTCGCTCGGGCGCGTGCTCAAGCAGCTCCTGGACGAGGGCTATATCGTGCAGAAGACCGGCAACAACGACCGCCGGCAGCGCCTGCTCTACGCCACACCGAAGGGCGAGGCGCTGGTCGCCAAGCTCGCGGGGCTGCAGACCGACCGCATCAACCGCGCGGTCGCCGGCATCGATCCGGCCGGCCTCGAGACGGTTCGCCAATTCCTCCGCGCGATGATCGACCGCGACGATCCCGACAAGGTGCTCGAAGCGATCTTCGGCGGCGGCAGAAAAACGAGGGAGTGAGCTGGTGCAGGCTGCAACCATGATGCGCGCGCCGGTCGAGCCGGCCGACGACGCGCCGCATCTTCTGCTGGTCGACGACGACCGCCGCATTCGCGACCTGTTGTCGCGCTTTCTCTCCGGCGAAGGCTACCGGGTCACGACGGCAATGAGCGCCACCGATGCGCGCGCCAAGCTGCTCGGGCTGCATTTCGACCTGCTGATCCTCGACGTGATGATGCCCGGCGAGAACGGCTTCGACCTCGCCCGCTTCATCCGCAGCTCCTCGACGGTGCCGATCATCATGCTGACCGCCCGCCACGAGGCGGAAGCCCGCATCGAGGGCCTGCAGATCGGCGCCGACGATTATGTCGCCAAGCCATTCGAGCCGCGCGAGCTGGTACTCCGGATCGGCAATATCCTCAAGCGCACCGCGCCGCCGCAGGTCGCGGTCGTCGAGCAGATCGCGTTCGGCCCCTATATTTTCCACATCGAGCGCAGCGAACTGCGTCAGGGCGAGGAGATCATCCACCTCACCGATCGCGAGCGCGAGATGCTGCGCATCCTCGCCAGCGCGCCCGGCGAGACCGTGCCGCGCGCCGAGTTGACCTCCGGCGGCACCGTCAACGAACGCGCGGTCGACGTGCAGATCAACCGCCTGCGCCGCAAGATCGAGCACGATCCTGCCAATCCGCTGTTTCTGCAGGCGGTGCGCGGCATCGGCTATCGCCTGGTGGCTTCGCCCTGAGCATGACCCAGAAAGTAGCCCGCATGAGCGAAGCGATATGCGGGGTTGGCAAGCCCCGGATATCGCTTCGCTCATCCGGGCTACGAAATCCCATCGCTCTATAAGTATCGAACATGAGCACGCTCGACTCCGGCCTGACCCTGATCCGCAACGCCTCGCAGCGCGTCTCGAAGGCGAACGGCTGGATGGGCAACGCGTTCAAGAGCTGGATGCCGACCGGCCTCTATGCCCGCGCGCTGTTGATCATGATCGTGCCGATGGTGATCCTGCAGACCGTGGTGGCGTTCGTGTTCATGGAGCGGCACTGGAACACGGTGACGCGGCGCCTGTCGGCCGCGGTGGTGTCCGATATCGCCGCGCTGATCGACGTCTACAAGAGCTACCCGCAGGACAAGGACCGCGCGCAGCTTCGCCGCATCGCCCAGAAACTGCAGCTGGTGGTCGATTTCCTTCCCGCCGGCGACATGCCGCCGCCGGGGCCGAAGCCGTTCTTCTCGCTGCTCGACCAGACGCTGTCGGTGCAGCTCGGCCGCCAGATCAGCCGCCCGTTCTGGATCGACACCGTCGGTAAATCCAATTTGGTCGAGATCCGCGTGCAGCTCGACGATTCGGTGATGCGGATCTTCGCCCAGCGCAGCGCGGCCTACGCCTCCAATTCGGAGATCTTCATCTTCTGGATGCTCGGCACCTCGACGATCCTCCTGATCGTCGCCGTGCTGTTCCTGCGCAATCAGATCAAGCCGATCCTGCGGCTCGCCGACGCCGCCGAAAGTTTCGGCAAGGGCCGCGAGGCACCGAACTTCCGGCCGCGCGGCGCGCGCGAGGTGCGGCGCGCGGCGCAGGCCTTCATCGAGATGAAGGCGCGCGTCGAACGTTCGATCGAGCAGCGCACCGCGATGCTCGCCGGCGTATCGCACGATCTGCGCACCATCCTGACCCGGTTCAAGCTCGAGCTTGCCCTGATCGGCGAAGGCCCCGAGATCGAGGCGATGCGCAAGGACGTCGACGAGATGTCGATGATGCTGGAGGATTATCTCGCCTTCGCGCGCGGCGATTCCGGCGAGGTCGCGCAGCCGACCGACATGGCGTTGGCGCTGGAGGAATTGCGCAGCGACGCCGAACGCCACGGCCACACCGCGACCGTTGCATTCCACGGCCTGCCCGTCGTCACGGTGAAGCCGGCCTCGTTCAAGCGCTGTCTCGCCAATCTCGTCTCCAACGCGGCGCGCCACGCCAACACCATCTCGATCACCGGCCATCGCGACCATCGCTATCTCAACGTCACGGTCGACGACGACGGGCCGGGCATCCCCGCCGACATGCGCGAGGAAGTGTTCAAGCCGTTCCTGCGGCTCGACGATGCCCGCAACCAGGACGAAGGCGGCACCGGGCTCGGGCTTGCGATCGCCCGCGACATCGCCCGCTCGCATGGCGGCGACATCATGCTCAGCGAAAGTCCGATGGGCGGCTTGCGCGCCGTCGTGCGGGTGCCGGTGTAACCTACCAGCGGTAGGACAAGGTGCCGATGACCTGCCGCCGTTCGCCGGCATAACAGTAACCGGACTGGCAGGTCTGGTAGTGCGTGTCGAACAGATTGGTCGCGTTGACGCGCATCGTGGCGCCGAGGAAGCGCCGGTCCAGCTTGCCCAGATCGTAATCGATCACCGCATCGAACAACGTCGTCGCAGCGTTCTGGAACGTGTTCTGGTCGTTACCGAAGTTCGTGCCGATATAACGCACGCCGAGACCAAGCCCGAGGCCTTCGACGGGCACGCCGGACTGGAACGTATACTTGCCGAAGGCGGCGAAGGAATTCCCCGGAATGCCGGAGAGCTCATTGCCGGTCGTATCGGGATTGCCCTGCGTGATCACGACGTTGAGATGGGTGTAGGCGGCGGTGAGATCAAATCCCTGCTTGAGCGCGAGCTTCGCCTCGAGTTCCACACCCTTGGATTCGACCTGCCCGGTCGCTGCCTGGAATGCCATGTTGTTCGGATCGGTACGCAGCACATTGTCCTGCGTGATGTCGAACACCGCGGCGGTCAACAGCACCGGAACGTTCGGCATCTGGTACTTGATGCCCACTTCCTTCTGCTCGCCGGTGGTCGGCCTGAACGGCAATCCGGATGCGTCGACGCCGACCTGCGGGGCGAATGCCGTCGCGTAGCTGATATAGGGCGCAATGCCGTTGTCGAAGACGTAGCTCAGGCCCGCACGGCCCGTGAAGGCGGTCGCCTTCTGCGTTGACGGCACGCCGTCGAGACCCGCGGTCGTGGTCTGCGACACCCAGCTCTGGCGGCCGTTGAGCGTCAGAATAAAGCCTCCGAGCTTGGCCTGCTCCTGCGCATAGACACCGACCTCGTCGGTCGACTGCTTGTTGAAGATCGAGAATGCCGGCGTCGCGATGGCCTGGGCGCCGTAGTTCATGGTCAGGAGATTGAGATCGGGCGCCGGGCCGTAACCGATCTTGTCGTTGTAGTAGGAGTGACCGTAGTCGACGCCGAACAGCACGGTATTCTTGATCGCGCCGAGCATGAACTTGGCCTCGGCCTGATTGTCGAGCGTCACCGTGTTGAAGCTGTCCAGGATCCGCCACGCGGACCGCGACGCCAGATTGGTGCTGCTGTCGATTGAATCGATCTGGGTGTATTTCGCGTCGACGTCGACCTGGTAGAAGCGGAAGTTCTGCCGCACCGTCCACACATCGTCGACATTGTGCTCGAACGCGTAGCCGATGCGATATTGCTTCTGATCCATGGCGCTGAACGCCGGATCATTCGAGTAGATGTTGGTCAATTGTCCGTCGGGCGTGCGGAAGTTGCCGATGCTTGCGGCGGTTCGGCTGCTTTGATATTCGCTCAGGATGGTGAAGGACGTGTCGGCGTCGGGCCGCCAGGTCAGCGCCGGCGCGATATAGGCGCGATCGTCGTCGTTGCCCGGATACCAGGTCTTTGCGTCGCGAAGCAGACCCGTCAGCCGGTAGTACAGCTGATCGCTGCCGGGCACCGGACCACCGACATCGAAACTGCCCTGGTAACGGTCGTAGGTGCCGCCCTGCAGCTGCACCTCACCGAATGCCGTCAACGGCGGCCGCTTGGTCGTGACATCCACGATGCCTCCCGGAGAGCCGAGGCCATAGAGGCCCGAGGCTGGACCGCGGAGGATCGACACGCTGTCGAGACCGTAAGGTTCGATCTTGGGAATTGCGAAGTTGCCGCCGCCCTGGCGCAGGCCGTCGCGATAGATCCCTGTATAGGTCGCGTCGAAGCCACGGATGTAGAAACTATCGAACCTTGGATCATAGCCGAACGCCGTGGTCGTCACGCCCGGCGTGTAGCTGACGGCGTCCTTGAGCGTCTGAACGTTGCGATCCCTTAGCTCCTTTTGCGTGACGACCGAAAGCGACTGCGGCGTCTCGATCAGCGCCGTGCTGGTCTTGGTGCCGGCAGTGCTGGCGGTCGCGACGTAACCCGTCGTCGTACCGATCGCGCCACCTGTGCCTTGCGACCGCGGAGCCTGACTCTGGGCGGACGCCGAGGCACTGCGGCGCCGGTTCGCCGCGACCGCGCGCGAAGTCCTGGTATTCTGACTTGAAACGACGGCACCGCGCTTTTTTGCGGCGCCAGGTTCATCCACCGTCACTGCGGGAAGTTCGCTGACATTGTTCTGCGGAGGACTTGTCTGCGCCTGAGCGGTGGCGACGTCTGTGCCCATTGGCACAAGTATGACCGAACCGAGCAGCGCCGCATTAATCGCAGCCGTTGATGCGAGCAAGCCGCGCTTGCTCCGCAACGAAGCCATTCCCACCGAACAAATCCCCACATTGCCTTACGCCGACATCGATCGAGCCGCGTTTGCGACAAGGCCGGCATCGATTGGGGCTGACTTCTATCGGCGGGATGATCGAAATTCCACACGCGCAAAATAGAATCGATGGAAGCAGAAACGAAGCGCAACACTGGAGTGATTCAAGATGCGCAACGCTGGAACGATTCAAAACGACATGTTGGCGCGTCAGGCTTTCGACACAACGAATGCGAATGCGATGCGCGTCGTCTCTCGCAGAGAGTCTCGAACGCGGGAGCACGCGGCGATCATTCGATGATGTTGCATCCCGTCGACGTCATCGCGCGCCAAGGAGCGCACGAACGCGGTGAACCGTCATCTCCGCGCAAAGGCTTCGCCTTTGCGCGGGGATGACGGGGAGGGATCGGATGGATTGCACATCGCCTCCGCGCAAGATTGCTTTGCAATTTTGTCGCGAGCTACTCGAAATGATGGTGCGGCAAGCGGCGCAGCCTCTCAGCGTGCGAGGCGATGCATTCAGGCGCGCGGCAACAGCCGGATGCGCTGCGCGCTACTTCTGCTTGGGCAGGAGGCCCTTCAGCTTTTCCATGTCCTTGACGTTCATCTTCATGCCGCCGGGCATGATGATGTCGCCGGCCTTCTGGTCGCTCTTGCAGGCGCCGAGCCATTTCGCCTCGATGGTCATCGTGGTGTCGCGCGAGCCGGCCGCGCCGCCCTCGGCATGCGAGGTGCTCTTCACCGTGTAGGCGGAATTAAAATCGCCGACGATCTCGGCATGGCTCTGCATCGTCATGCCGGCGACGCTGCAGACGCTGTCGCTGACATAGCCGGTCGCGGTCTTCTGGATATCCTGCTTCGAGCAGACTTCCTTGGCCATCGGCGAGGCCGCCGCGCTCATCTCCTTGTCGGTGGTCTCGTCGGTGCAGTGCTGCATGGTGATTTCGGGCATCGGCCCGCCGGTGCGCACCATCTTCATCTCCCACAGACCGGCCTTGCGGATCGGCAGGTCGACGGCACTTGCGGCGCCAGCGGACAGGACAAGGCACACAGCCGAACCAAGCAAGGCAAGCTGTCGGGTCATGCGGTCGGCTCCCGGCTGAACGATCGAAATATCCGGTGCGCGCTCAGTAGAGCGTGCGCAGCGGCCTCTGGGCTGCGCCATAGGGCACCCAGCGACAGGCGAAAGAGATGTAGCCGCCCGGATAGTTCTGCATCGCAAGGAACTTAACCACCTTGCCGTAGGAGGCGCAGTGATCGACTGCGAGTTGCCGGGCGTCGCTCTGGGTCGCCAGCGTATAGGCGATGATACCGCCGGTATCATTGCCCTTGAACGGCGGTACCGGCTGCATCCAATCCGCCCGCGCCGGCACAACGGCCAGCATCCCGCAAACGGCAACCAAGCACGCGGCCAATTTCCTTCGCATCGCAGACTCCATTTCGCTTCGAGCCAACATAGAGTGCGCCGGCGACCGTGAAAAGAACGAGCCGGCTCCCCAAAGTGGACTTCTCCGCAGGTGTTGCCGCCCTGCACTTGACCTTGCCGGGGCTTCGCGGCACCGTCCGCGGCATCGGATAATCGGGTGGATTCCCATGCGCAACCTGTTCAACTCCCGCAATAAACTCGGCCGCAAGCTCGGCCTCGGCGCCGCACTCGTGGTCGGCCTGCTGGCTTTCGGGGGTACGGCCCAAGCCGCCAATCCGCTCGAAATGAACTTCTGGCTGTCCGGCCCGCGCTATGACGGCAATGTGGCCCCATGCGAGAAGGCCCTGACGGTCATCAGCACGCAATTCCAGGAAAAGGAAGCCACCTTCTGGAATTCGCCGCTCGTGATCACCGGCTTCAACGGGATTCACGAAACCGCCTTCCGCCCCTGGCAGTCCGACAATATCCCGCGCCGTTATTGCACGGGCGAGGCGATGCTGAGCGACGGCAAAGTGCGCAAGGTGCACTATTCGATCATCGAGGACGGCGGCTTTGCCAGCATCAATCAGGGCGTCGAATGGTGCGTCGCGGGGCTCGACCGCAACTGGACCTATAACCCGTCCTGCAAGGCCGCGCGGCCCTGATCTCCGACCAGATTGCTAAAGCAGGAGCCGCCGCCATTTGGACGGCGGCTTTTTGTTCTTGAAATGTTCTCGCGGCCTGCTAGGCTCTGGGCGGTCGAGTGAGGGAGCGTTTTGATGCCTCGGTTGGACACGATTTCCCGATTTTTGATTTCGGTTGCCATTATTCTGTGCGGTGCGGTCGGGGCGTCGGCCCAGGATCGCCGCCAGAATGCGCCCGGTGAGTTCGATTTCTATGTGCTGTCGCTGTCGTGGTCGCCCTCGTTCTGCGAGGCGGCGAGCGAGCGCGGCAACAACGGCCGCGGCACGCAGGCGCAATGCGGCGGACGGCCATATTCCTTCGTGGTGCACGGCCTGTGGCCGCAATATGAGCGGGGCTTTCCGGAATACTGCCAGCGGCCTTCGCCGCGACTCGCCCGCAGCATCATGAGCTCGATGCTCGACCTGATGCCGGCGCCCGGGCTGATCTACAACGAGTGGGACAAGCACGGCACCTGCTCCGGTCTCGGCGAGCGCGCCTATTTCGAAGCCATCCGCAAGGCCCGCGCCACGGTGAAGATCCCCGAGGAATTCCTGCAATTGTCGGAGCCGAAGACGGTCGCGCCCGACGAGCTGGAGACGGCATTCATCAAGGTCAATCCGGGCCTCAGCAACTCCGCGATCTCGGTGACCTGCGACAGCAAGCGGCTCAGCGAGGTGCGGATCTGCCTCAGCAAGGATCTGCAATTCCGCTCCTGCGAGGAAATCGACCGCCGCGCCTGCCGCCGCGATCAGGTGCTGATGCCGCCGGTTCGCGGCGGCTGAAACTCTGGGTCATGGCCGGCAGACCCGCGCTGCGCGTCGTCGCGCAGCATGTCCCGGCCACCTGCGCCATCGCGAAACAAGCAAGATAAGGCGCAGATGCCCGGGAGCCGGCTACGCCAAGGCTTCGCCGAGCTCGGACGTTACCCCCGCCGAAGCTTTAGCGAAGGCCGGGACAAGCCCGGGCATGACGAGTACAACATGCGCACCCTTTGGGAGCGCAGCACGATCATCACATGAACTACCGTCACGCCTTTCATGCCGGCAGCTTTGCCGACGTCATCAAGCACATCGTGCTGGTGCGCATGCTCACCTATCTGCAGGACAAGCCGGCGCCGTTCCGCGTCATCGACACCCATGCCGGCGCCGGTCTCTATGATTTGACGTCGAGCGAAGCGCAGCGCGGCGGCGAATGGCTCACCGGCATCGCGCGGCTGATGCAGGCGCGGCTCTCCGACCAGGCATTGCCGCTGATCGCGCCCTATCTCGACATCGTCAGAGCATTCAATCCGAAAGGCGAGCTGAAAGCCTATCCTGGTTCGCCGTTGATCGCGCGGGCGCTGCTGCGTCCGCAAGATCGCCTCACCGCCTGCGAGATCGAACCGACGGCGCGCAAACAACTGATCGACGCGCTGCGACGCGACGCGCAAGCGCGCGTCGTCGATCTCGACGGCTGGATGGCGCTGCCCGCATTCGTGCCGCCGAACGAACGGCGCGGCCTGGTGCTGATCGATCCGCCGTTCGAAGCGAAGGACGAGTTCGAGCGGCTGGCCAGTGCTTTCACGGAAGCGTACGCGAAGTGGCCGACCGGCTCGTATCTTTTGTGGTACCCCGTAAAAACCCGGAGAGCCACCGATGAGCTAACGCGCAGTGTGGCTGCTGCAGCAGCAAGCAGCCGGCCCGCCGGCAAATGCCTGCGATTGGAATTCAGTGTGGCACCGCAAGAAGCAGGCGCAGGCCTCGTTTCCACAGGGCTTTTGCTGGTGAATCCGCCGTGGACGCTGGCGAATGAGTTGAAGATCATCCTGCCCGAACTCGAGAAGCCGCTCGGTCAAGGCGGCGCGGGACGCTTCAGACTCGAGACGCCTAAACCATGATCGACAACCTCCTACTGAAAAGTTCAATTTTGAGCATAGGCAATTTGCGCGGAACCGTATTATGCTCATCCTGTTACGACTGGCTTTACGTTCCGCTTCCGCGAATGGTTGCGGCGGAGTGACAAGGCCGAAATAAATCCAGGCAGACCGGCGGCGTGACGCCGGCCTGTTCAGGTGGCCAAGCTTCCGACAAGCGAATGTCGGTCAACCGCTACGCGGCGTGCGCGTAGCGGTGGAGCAATACGGGGGAGGAGTTTCCCGATGGCCATGACTGGGACAGTCAAGTTCTTCAACGGAGAGCGTGGCTACGGCTTCATCAAGCCTGATGATGGCGGCCGCGATGTGTTCGTTCACATCACAGCTGTCGAGCGTGCAGGATTGAAGGACCTGACTGAAGGACAACGCATTACGTTCGAGGTTGAGCCCGACAAGAAGGGCAAGGGCCCGAAGGCGGTCAACCTGGTGGTCTCATGACGAGCGCTCGCGATGCGCGGCTCGGAATGAACACCGAATGAGGCGTTGCGTGTGAGTTGGCTGCCGAGCGCGTGGCTGGCGCTCGCTGGATGACCACCTGCATGATGCGGACGCGACCGGCGGAGCCGCATATCCCACACGTGCGGCCCACCGATTGGATTCGCGCACGCCGCGGCATGCATGTCGCATGCGCGACGTTGAGATCATCAACACAAAGAAAAACCCGGCCGCGCTAGGCGCGGCCGGGAGTTGATGGTCGACGTTTTCTTGTTCTCAGAAGTGATAGTTGATGCCGGCGCGAACCAGGCTGAAGCTGTAGCCGTTCGACACGCCACCGGTGATCGTGAAATTGCTGTTGGCAAGGTCGACGTAGAGATACTCGATCTTGGCGCTCCAGTGCGGGGCAAAGCCCATTTCGGCGCCGGCACCGACGGTGAAGCCCGCATTGGTGTGGCTCTCCGTGATGCCGAACGTCTCGCCGCGCAGTTCGCCGAAGGCGAGACCGCCGGTCGCGTAGAACAGCACGTTATTGACCGCATAGCCGGCGCGGCCGCGCACCGTGCCGAACCACGGGTTGGAGAACTTCCACGGCGCGAACCGGTCGTCGGCTGTGGTGCCCTGGATATCGGCCTCGATACCGAACACCCAGGGGGAGCCGTTCTGGAAGTTGTAGCCGGCCTGTACACCGCCGACGAAACCGGACGGCTTGGTCGGGTTGTTCTCCACCGAGCCCCAGCCATAGCCGACATTGCCGCCGAGATAGGGGCCGGCCCAGCTATAGGCATTGAGCGGCTGATAGACGGTATAGGGCGATCCGTAATTGAGGTCGGCCGACGCGGCCGAGGTCGTCCAGCCTGCAACGATCAGTGCCAGCGCACGCGCAACAAACCGGGTCATTGGTACTCTCCAGAACGCAACTGCCGCCGCCCGCCGGCGAGGGCCGGCGTGGTTACGGAATTCCACTTTTTTCGCTAAGGTTTATCGAGAGTTTTAAGTTAAAGGGCTGTTAAGCCCGGTTACCGGCCCGCTCATCAGTCTTAACAAGGTGTTACGCACCCCTTCCCGGCGCCCGTGCGGGGCCGGTAACCTCCTGCAATCGAGGTGCTTTTTGTAGGTGCCGTCAACGCTGGCGACCGCTCGCCCAAGCACTTAGTTTACGGCCCATGGTTCACGATTCTCCCGAGCGCCCGACGCCGGCCCCCAAGGTTGACTCCAAGGTTGACTCCAAGGCTGCCCCCAAACCACGGCGCGGTTCGAAGTCCGACCTGCCGCAGGACGATCTGACGCTCGATACAAGTGACGTCGATCCCGAAACCTCCGCCGCCGAGGAGGAGGACGAGGCGCGCCTGCCCGAGACTTCGGAGGACGCCGCCGAGGCGGTCGCCGAGGGCACGCTCTCGGTCGGGCATGCCGCGATCGAGAACGCGGTCCGCCTCGCCCCGACCTCGCCCGGCGTCTACCGCATGCTCAACGCCGCCAACGACGTGCTCTATGTCGGCAAGGCGAAGAACGTCAAAAAGCGGCTGTCGTCCTATGCGCGGGCCAACGCGCCGCTGCCGGCGCGGATCCTGCGCATGATCGCGGCGACCACGCAGGTCGAGATCGTCTCGACCATGACCGAGACCGAGGCGCTGCTGCTCGAAGCCAATCTGATCAAGCAGCTCCGTCCGCGCTTCAATGTGCAGCTGCGCGACGACAAGTCGTTTCCCTATATTCTGATCACCGGCGACCATTGGGCGCCGCAGATCCTCAAGCATCGCGGCGCGCAGTCGCGGCCCGGGCGCTATTTCGGCCCGTTCGCCAACGCAGGCGCAGTCAACCGCACCATCACGGCGCTGCAGCGCGCGTTTCTGATCCGCTCCTGCACCGACGGCTTCTTCGAAAGCCGCAGCCGGCCCTGCCTGCTCTATCAGATCAAGCGCTGCGCCGGTCCCTGCACGCGCGAGATCGACTTCCCCGGCTATAGCGAACTGGTGCGCGAGGCGACCGAATTCCTCTCCGGCCGCAGCCACGCCGTGAAGGAGCTGCTCGCGGCCGAGATGGAGAAGGCCTCCGGCGAGCTCGAGTTCGAAACCGCAGCGCTGTACCGCGACCGTCTCGCGGCGCTGTCGGCGATCCAGTCGCAGCAGGGCATCAATCCGCGCACGGTCGAAGAGGCCGATGTGTTCGCAATCCACCAGGAGGGCGGCTACTCCTGCGTCGAGGTGTTCTTCTTCCGCACCGGCCAGAACTGGGGCAACCGCGCCTATTTCCCGAAGGCCGAGAAGAGCTTCACGCCCGAGGAGGTGCTGTCCTCGTTCCTCGCGCAATTCTACGACGACAAGCCGCCGCCGAAGCTGATCCTGCTCTCGCACGAGATCGAGGAAAGCGCGTTGCTCGCCGACGCGCTGTCGGTCAAGGCCGGATCCAAGGTCGAGGTCACCGTGCCGAAGCGCGGCGAGAAGAAGGAGCTGATCGGCCACGCCCTCACCAACGCGCGCGAGGCGCTCGGCCGCAAGCTCGCCGATACCGCGACGCAAAGCCGGCTGCTGGAGGGCATGGTCTCGACGCTCGGCCTGCCGCACACACCCAAGCGGATCGAGGTCTACGACAACAGCCACATCCAGGGCACCAACGCGGTCGGCGCGATGATCGTGGCGGGACCCGACGGGTTCATGAAGAACCAGTACCGCAAGTTCAACATCAAGTCCGAAGGGCTGACGCCGGGCGACGATTACGGAATGATGCGCGAGGTGCTGGAACGCCGCTTCAAGCGGTTGCTGAAGCCGCCGGAGGGCGAGGCCGCAGCCAAGACGAAAGCGGATGACGATTCGTTCCCGCAATGGCCCGACCTCGTCATCATCGACGGCGGCCGCGGCCAGCTCAACGCGGTCCGGGAGATCTTCCAGAATCTCGGGCTGACCGAGGTCTCGCTGATGGCGGTGGCCAAGGGTCCGGAGCGCGATGCCGGGCGCGAAACCTTGTTCATGCCCGACCGCGAGGCCATCAAGCTGGAGCCCCGCGACCCGGTGCTGTATTTCATCCAGCGGCTGCGCGACGAGGCCCACCGCTTCGTGATCGGCTCGCACCGCAAGCTGCGCAAGAAGGACATCCGCGAGGCCGGACTGCAGGAGATCCCGGGCATCGGCCCGTCCCGCAAGCGTGCCTTGCTGCACCACTTCGGTACGCTCAAGGAGATCGAGCGGGCCTC
Source organism: Bradyrhizobium sp. 33ap4 (assembly GCF_032654765.1). Classification (NCBI taxonomy): domain Bacteria; kingdom Pseudomonadati; phylum Pseudomonadota; class Alphaproteobacteria; order Hyphomicrobiales; family Nitrobacteraceae; genus Bradyrhizobium; species Bradyrhizobium sp. 33ap4. Next base: position 66,686 of record NZ_JAUMTJ010000011.1, on the reverse strand, counting down.
GATCGCCGACCTCGGCAAGGTTCCCGGCGTCAGCGCCGAGAGCGCCCGCAAGATTTTCGAGTTTTTCCACGCCCAGCCGGGTTAAACCAAAGGCGAGTCATCAGGGCGTCGCCTGCGACAGGGCATCTAGGGCATGATGCGGAAAAGTGTGAGGCAGTTATCCGAAAAGATCATGCTTAAACAACGAGCTAAGGCGCTACGACGATGCAGCGCAATCTGGTCGCGCTTGACGCCTCCGCACGGTTGACCTTCTCGCTTCAGCGGTATTGGTAGAACGGATGAACATCGCCACGACCCGGGGACAGACCAAGACCATGTCCCTCCCGAATATCCTGACCTACGCCCGGATCGCCGCGATCCCGGTGGTGATCGGCTGCGTCTACTGGCAATCGATCCTGGACGGCCCGTTGTGGCTGCGCTGGGTGGCGCTGGCCGTGTTCATTGCGGCGGGAATCACCGACTATCTCGACGGCTATTATGCCCGGATCTGGGACCAGCAGTCCGCCTTCGGCCGGATGCTCGATCCGATCGCCGACAAACTCCTGGTCGCCTCCAGCCTCTTGATGCTGGCCGCCGACAATTCGATCCATGGCTGGACGCTGTGGGCGGCGATCGTGATCCTGTGCCGTGAGATCCTGGTCTCGGGCCTGCGCGAATATCTCGCAGGGCTCAGGGTCAGCGTTCCCGTGACCAAGCTGGCGAAATGGAAGACGACGATCCAGCTGGTGGCGATCGGCTTTCTGATTGCCGGCGAAGCGGGCGAGCAGGTCTTCCCTGCCACCACCTTGATCGGCATCGTGTTGCTCTGGATGTCGGCGATCTTCACGATCTACACCGGCTGGGATTATTTCCGGGCCGGCATCCATCACCTCATCAAGGAGGATGAGGGATGAAGCTGAAATATTTCGCATGGGTGCGTGAACGCGTCGGCAAGGCTGAAGAGATCGTCGAGCCGCCGGCTGAGGTGCGCACCGTCGGCGACCTGATCGGCTGGCTTGCGGCGCGCGACGATGCCTACGCCTATGCCTTCGAGAAGCCGACGGTGATCCGCGCCGCGATCGACCACGCCCATGTCAAATCGGACGCGGCGATCTCCGGCGCCCGTGAGATCGCGTTCTTTCCGCCAATGACCGGCGGCTAGGATAGCGTTTTCGAGCGAAGTGGGTACCGGTTCGCGTGAAGAAAACGCGTCAAGCAAAGAAGTCCACATGACCGTCGCAGCGACCATCCGTATCCAGCAGGCCGACTTCGACGTCGCGCAGGAGATCGCGGCCTTGAGCCGAGACCGCATCGATGTCGGCGCGGTCGTCAGCTTCAGCGGCATCTGCCGCGGCAGCGAACAGGGCGAGCCGATCGCGGCGCTGACGCTCGAACATTATCCTGAAATGGCGGAAGCAGAGATTGGACGCCACGCCGACGAGGCGCTGGCGCGCTGGCCGTTGCAGGGCCTCACCATCATCCATCGTTTCGGCCGCATCGCGCCGGGCGAGAACATCGTGCTGGTCGTGACCGCCTCGGCGCACCGGCAGGCCGCGTTCGAGGCCGCCGAGTTCCTGATGGACTATCTGAAGACCAACGCACCGTTCTGGAAGCGCGAGGAAAGCGCGCGCGGCGCGAGCTGGATCGAGGCGCAGGGCCATGACGACGCGGCCGCCGCGCGCTGGACCAAATCCTGATGGCCAAGCGCAGCAAAGTGTCGGCCAAACGCAGCCTCGCCGTGCCGAAAGCGCCGAAAGTCGGCGCCGGCGAGCTGCACACCCTGTTCGATTTCCTGCGCTATGCCATGAGCCGCTTCAACGCGGCCAAGCTCGTGTTCGCGCACGGCACCACCGATCCGGTGGCCGAGGCCGCGTTCCTGATCTGCGAAACGCTGCACCTGCATCCCGATCAGTTCGAGAACTTTGCCACCGCGCGCGTCACGATTGCCGAGGGCAAGCAGATCCTCGACCTGATCGAGCGCCGGATCGCGACGCGGAAGCCGGCCGCCTATCTCGTCAACAAGGTCTATATGCGCGGCCTGCCGTTCTATGTCGATGAGCGCACAATCGTGCCGCGCTCCTTCATCGGCGAATTGCTGGATTCGCATTTCGGCGGCGACGAGGACGGCACCTCGCTGCTCGGCGATCCCGAGGAGGTCGAACGCGTGCTCGACCTCTGCACCGGCTCCGGCTGCCTCGCGATCCTGGCCGCCCGGCATTTCCCCAACGCCGCAGTCGATGCCGTCGATATTTCAAAGGATGCGCTCGAGGTCGCCGCGCGCAACGTCGCCGACCACGGCCTCGACCATCGCCTGACGCTCCATCGCGGCGACCTGTTCAAGCCGCTCGGCGGCAGCAGATACGATCTCATCATCTCGAACCCGCCCTATGTCGACGCCGAAGGCATGGCGGCGTTGCCGCGCGAGTGCCGTGCCGAGCCGAAGATCGCGTTCGATGGCGGCGCCGACGGGCTCGACATCGTCCGCCGCCTGCTCGATGAGGCGAGGCAACATCTGACCCCGCAGGGCGGGCTGCTCTGCGAGATCGGCCGCGGCCGCGACAATCTCGAGGCCGCCTATCCGAACCTGCCGCTGCTCTGGCTCGACACCGAGGACTCCGAGGGCGAGGTGTTCTGGATCGCTGCCGCGGACCTCTGACCGGCGTGGCGCCGCCGGCTCCGGCGATTTACGGAGCCCGATCCGGGCGAAGCGAAAATCGTGTGCAGTTCCAGCCGGTTCCGAAGATCGCTGGCCCGTCGAATCAACAATGGTGCTAAGGTCGCGGTCCGGGGACGTTCGGACAGAGGGCGCGGGCGCGCGACATGATTCGCATTTCGACGATCTTCATCGCCATCTGCATGGTGCTGGTCGCAGCCTCGCTCGGCTTCGTGCTGTATTCGGTGGCGGGCATCAGCGGATCGGAATCGGCGATCGTGGCGCTCACCGCCCTCACCTGCCTGATCCTCTACAACGCGGTCTCGATGCGGCTGCGTGACCGCAGCGACGTCGGCGGCCAGATCGCGGATCTGTCGCGCGGCACCGCCGACCTTGCCCGCCAGGTCGCCGAATTCGGCCGCCGGCTGGCCGCGGTCGAAGGCCGCGTCGCCTCGGCCAACTCCACCGGCGCCGACCGGATGCAGGGCATGGCCGGCGAGATCAGCGAACTCGGCGGACTGGTGCGGCAGCTCGCGGCATCCGTCGCGCATCATGAGGATCTGCTGGCGGCGGCTCCGGCGATGCAGCCGGTCGCGTCCCCGCGTGACGATGTGCTGCAACGGGTTGCGACGGCGCCGACCGTCGTGGTTGCGCCTCCGCCGCCACCTGCGGCTCCGCCGGAGGTCTCGCGCAGCCAGACCCAGCTGATCGGCGCGATCAAGCAGGCCATCGACGAGAACCGCCTCGACATCTACCTGCAGCCGATGGTGACGCTGCCGCAGCGCAAGGTGCGCTACTACGAGGCGGTGACGCGGCTGCGCGACGAGCGCGACCAGGTTCTGGCCGCCGAGGATTTCATCGAGGCGGCCGAGGCCGGCGGCCTGATCGGCCGCATCGATCACATGGTGATGCTTCGCTGCGTCCACGTGCTGCGCCGCCTGATGATCCGCAGCAAGGATGTCGGCGTGTTCTGCAACGTCTCGGCGGCGACGCTGTCCAACCAGGCGCATTTCACCCAGTGTCTCGACTTCCTCGAGGCCAACCGCGCGCTGGCGCCGTCCTTCGTGCTCGAGTTCAAGCAGGCGACCTTCCGCAATCTCGGCGGGACCGAGAGCGAAAACCTCGCGGCGCTGGCACAGCGCGGCTACCGGTTCTCGATCGACCATGTCAGCGACCTTCGCCTCGAGCCGCGGGAGCTCGCCGATCGCGGCGTCCGCTTCATCAAGGTGCCGGCGGCGCTGCTGCTCGACGCCAGGCAGATCGCGAGCACCGATATCCATCCGTCCGATCTGTCCGACCTGCTCGGCCGCTACGGCATCGACCTGATCGCCGAACGGATCGAGGGCGAACGCTCGGTGGTCGATCTGCTCGACTACGATGTCCGGTTCGGCCAGGGGTTCCTGTTCGCGCCGCCGCGGCCGTTGCGGCCGGAGGGGGCATCTGCTACCGCCGAGGCTCCGCAGACCAACCCCCAGGATCTTAATGGCGCCAGCACTTCAGCCCCTGTCTCCAGCCCCGCAGCTCCGCCACGCGCAACCGGCAGCGCCGCGCTGGCGCGCCGCGCCCTCGGTCCAAATTAGCCGGCAATTTGCATCATGACCTCACTGCGTTTCGTGGAGCAGCTGGGCGACCTCGTCAGCGGCGTCGATGTGGTGCTGTCGGACATCTGGGGCGTCGTGCACAACGGGCTCGAGTCCTTTCCCGAGGCCTGCGAGGCACTGCACACCTTCCGCCAGCAGGGCGGCACGGTCATCCTGATCACCAACGCGCCGCGGCCGGCCGATTCCGTGCAGCGCCAGCTGCGCAAGCTCGGCGTCGCCGACGAGACCTATGATGCGATCGTCTCCTCGGGCGACCTGACGCGCCACTTCGTCGCCGATCATCCCGGCCAGAAGATCTTCTGGATCGGCCCGGAGCGCGACAGCTCGATCCACCGCGGCCTCGACGCCACGCTGGTACCGCTGGAGCAGGCCGACTACATCATCTGCACCGGCCTGTTCGACGACGAGACCGAGTCGGCCGAAGACTATCGCGACACGCTGCTGAAGGCGCTCGAGCGCAAGCTCACACTGGTGTGCGCCAATCCCGATATCGTGGTCGAGCGCGGCGACCGGCTGATCTATTGCGCCGGGGCGGTCGCCGAACTCTATCGCGAGCTCGGCGGCGAGGTGATCTTCTACGGCAAGCCGCACCGGCCGATCTATGAGCGCGCCATGGCTCTGGCCACCGAACGCCGCGGGCGTCCGACCGAGCTCAGCCGGGTGCTCGCGATCGGCGATTCCGTGCGCACCGATCTCACCGGCGCCCTTGGCTTCGGCATCGATCTGTTGTTCGTTACGCGCGGCATCCATTCCGAACAGTTCGAGGGCATCGAGCAGCTCGATGCGGCCTCGATCAAGGAATTGTTCGGCCATCCGCCCCGCGCGCTGATGCGCGAGCTGAAGTGGTAGCGGCAAGCGACGCTGTCCCTCGCCCCGTTCTTCACCGGGTCGAGACGAGCGAAGCTCGCTCTTGGAGGGTTGGGTGAGCGGCTGCCTCCCCAGGCGCCGGATGCCGAGAGACCTTACCCCCTCACCCGGATTGCATCTCTCGATGCAATCCGACCTCTCCCCGCAAGCGGGGCGAGGTGAAGGGGCGCGCCGCCAAAATATCGAAAACAACCCCATGCAAAGTAGCGCGTGGCGCGCGGGGTTCGACCAGTCGCCTTGACACGTCGGGCAACTCAGCGATACTCTTCTAATATTCCGAAATCGTGCAGCCGCCCTCCCCCTCGTGTTGCACAAGCGGGGCGGGTAAAGGGAAGCGTGATCAAATGCAAATGCCCGGGACATCTAGCGCGAAGACGCGCTTCTGCCCGGGCATGCGTGAATTTCAGCCGATGCGATCGATGTCGGGCGGTTATGCCGTCGCCATGTCCGGGAACACCGCCTCGATCTTGGTCTTCAGCGTGGCCGCATTGAACGGCTTGACGATGTAGTTGTTCACGCCGGCCTTCTTGGCCGCGATCACGTTCTCGGTCTTGGATTCCGCCGTGATCATGATGAAGGGCGTGGTCGCGAGGTTGGGATCGGCGCGGACTTCCTTGAGCAGGTCGTAGCCGGTCATCGGCTCCATGTTCCAGTCGGAAATCACCAGGCCATACTTCTTGCCGCGCATCTTGTTCAGCGCTGCGGAGCCGTCGGAGGCATCGTCGATATTTTCAAATCCAAGCTGCTTGAGAAGATTCCGGATGATGCGGATCATGGTGCTGTAATCATCAACCACCAGAACCGGCATGGACAAATCAACCGCCATCTTTCCCCCCAAAACACAAACGCAACTTGGCTTCTGCACAAACGCAGCTTTCCGCCAACGACTAACAGCAGCCGTTAAACAGCGCGTTAACCGGCTGAATCCGGATTGTTACGGATTTGACGCGATTTTCGTTAGCCTTGACTTCCACGCCGCCGCCGCGTCACGGTCCGGCCCGCACCAATCATGCTTAAGAATCCTTGAAGAATACCGCTCATGAGCACCGGCTTTACCGTTATCCGCGACAACACCCCCGCAAGCGCCATTCCGAAAGGCGCCGTGGTCGCGATGGGGAATTTCGATGGCGTCCATCTCGGTCACCGCGCCGTGATCGGCGCGGCGCTTGCGATGGGCAGAGCGCGCGGCGTGCCCGCGCTCGCCGTGACCTTCGAGCCGCATCCGCGCAGCTTCTTCAGCCCGAACACTCCGCAATTCCGTCTCACGGACGAGACCAACAAGCTGCGGCTGCTCGCGGCCACCGGCCTCGCGGGCGCCGTCGTCATGACGTTCGACAAGGCGCGCGCCGGTACCACGGCACAGGATTTCATTCACCATGACCTGATCGGCCGGCTCGGCATCAGCGGGATCGCGGTCGGCTACGACTTCCATTTCGGCAAGGGCCGGGTCGGCTCGCCGAGCCTGCTGGTCAGCGAAGCGCCGCGGCTCGGCATCGAGGTCGATGTGCAGGCCCATGTCGACATCGAGGAGCGCCCGGTCTCCTCCAGCGCGATCCGCATGGCGCTCGCCGAAGGCGAGATCGCGGATGCGACCACGATGCTGGGCGGACCGTGGTTCGTCACCGGCAAGGTGGTCCACGGCGAGAAGCGCGGCCGAGATCTCGGTTACCCCACCGCCAATATCCGCCTCGACAAGCATTGCGGCTTGAAGCACGGCATCTACGCGGTGCGGGTCGGCAAGGGCTCGCAACGGTTCGACGGTGTCGCAAGCTTCGGGCGCCGGCCGACCTTCGACAACGGCGCGCCGCTGCTCGAGGTGTTCCTGTTCGACTTCAAGGGCGATCTGTACGACGCGGTCCTTGATGTCGCATTCATCGGTTTCATTCGCGAAGAGCTGAAATTCGACACCATCGAGGCGTTGATACGCCAGATGGATGACGACAGCGCCAAGGCGCGCGCGGTGCTGGCCGCGGCGCCCGACGCGTTCCCGCAGCTCGGAGTGATTGGTTGAACCGGACTGAAAAGCAAAAAATGCTGGCGGGCGAGCTGTATCGCCCGGATGCAGAGCTCGCCGCCGAGCATACGGCGGCGGAACAATGGATGGCACGCTACAATGCGTCGGGCGCGTCGTCCGCGGCCGAGTTGCACGCGCTGCTCGGCGAGCGCTTCCGCAAGGTCGGCAGGGATGCCGTGATACGCCCGCCGTTCTTCTGCGATTACGGCAGCAATATCAGCCTCGGCGACGGCGTGTTCCTCAACTTCAATTGCGTCATCCTCGACGTCGTCGAGGTCGCGATCGGCGATCGGACCCAGATCGGACCCGCGGTGCAGATCTATACCGCCGACCACCCGCGCGATGCCGAAACCCGCCGCGCCGGGCTGGAATTCGGCCGCCCGATCCGGATCGGCAGCGACGTCTGGATCGGCGGGGGTGCCATCATTCTGCCCGGCATCACGATCGGCGACGGCGCCCTGGTCGGGGCCGGCAGCGTGGTCACACGGAACGTCGCCCCCGGCGCGATCGTGGCGGGAAATCCGGCCCGGGCACGGCCGGCCTGAACCGCGCCATGCGCGGCCCTGCGAGCCACCGGGGGCTTTGCGATTTCCCCGTCCGGCTGCTATGGAAACCCCATGTTTTCGCGGCGCATCATACGGATTAGCGGCCCGGCTTCCGCCTGAGCCTGAAGGCTCGGCGCAAGACCGGGACTTCGCCGTTTCACCCGCGATTGATCGCGTATCCGCGCCCGCACCTGCCAAATCAGAGCTTTCATGTCCGACAAGCCGCAAAAGACCGACGCCCAAAAGACTGACGTTAGGGACTATTCCAAGACCCTTTACCTGCCGCAGACGGATTTCCCGATGCGCGCCGGCCTGCCCCAGCGCGAGCCGGAAATCCTGAAATACTGGAACGACATCGGCCTCTACGACAAGCTCCGCCGGGAAGCCGAGGGCCGCGCCAAATTCGTGCTGCATGACGGCCCGCCCTACGCCAACGGCAACATCCATATCGGGCACGCGCTGAACAAGATCCTCAAGGACGTCGTGACCAAGAGCCAGCAGATGCTCGGCTTCGACTCCAACTACGTGCCGGGCTGGGACTGCCACGGCCTGCCGATCGAATGGAAGATCGAGGAGGAGAACTACCGCTCCAAGGGCAAGCAGAAGCCCGACTTCCGCGACTCGGCGGCGATGGTCGCGTTCCGCAAGGAATGCCGTGCCTATGCGACGCACTGGATCAACGTGCAGCGCGAGGAGTTCAAGCGGCTCGGCATCATCGGCGACTGGGACCATCCCTACCAGACGATGAGCTATCCGGCCGAGGCCCAGATCGCCCGCGAGCTGATGAAGTTCGCCGCCAACGGCACGCTCTATCGCGGCTCCAAGCCGGTGATGTGGAGCGTGGTCGAGAAGACCGCGCTGGCCGAAGCCGAGGTCGAATACGAGGACTACACCTCCGACATGGTGTGGGTGAAATTCCCGGTCACCTCGCCGGCGCATGGCGCGCTGGCCAATGCCTCGGTCGTGATCTGGACCACCACGCCGTGGACGCTGCCCGGCAACCGCGCCGTCTCGTTTTCGCCGAAGATCGCCTATGGCCTCTACAAGGTGACGGATGCGCCGGCGGACAATTGGGCCAAGACCGGCGATCTCCTGATCCTGGCCGACGCGCTTGCCGCCGAGGTGTTCAAGCAGGCCCGCGTCACGTCCTATGAGAAGGTCCGCGATATTCCCGGCGACACGCTGGACGCCGTGGAATGCGCCCATCCGCTGCGCGGCTTCGGTGGCGGCTACGAATTCATCGTGCCGCTGCTGGCCGGCGAGCATGTCACCGACGACACCGGCACCGGCTTCGTGCACACCGCGCCGAGCCACGGCCGCGAGGACTTCGACGTCTGGACGGCCAACACCCGCGAGCTCGATGCGCGCGGCATCCCGACGGCGATCCCGTATACGGTCGACGAGAACGGCGCCTACACCGCGCAGGCGCCGGGCTTCACCGGCAAACGCGTGCTCAACGACAAGGGCGAGAAGGGCGATGCCAACGAGGCCGTGATCAAGGCGCTGATCGAGGCCGGCAAGCTGCTCGCGCGCGGCCGCCTCAAGCACCAGTATCCGCACTCCTGGCGCTCCAAGAAGCCGGTGATCTTCCGCAACACGCCGCAATGGTTCATCGCGATGGACAAGCCCATCGCCGAGAACGGCCATGCCAGGAAGGGCGACACGCTGCGCGCCCGCGCGCTGCACGCGATCTCGGTCACGCAATGGGTGCCGCCGGCAGGCGAGAACCGCATCAACGGCATGATCGCCAACCGTCCCGACTGGGTGATCTCGCGGCAGCGCGCCTGGGGCGTGCCGATCGCCGTGTTCGTGACGGAGAACAGCGACGGCTCGGCCGAGATCCTGCAGGACGAGGTCGTCAACCAGCGCATCACCGAGGCGTTCATGGAGGAAGGCGCCGACGCCTGGTACATGGACGGCGCCCGCGAGCGCTTCCTTGGCAGCCGCGCGTCCGAGAACTGGAAGAAGGTCGACGACATCTGCGACGTCTGGTTCGATTCCGGCTCCACGCACGCCTTCGTGCTGGAAGACCGCCAGAACTTCCCGCAGCTCGGCAACATCGTCCGCAAGGTCGATGGCGGCAACGACACCGTGATGTATCTCGAAGGCAGCGACCAGCATCGCGGCTGGTTCCACTCGTCGCTGCTGGAAAGCGCCGGCACGCGCGGCCGCGCGCCTTATGACATCGTGCTGACCCACGGCTTCACGCTCGACGAGAACGGCCGCAAGATGTCGAAGTCGCTCGGCAACACCGTCGAGCCGCAGAAGGTGATCAAGGATTCCGGCGCGGACATCCTGCGCCTGTGGGTCTGCGCCACCGACTATGCCGACGACCAGCGCATCGGCCCGGAGATCCTCAAGAACACCATCGAGACCTACCGCAAGCTGCGCAACTCGATCCGCTGGATGCTCGGCACGCTGCATCATTTCAAGCCGAGCGAGAAGGTCGCCTTTGCCGAGATGCCCGAACTCGAGCGGCTGATGCTGCACGAGCTCGCCGGCCACACCGAGACCATCCGCAAGGCCTATGCCCACTTCGACTACAAGACCGTGGTCGCAAGCCTCGCGGCCTTCATGAACTCCGAGCTGTCGGCGTTCTACTTCGACATCCGAAAGGACACGCTGTATTGCGATCCGCCGTCCTCGGTGGCGCGCAAGGCGGCGCTGACCACGATCGATCTGCTCTGCGACGCGATCCTGAAATGGCTGGCGCCGATCCTCAGCTTCACCACCGACGAAGCCTGGCGGATGTATCGGCCGAACGCCGAGCCTTCGGTGCATCTGACGCTGTTTCCCGAAGGTCTCGAGCAGTTCCAAGACGACGCGCTTGCCGCGAAGTGGGAGATGGTCCGCAACGTCCGCCGCGTCGTCACCGGCGCGCTCGAACTCGAACGCGCCGCCAAGCGGATCGGCTCCTCGCTCGAGGCATCGCCGGTGATCTACGTCGCTGACAGGGAGATGCTGGCCACGCTGTTCGATATCGATCTCGCCGAAGTCTGCATCACCTCGAACTACGAGGTGCGCGAGGGCGAGGCGCCGGCGAACGCCTTCCGCCTCGACGCCGTGCCTGGCGTTGCCGTCGTGGTCGAGAAGGCGGTCGGCACCAAATGCGCCCGTTCGTGGAAGATCCTTCCGACGGTGGGCGAGGACGGCGAATATCCCGACGTCTCGCCGCGCGACGCGCAAGCGCTGCGCGAATGGAAGGCGCTGGAGGTCAGCATCTCCTAACTGTCCGTCGTCCCGGCGAAGGCCGGGACCCATAACCACTGCTGTCTCGAATGGACGAAGGTTGATGACCCCGAGTCATTCAAACGATACCCGACACGGCGTATGGGTCCCGGCCTTCGCCGGGACGACACCTTTGGTGGGCTGGCAATGAGCCCACCCGTGCGCGCCGGTGTGCTTGCGGCGGTCATCACCCTGATCGCCGACCAGGCCTCCAAGCTCTGGCTGCTCCACGTCCTCGACATCGTGCATCACGCCCCGGTGCGGGTAACGCCGTTCTTCGACCTGGTGCTCGCCTGGAATCCCGGGATCAGCTTCGGCTGGTTCCAGAGCGAGACCCCGGCGGCCCAGATCCTGCTGATGGTGATCAAGGCCGCGGCCGTGATCGCGCTGGCGATCTGGATGGCGCGGTCGCGGACCTGGCTCGCGACGGTGTCGCTCGGCCTGATCATCGGCGGTGCCATCGGGAACGGCATCGACCGCTTCGCCTATGGCGCGGTGGTCGATTTTGCCCTGCTTCATGCCGAGATCGGGGGAAAAACCTTCAATTGGTACATCTTCAACCTTGCCGACGTGGCCATCGTTGCTGGCGTGGCAGCCCTATTGTATGATTCCGTGGTGGGGACCCCCGCCGTAAAAGCGCCCTGATCCCGGCCGATACGAGCCGGTCAGCGGCCCACACCTGTATCAAGCGGAACTGTGCCTAAGCCAGTGATCGCTTTGGCGAATTTTGAGATGGGAATGGCGCAATGCGCAACACCAAAGCCCGCGGTTACCTGATCGAGACGTCCCGGCTGTCGCTGATGCGCGGCCTGCGCCTGGCGTTCGTCGCAGCCGGGATCGGCCTTGTCATGACGGCCGGCCCGGTGCGCGCCGGCGACGATGAAGATGACGGCGACGACGGCCTGACCTTCGAAGAGCGGATCGTCGACAATCTGATGACCGGGCTCGGCGCCAAGAGCGCGGCCAGCAAGGGCATCGACTACCGCGAGCGCTCGCCGCTGGTGGTGCCGCCGAAGCTGGATTTGCCCCCGCCGGCATCGACCGCCCAGGTCAACGCGCCGAACTGGCCGAAGGACCCTGATATTGCGGCGCGCAAGGCTGCGATCGCGGCGCGCAAGAAGGAAGTCAAGAAGGAGCCCTGGCAGTCGGCGGTAGCGTTGACGCCGGCCGAGATCGAGGCGGGCCGCAAGCAGCAGACCGCCACCGATGGGCGCAAGGAGCCGCTGGAGCCCGGCGTGAGCACCAATCCATCGCTGATGCCGAGCCAGCTCGGTTACAACGGCGGCCTGCTCGGCATGTTCAAGGGGAACAGCAGCGAGTCCAAACCGTTCAAGGGTGAGCCGACGCGCGAATCCCTGACCGAGCCGCCGCCGGGCTACCAGACGCCGTCCGGGGGCTATGCCTACGGCACCGGCCCGCAGGCGCCGAAGGCGAAAGAAGGCCAGTACGACGTCATGACCGGAAAACCGGTGCAGTGATCGCCTGGCCTGCGCGGGCGAAGGCTGACATGAGCAAAGCTTAATGCGGGGCGGCGGGTGTCTCTCCGCTTCGTGACCATCGGCACGGGAACGACCGCGTACGATGGCTTGCTTTCGCGCCCCGGCCGGTGTCCGGGCTTTCATAAGGACCATGATGCGCTCTCGCCGATCGATCGCCCTGTTCGCTGCCGCATTCGTTTCCACCATCCCGCTGCCGGGTGCCAGCCTCCGCGCCCAGACCACCGTCACCTCGGAACGCCCCGCCAGTTTCACGCTCGACAACGGCCTGCAGGTCGTGGTGATCCCCGACCACCGCACGCCCGTGGTCACGCAGATGATCTGGTACAAGGTCGGCTCGGCCGACGAGACGCCCGGCAAATCGGGCCTCGCGCATTTCCTCGAGCATCTGATGTTCAAGGGCACCGCCAAGCATCCGGCGGGCGAGTTCTCGCAGACCGTGCTGCGCGTCGGCGGCAATGAGAACGCCTTCACCTCGGTCGACTACACCGGCTACTTCCAGCGCGTGCCGCGCGAGCAGCTGCCCACCATGATGGAGTTCGAGGCCGACCGCATGACCGGCCTGATCCTCAAGGACGAGAACGTGCTGCCGGAGCGCGATGTCGTGCTGGAGGAGTTCAACATGCGGGTTGCCAACAACCCGGATGCAAGGCTGACCGAGCAGATCATGGCCGCGCTTTATCTCAACCATCCCTATGGCCGGCCGGTGATCGGCTGGCATCAGGAGATCGAGAAGCTCGACCGCGAGGATGCGCTCGCCTTCTACCGGCGCTTCTACGCGCCGAACAACGCCATCCTGGTCATCGCCGGCGACGTCGACGTCAAGGATATCCGCCCGCTGGTCGAGAAGAACTTCGGCCCGATCCCGGCGCAGCATGCGATCCCCGAGAAGCGGGTCAGGCCGCAGGAGCCGACACCGGCCGCGCCGCGCACCGTGACGCTGTCGGATCCGCGCGTCGAGCAGCCGAGCCTGCGCCGCTATTACCTGGTGCCGTCGGCGACGACGGCGGCAGCGGGCGAGAGCCAGGCGCTCGATGTGCTCGCGCAGTTGATGGGCGGCGGCGCCAATTCCTATCTCTATCGCTCGCTGGTGATCGACAAGGGCCTCGCGATCTCCGCCGGCGCCGGCTACCAGGGCACCTCGCTCGATCCGTCGCAATTCTCGATCTCGGTGACGCCGAAACCCGGCGTCGAGTTCGCGCAGATCGAGGACGCGATCGACAAGGTGATCGCCGACCTCGCGCAGAACCCGGCGCGCGCCGAGGATCTCGAACGGGTCAAGACCCAGCTCATCGCGGAGGCGATCTACGCCCAGGATAACCAGGCGACACTGGCACGCTGGTATGGCGGCGCGCTGACCACCGGGCTCAGCATCGAGGATATCCGCAGCTGGCCGGATCGCATTCGCGCCGTCACTGCCGAGCAGGTGCGCACTGCTGCCGCCAGCTGGCTCGACAAGAAGCGGTCGGTGACCGGCTATCTGATCAAGGACACTGCGCCGAAACGCGAGGAGAAGCGCTCGTGATCTATTCCCTCACCCGTCGTGCGGCGCTGATCGGCGGCGCCTGCGCCGCGCTGTTGACGCTGACGTCGGCGCCCTCGCAGGCCGCGGCCAAGATCCAGCGGCTGGTGTCGCCGGGCGGCATCGAGGCGTGGTTCGTGCAGGACGCGACCGTGCCGTTGATCGCAATGGAATATTCCTTCAGCGGCGGCGCCAGCCAGGATCCGCCCGGCAAGCCCGGCGTCGGCAATCTGGTCGCCGACCTGCTCGACGAGGGTTCCGGCGATCTCGATTCCAAGACCTATCACGAGCGGCTCGAGCGCCGCGCCATCGAGCTCAGTTTCCAGTCGAACCGCGATCAGTTCCGCGGCTCGCTGCGCATGCTCAAGGACAACAAGGACGAAGCCTACGACCTGTTGCGGATGGCGCTGACCTCGCCGCACTTCGAGCCGAAGGACGTCGAACGGATCCGCGCCCAGGTGATCGCCAATCTGCGCCGCGAATCGACCAATCCGTCCTCGCTCGCCGGCCGCAAGTTCCTCGAGCTCGCATTCGGCGATCATCCCTATGCCAGGACGGCCACCGGCACGCTCGACAGCGTGCCGACCATCCAGATCCCGGATCTCAAGGACTATACCCGCCGCATCATCGCCAAGGATACGCTGCGCGTTGCCGTGGTCGGCGACGTCGATCCCGATACGCTCGGCAAGCTACTGGACAAGACCTTTGGTGGCCTGCCGGCGAAAGCCGAATTGACGCCCGTCCCCGACGTCGTGGCGACCAGGCCGCCGCAGCGCGCCTTCGTCCCGCTCGACGTGCCGCAGACCGTCGTCACCTTCGGCGGCCCCGGCATTGCCAGGCATGACCCGGACTTCATGGCGACCTATGTGGTGAACCACATTCTCGGCGGCGGCGGATTGTCGTCGCGGCTCTACAAGGAAGTGCGCGAGAAGCGCGGGCTGGCCTACTCGATCTATGAAGCGCTGGTCTGGATGGATCACTCCGCGCTGTTCATCGGCAATACCGGCACCCGCGCCGACCGCGCCGGCGAGACCGTCGATGCGATCGAAGCGGAAGTGCGCCGCATCGCCGAGGAAGGTCCGACGCAGAAGGAGCTCGACGAGGCGAAGTCCTACCTGAAGGGCTCGCAGATGCTGGCGCTCGACACCTCCTCCAAGCTCGCGCAGGCGATGCTGCAATACCAGCTCGACAAGCTGCCGATCGATTACATCGAGAAGCGCAACGCCATCGTCGACGCGGTGACGCTCGACGATGCCAAGCGGGTCGCCAAAAAGCTCTGGGGCAACGGCCTACTCACCGCAATCGTCGGCCGCGCCCCGCAAGCCGCGGCGCAGCCGGTGTCGGCGCCGCCGAAGGCGAACTGACGTTTCGGCGGGCCACCTTCCCTCTCCAACCCCGAGAGCGAGCTTCGCTCGCCTCGGACCCCCGCAAGGGGGGAGAAGGGGGAGCCGCGCACTCGGACGCCGACGTAACAACCACTGCATCAACACCACCCAAGCAGATCCAAACCCGCTATCCTGCGGCCTGCCGATTCTTCCCTCCACGGGTGATGTCATGCTGCGGGTGTCCCGCGACCTTACGATCGATGAGAACGACATTGAGATCGTCTTTGTCCGCGCCTCCGGCCCGGGCGGACAGAATGTCAACAAGGTCTCGACCGCAGCGCAGCTTCGCTTCGACACCAACAAGATTGCATTGCCGGCAGACGCCGCGCAGCGGCTGGCGCGGCTCGCCGGCAGCCGCATGACCAAGGAAGGCGTGATCGTAATCCACGCCTTCCGCTTTCGCACCCAGGAACGCAATCGCGCTGATGCGATCGAGCGGCTGCTCGAGATGTTGAGGGAGGCGATGATGCGGCCGACACCGCGGCGGCCGACCAAGCCGACGCTCGGCTCCAAGCAGCGCCGGCTCGAGGGCAAGAAGCGCCGCAGCGACATCAAGGCGGGGCGCGGCGCCCGCCGTTTCGACGATTAGATCATAATGCGTTTCCACGGAATCGCATCATGATCTCATCTCCTTGTTTGAGCATGATCTTTTCGGAAAACCGGTTTCCACTTTTCCGGATCATGCTCCAGGGAACGCCGGACGCAGCGCGCGCGGCACTGCATCCGGGATCCGGTCAGCGTAACCAGAAGCGTTTTCGCGCGAAGCGGATGTCGGTTCGCGCGAAGGAACGCGTCAGAACAAGAAGCCTGAGCCTTGGTTCCGATTGATCAGAACCGCGAAGGCCCTCGTGCTTCAGTACTTCTTGGTTGCGGGCGCCATCTCGGAACCACCCGACTTCGGTGCCGTGCGTCCGCTGCCGACCGTTCCCTTGCTGCCCGACTTGGCGGCGGCGCCGCTCTTCTGCGTCGTCGCGCCAGGTTGCGCCGTCATTTCCTCATCGCCGCTGCCGGACATGCCGCCGCCCTGCTGCATGGTACCTCTGCCCTGCGCACCGCCGCGGGTATCCGGTGCAGTCGTTCCCTGTGCCAGGACGGGGCCGGCCATCGCGGCCGAGATGGCAAGGGCGAGCACGCTGGTTTTTGCAAACGTCATCCATTTCTCCTGGGACTTTAATTGACGATGGAGGAGCGGCGCAGGTGGTGCGCCGTTTGCAGCGCCGACCCTGAACCCCATCGCGCAAGACTGCATTTTCCGCAAACGGCGCACGCGAGATGCAAGCTGCGTCGTGTGGTGATCGTGCAGGGATTTCGCGGTCATTTTGCGAAATTGTCGTCCGCATATGCGGCAACCACCGGTTCCGCGCCAGATCACCGCCCAGCTTTGTTCTGCTGTGAAACAGCCCGCTACTACCAACGGCGGATTTCAGCCTCCTACAGTCACCGCACAGAGGCGGTGATGTAGATGACAAAGCTGCGCGCAAGGTGGTCGTTGGGGCTGGGATTTTGCAGCGCAATGCTTGCAGTGCAAATGACGGCTGCGCAGATGCCCCTGCCCGCCGCCAGGCCGCCCGATGGGGCGACGCTGTTCAAGCAGCAATGCGCGACCTGCCACACCACCAACATGTCGGATGCCGTCCGGCAAGGACCGTCGCTCTATAAGGTCGTCGGCCGCCACGCCGGCAAGGCCGACCGCTTCAAATATTCCGCGGGCTTCAGCAAGGCCGACTTCGTCTGGGACGACGCCAGGCTCGACGCCTGGCTGACCAATCCGCAGGAGGTGATCCCCGGCGCCGTGATGGCCTACCGGCAGGCCAAGCCGGAAACCCGCGCCATGATCATCGCCTATCTGAAGGAGCTGAACTGAATGGCGAAACCCGTGCATTCGATGATCCGCGTGTTCGACGAAGGAAAAGCGCTCGACTTCTACCAGCGCGCGTTTGGCCTGGAGATCGCGGACAACCTGAGATTTCCCGATTTCGCGCTGATCTATCTGCGCCATCCCTCCTCGCCGTTCGAGGTCGAGCTCACGGTCAACTTCGATCGCAAGGAGCCCTACACGCTCGGCGACGGCTACGGCCATCTCGCCGTCATCGTCGATGACGTCGATGCCGAGCACGCGCGCTTCGAGAAGGAGAAACTGTCGCCCGGGCCGCTGCGCGACTTCAAGCACGAGGGCAAGACGCTGGCGCGCTTCTTCTTCGTCTCCGATCCCGACGGCTACAAGATCGAGGTGATCCAGCGCGGCGGGCGCTTCGGCTAGAGCATGCTCAGACAACAAGGCAATTGCACAAATAAAAATTGACGGAGGAACCCATGAGAGAAATCGATCGACGCAGCAAATATGACCGGCGTGTCTTTCTCAAAGGCGCGGCCGTGACCGCACCCGCAGTCGCGATTGCGACCTCGACGGGGCTCGGCATCACCGATGCGTGGGCCGAAGGCGCCACGACGCTGACGCCGGCCACGATGAAGACGTTGCTGAAGATGGCGCGCGACATCTATCCGCACGATTTCCTCGGCGACAGCTACTACATAGCAGCGGTCAAGCCGTATGACGAGAAGTCCGCGAAGGATCCGGCGGTCAAGTCGCTGATCAATGACGGCGTCACGAGGCTCGATCAGGCGGCCAACGACCGCCACAAGATGCCTTATGTCGAGGTCGCCTGGGAAAACGATCGCGTCGCGCTGCTGCAACAGATCGAACCGAGCGCCTTCTTCCAGAAGATCCGCGGCGACCTCATCGTCTCCATCTACAACAACAAGGAGGTGTGGCCGCGGTTCGGCTACGAGGGCTCCTCGGCCGAGCATGGCGGCTACATCAAGCGCGGCTTCGCCGATATCGACTGGCTGCCGAAGGTCTAACGGGTCGGGAGGAAACAATGGCAAAATTCGATCTGAATGACAGCGGCGTTGTGGTGATCGTCGGCTCCGGTGCCGGCGGCGGAACGCTCGGCAATGAACTGGCGCAGAAGGGCGTCAAGGTCGTGATCCTCGAGGCCGGCCCGCGCATCGAGAACCAGGACTTCATCAACGATGAATGGGACAGTTTTACCCAGCTCGCCTGGTCCGACGCGCGCTCGACCTCGGGCAGCTGGCGCGTCCACCAGGACTTTCCGGGCCTGCCGGCCTGGATCGTGAAGGCGGTCGGCGGCTCGACCACGCACTGGGCGGGCGCCTCGCTGCGCTTCGACGAGCACGAGTTCAAGATCAAGTCGGCCTATGGCACCATTCCCGGCGCCAACCTGATCGACTGGCCGATCACGCTCGCCGAGATGGAGCCGTGGTACGCCAAGGCCGAGGACAAGATGGGCGTCACCCGCACCAACGGCATCCCAGGGCTGCCCGGCAACAATAACTTCAAGGTGATGGAAGCCGGCGCCAGGAAGCTCGGCTACAAGGAGGTGCACACCGGGCGGATGGCGATCAACAGCGAGCCGCGCGACGGCCGCGGTTCCTGCCAGCAGATCGGCTTCTGCTTCCAGGGCTGCAAGTCGGGCGCCAAATGGTCGACGCTCTACACCGAGATCCCGAAGGGCGAAGCCACCGGCAATCTCGAAGTGCGCCCCGGCAGCATGGTGATCAAGATCGAGCACGACCAGTCCGGCAAGGTCACCGGCGTGGTCTACGCCGATGCGACGGGCGCGATGCAGCGCCAGAAGGCCCGCGTCGTCGCGGTCGCCGGCAACTCGATCGAGAGCCCGCGGCTCTTGCTCAACAGCGCGTCCAGCATGTTCCCGGACGGGCTCGCCAATTCATCCGGCCAGGTCGGCCGCAACTACATGCGGCACATGACCGGCAGCGTGTATGCGGGCTTCGAGAAATCGGTGCACATGTATCGCGGCACCACGATGGCCGGCATCATCCGCGACGAGGCCAAGAACGATCCGAAGCGCGGCTTCGTCGGCGGCTACGAGATGGAGACGCTGTCGCTCGGCCTGCCCTTCATGGCTGCGTTCCTCAATCCCGGCGCCTGGGGACGCAGCTTCACCAGCGCGATCGAGGGCTATCCGCGGATGGCCGGCATGTGGCTGGTCGGCGAGGACATGCCGCAGGAGACCAACCGCATCACGCTGGATCCGAAGATCAAGGACAAGTTCGGCATGCCGGTCGCCAGCGTACATTTCGACGATCATCCGAACGACGTCGCGATGCGCGACCATGCCTACAAGCAGGGCTCCGCGGTCTATGAGGCGGTCGGTGCCACCGTCACCTATCCGACGCCGCCCTATCCCTCGACCCACAACATGGGCACCAACCGGATGAGCGAGAAGCCGCGCGACGGCGTGGTCAACAACTTCGGCCAGACCCACGACATCAAGAACCTGTTCGTTTCCGACGGCAGCCAGTTCACGTCAGGCGCAGCGTGCAACCCGACGCTGACGATCGTGTCGCTGGCGATCCGCCAGGCCGACCACATCGCCGGCGCGATGCAGCGCAAGGAGATCTAGACTAGACGACCATTCGAACCGAGTCGCGGATTCCGCCTCACCTCGCCCCGCGTGCGGACGCGTGCGGGGAGAGGTCGGAGCGCATCGTTAGATGCGTTCCGGGTGAGGGGGAGTCCCCGCAAACGCAGCTGTCACCGGATACGCGGAGACGGCCCCTCACCCCAACCCTCTCCCCGTAAGAACCGGGCGAGGGAGCGCAGCGCCGTCGTGGTCGCCACTGCGCTTTAGCAAGAAAATACAATTCCCCTTTCACTGAAGCGGCCTTGCCCAACTGGACAGGGCCGCTTTCTTCTTTGCGTGATGGACCGGTGCGAAATCTATTCCGCGGCATCCATGATCGCCGTCGTCTCGCGATAATCCGGCACGACCGCCGGCGCATTCGCCTTGGCGCGGTAGATCAGGCAGGAGCAGCGCAGCAGCGACGCGAAATTGTTCACCTCGCCGTGATGATCGAGCACCTCGTTGTGCAGGGTGGTGAGGAACTTGGCCAGCGTCATGCCTTCCTTGGCCGCGATCTCCTCCAGCGTGTCCCAGAACGACATTTCCAGCCGGATCGAGGTGCAATGGCCGTCGATCCGCAACGATCGGGTCTGCGATTCATAGTCGCGTTGCGGCTGATGCGCGAAAAGATGGCACATGGCGTTCCTCCGGCGAGAACTTATAATTTTTCTAAACGATATACCTGTGCGCGCGGCCCCACAATCGGGACGTAGGGCGTAACGCGCCGGTCGCCGAAGCCAAGCGTCTTCAAGGCGATAGGCCGGACTGATCCCCAACCTGCTTGCGGCCGCCAGATCGGTCCCATGCATTTGCCGGCGCGGCGACTTATAGTAACGGCCAGCCTCGAATCGCTCCTCCGACCGTCCAATCCATGCCCGTCCGCCAGCTTCCCGAACAGCTCGTCAACCGCATCGCCGCCGGCGAAGTGGTCGAACGCCCCGCGAGCGTGGTCAAGGAACTGGTCGAGAACGCGATCGACGCCGGCGCCAGCCGGATCGACGTTTTCACCGATGGCGGCGGGCGGCGCCGGATCGGCATCACCGACGATGGCGGCGGCATGACCCGCGCCGACCTCGCGCTTGCGGTCGACCGTCACGCCACGTCCAAGCTCGACGACGAAGACCTGTTGTGCATCCGCACGCTCGGCTTCCGCGGCGAGGCGCTGCCCTCGATCGGGGCGGTCGCAAAGCTCGGCATCACGACGCGTCATGCCAGCGAGCCGCATGCCTGGTCGCTGTCGGTCGAAGGCGGCGAGAAGTCGGAGGTCATGCCGGCCGCGCTCGGCCAGGGCACCCGCGTCGAGGTCAACGAACTCTTCTACGCAACGCCGGCGCGGCTGAAATTCCTCAAGACCGACCGCACCGAGGCGGAGGCGATCCGCGAGGTGGTGCGCCGCCTCGGCATGGCACGCCCGGACATCGCCTTCACGCTGGCCGGCGAAGAGCGCGCGCCGGTCACCTGGGCCGCAGCGCTGCCCGGCGCGGCCGGCCGGCTGACCCGGCTCGGCGACATCCTGGGTGCGGATTTTCGTGCCAGTGCGATCGAGGTGCGCGCCGGGCGCGAGGGCGTCGTGGTCGAAGGCTTTGCCGCCGCGCCGTCGCTGACCCGTGCCAATGCGCTCGGGCAATATCTGTTCGTCAACGGCCGCCCGGTGCGCGACAAGCTGATCCTCGGCGCCGTGCGCGCGGCCTATTCCGACTACCTGCCGCGCGACCGCCATCCCGTCGTGGCGCTGTTCGTGACCTGCGACCCGCAAGAGGTCGACGCCAATGTGCATCCGGCCAAGACCGAGGTGCGCTTCCGCAACGCCGGCCTGGTCCGCGCGCTCATCGTGCACGCCCTGAAGGAAGGCCTCGCGCGCGAAGGCAGGCGCACCGCGGCCAATACCGCCGACGGCGCCGCGCTCTCGGCCTTCCGCCCCGCCTTCACGCCGCCGCGCCCGAGCAATTGGGACTGGCGCGGCTCGCCGTCCTATCCGGCTGGTCCGCTGCGCGCGTTCGACGGTGCGGCGGCGCCCGCCTTCGCCGAGCCCGGACAGGCCGCCTTCGACGTCGGCGCGCCGACCGCCGATGTGCGCTTCGAAGCCGCGCCCGCGCCAGACCTGCTCGACCGGCCGCTCGGCGCCGCGCGCACCCAGATCCACGAGACCTACATCGTCTCGCAGACCCGCGACGGCCTCATCGTGGTCGACCAGCACGCGGCGCATGAGCGCATAGTCTATGAGAAGCTGAAGGCCTCGCTGGCGAAGAACGGCGTGCAGCGGCAGATCCTCTTGATCCCCGAGATCGTCGAGCTCGATGAGGCGACCGTCGAGAAGCTGCTCGACCGCGCCGAGGAGCTGGCGTCGTTCGGGCTCGCGATCGAATCCTTCGGCCCCGGCGCGGTCGCGGTGCGCGAAACGCCCTCGCTGCTCGGCAAGGCCAATGCGGCCGGTCTCTTGCGCGACCTTGCCGAGCACATGGCCGAGTGGGACGAGGCGCTGCCGCTGGAGCGCCGGCTGATGCACGTCGCCGCCACGATGGCCTGCCACGGCTCGGTCCGCGCCGGCCGCCGCCTCAAGCCGGAAGAGATGAACGCACTGCTCCGCGAGATGGAAGACACGCCGAACTCCGGCCAGTGCAACCACGGCCGCCCGACCTATGTCGAATTGAAGCTGAGCGATATCGAGAAGCTGTTCGGGCGAAGATAAGACCGCATACTCCGGTGTCATCGCCCGGCTTGACAGGGCGATCCAGTACGCCGCGGCGATCGTGATCAATCGAGAAGCCGCGGCGCACTGGATCACCCGCATGCGCGGGTGATGACAGCACAACAAGCGGCAACATTACGCCTTGCGAAGAAACACGAACTCCGTGTCGTCATACGCGCGCCGCTCGAGCTCCTCGAAGCCCTCGGGTGCCGCGAACGCCGCGGCCTTTGCCTCTTCCACCACGAGCAGCGCGCCCGGCGTCAGCCAGCCGCCGTCGCGCAGCGAGGCGAGCGCCTTGTCGGCGAGCCCCTTGTCATAGGGCGGATCGAGAAACACCAGCGAGAACGGCTCGACCGGATGTGCGGGTCCAAGATCGGTGGCATCGCGGCGATAGACCTTGGTCGTGCCGCCGAGGCCGAGCGACTCGACATTGTTGCGCAGCAGCGCGCGCGCCTCGGCGCCATTGTCGACGAACAGCGTGAACCTGGCGCCGCGCGAGGCGGCCTCGATGCCGAGCGCGCCGGTGCCGGCAAACAGATCGAGCACGCGCGCGTCCTCAATCGGATTGTCGTAGGCGTGGATCAGAATGTTGAACACGGACTCGCGCAGGCGGTCCGCGGTCGGACGAATCTCGCGGCCCGCAGGCGAAGCGAGATTGCGGCCCTTCAGCCTGCCCCCGACGACGCGCATTGACCGTTACTCGTCCCGCGGCTTGAGATCGCGCTTGCCGTGATAGCCGCGCTTGGGACGACGCGGCGGGCCGTAGCCGTTGGCCTCGTCTTCATTGCGGGCACGCGCTTCCTCGCTGCCGGTGCGCTGCACCAGCACGCGGCGGCCCTTGCGATCGTTGATGGTTTCGCGCTTGCTGGGCTTCGGCTTCCTGGCCGGCGCAGCGTCGCCGTCGGCTGCGTCACGCTGCTCCGGCCGCGTGAAGTCGGCGCCCGCGATCTTGGCGATCTTCTCGCCGAGCTGCTCGCGCAGCACCCGCGTCTTGACCTCCTCGACCTTGCCCTCCTCGAGTTCGCCGAGCTGGAACGGGCCGTAGGAGATCCGGATCAGACGGTTCACCTCGAGCCCGAGATGCGCCATCACGTTGCGCACCTCGCGGTTCTTGCCTTCGCGGATCGCGAACACCACCCACACATTGGCGCTCTGGTCGCGCTCCAGCGTCGCGTCGATCGGTCCGTATTTGACGCCGTCGACCTCGACGCCACCCTTGAGCTGGTCGAGCTGGCCCTGCGTCACCTCGCCATGCGCACGCACGCGGTAGCGGCGCAGCCATCCGGTGTCGGGATGCTCCAGCGTCCGCGCCAGGCCGCCGTCATTGGTCAGCAGCAACAGGCCCTCGGTGTTGAAATCGAGCCGGCCGATCGAGATCAACCGCGGCAGCCCCTCGGGCAGATTGTCGAACACGGTCGGCCGCCCCTCGGGATCGGCATGCGTCGTCATCAGCCCGCGCGGCTTGTGATACATGAACAGCCGCGTCCGCTCGCGCGGCGGCAACGGCTTGCCGTCGACCGCCACGACATCGTTGTCGGTGATATCGAGCGCCGGCGAGTTGATCACGCGTCCGTTGACGGTAACGCGCCCTTGCGTGACGATCTCCTCGGCATCGCGGCGCGAGGCAAGACCGGCGCGCGCCAATACCTTGGCGATGCGTTCACCTGTCTTCTTCGGCTTCGGCTCGGGACGCTCGCGCCGGTCGTCATAGGCGCGCTCGCGATAGGCACCGCGGCCGCCGAAGGCCGGGCGCTTCGCAAAGATCCTGCTGTCGTCCTCATTGTCGCGGCGCGGCCGGTCGGAGAAGTGGCCCTCGCTGCGCGGGTGCTCCTGCCAGTCGGTGCGGCCTTCGGGCCGCTCACGCCGGCGATTGTCGCGGCCACCATCTTCATCATGACGATCCCAGCGCGGCCGGCCGAACTTCGGACGATCACCCTGCTCGCGGTCGTCGCGTGACTTCGAGAACCGCGGACGTTCGCCGCCACCGCGATCGTCGCGCGACCGCGAAAAGCGCGGGCGCTCGTCGCCGCCGCGGTCATCGCGCGGTTTGCGATCCCGCTTTTGCCAGGGCTTCTCGTCGCCGCGGTCGCGGCCTTCGAAGTCGCGGTCGCGCTTGAAGCGCGGCCGATCGCCGAAATCGCGGCGCGGTGCGTCGCCGTCCTCGCGGCGGCGGAACGGGCGGCCCTCGCCCTTGTCGCGGAATGAACCCTTGTCGCGGTCGCCGCGCGAAAACTTCCTGTCGTCGAATTTGCGCTCGGCGCGCTCGCCGCGCGGCGCAAAGCTCCGCTTCTCGCCGTCGCGGTCGCCACGCGGCGCGTAGGGGCGCTTCTCGCGATCGCCATAGGACCGCTTTTCGCCGAACTTGCGGTCGGACGACCGGCCCTCCGAGCGCGCGCCACCGCGCTGCGGACGATCGCCCGCATCAAAGTCGCGGCGCTCGCCGCGCGGCTTGAACGGGCGCTTTCCGCCCCCCTCGCCGCCTCGGTCGTCGCGCTTGAAGCGCGGCCGGTCGCCGTAATCGCGGCGCGGCGCATCGCCGTCCTCACGGCGGCGGAACGAGCGGCCCTCGCCCTTGTCGCCGAACGAGCGCTTGTCGCGATCACCACCTTTGCCGCCGAAGCTGCGCTTGCCGAACGGCTTGTCCGATCCGCGGGAACCACTGGGCCGCCCCTTCCCGGGCGCCCCCCGGTCCCGCCGGCCGCGCGGGGAATCGTTGTTTTTGTCGCTGTCGCGGGGCATGAATGTTCTCGCCTGGAGGTTCAATTGGGGCGCAGGGCAACCGGCGATACGCGCGCCATCTGGGCGCGACTGGCGCAAAACCGGCATCCACTTCTGCTGAAGGCGACGCTACTAGCAGGTTTCTTCCGATGATACGAGGCATGTCTGCCCCTTCTTTCATGGATTTGGCGCTAAAAACCGCCGAAAGTGCCGGAAAAGCTGGCGAGGTTCCGATCGGATGCGTGATCGTGCGGGGCTACGAGGTGATCGCCACCGCCGGCAACCGCACCCTGACCGACCACGATCCGACGGCCCATGCGGAAATCCTTGCGATCCGGCAGGCCGCCGAGGCCATCGGCACCGAGCGGCTGGTCGATTGCGACCTCTACGTGACGCTGGAGCCCTGCACGATGTGCGCCGGCGCAATCTCCTTTGCCCGCATCCGCCGGCTCTATTACGGCGCCGCCGACCCCAAGGGCGGTGCGGTCGAGTCAGGCGTCCGGTTCTTCGCGCAGCCGACCTGCCACCATGTGCCGGAGGTCTATGGCGCGGTCGGCGAGACCGAGTCCGCGCGCCTGCTGCGCGAGTTCTTCAGGGAGCGACGGTAAGTGCACGAAAGACAGACCCGTCATCCCGAGGTGCGAGCGCAGCGAGCCAAGAGGCGAGCACCCCGGGAGGACGGGACTGAAGGCGGGACAACATGTCCGTCGTCGTCCCTGCTTTCGTGTTTGGTCCCTGCTGATTGGTTGGATGGAATCGGTGTAGAACGAGGCGTGGCTTTTATCATGGAGCGCTTCGCGTCATGGAACTGAGCCTGCATGCGAACGCCACGACGACACCGAATGTTTGGTGCCGCTCCTCCGCCATACATTCAGATTCTCTGAGGTGCGCGCATCGCGCGCGTCTCAGGATGACGGTGCCGCGGTTGCATTACCCCGCCAGGAAAAACTCCCGCAGCAGCTTCGCCGTCGCCTCCGGATTCTCCTCGGGCAGGAAGTGCCCCGACGCCACCGGCGCACCGCTGACATTGGTGGCCCAGGTCTTCCAGGTGTCGAGCGGTGTCGTTGCCGCGCTGGCAACGCCGGCATCGCCCCACAGCGCCAGCATCGGGATCGTGATCTTCTTGCCGGCATCGACATCGGCCTTGTCGATCTCGTAATCAGCATAGGCGCCGGCGCGATAGTCCTCGCACATCGCATGGATGCGCGCGGGATCGCGGAATGGCGCGAGGTAGTGCTCGAGCGCGCGCGGATCGATCGCCTCCAGCGTCTTGCTCCTGGTCTGGCTCGCCATCTTCTCCTTGAGGAAGAATTCGCCATTGTTGGAGATCAGCGTCTCCGGCAGCGGATAGGACTGCGCCAGGAACGCCCAGTGGTAGATCTTCAGCGCCGAGAGGCGATTGAGCTTCTGCCAGTAATCATAGGTCGGCGCGATATCGAGCACCGCAAGCTTCGACAGCCGGCCGGGATGATCGAGCGCGAGCCGGTACGACACCCGGCCGCCGCGGTCGTGGCCGGCGAGCGCGAAATGCACGTGCCCGAGTTGCTCCATCACCTCGACCATGGTCTTCGCCCAGGCCCGCTTGGTGTAGGGCGTATGGTCCTTGTCGCTGTCGGGCATGTCGGACCAGCCGTAGCCCGGCAGGTCGGCGATGATCAGCGTGAACCTGTCGTCGAGTTTCGGCGCCACCGTGTGCCACATCACATGCGTCGAGGAGAAGCCGTGCAGCAGCAGCAATGGCGGGCCCTTGCCGCCGACGCGGGCGAAGATGCGGCCCTGCGAGGTGTTGATCCATTCGGACGCATAGCCGGGAAAAAGATCAGCGAGATCAGGCATCGGTAGCTCCTTCCCTGGGGCGGCCGCGCTGCTTCAAACTTTGTTCGGCGTTGCCGCTGACTTTGACGAGGTTTATGCCATCCTCAAGTCCTGCCAACAACAACATGAAACGAGGAAGTGCCATGTCGATCGACTTCGAAATTCCCGCCGAAGCCAAGGCGATCCGCGAGAAGGTTCGCAAATTCGTCCACGACGAATGCATTCCGGCGGAAAAGGAACTCGACACCAAGCCGCTTGCCGAGGTGCTGGGACCGCTGCGGAAGAAGGCCCGCGCGCAGGGCCTGTGGTGCCCGTTCGTGCCGAAGGAATATGGCGGTATGGGCCTCGGCCCGCTCGCCAACGCCCTGGTGCAGATGGAGCTCGGCGAAAGCATGCTCGGCGCGCTCTCGATGAACACGCAGGGACCGGACGACGCCTCGATGATGACGATCCTGGCGCACGGCACCGAGTACCAGAAGGAAAAATTCCTCAAGCCCCTGTTGAACGGCGAAAAGCGCATCTGCTTCTCGATGACGGAAAAGGCCGCCGGCGCCGATGCCACCGGCATGCAGACCACGGCGGTGAAGGACGGCAACGAGAACTACATCCTCAACGGCGAGAAATGGTTCTCCTCGTCGGCGAGCGTCGCCGACCTCGCGCTGGTCATGGCGAAGACCGATCCCAACGCGCCGCGCCACAAGCAATATTCGACCTTCATCGTCGAGCTGCCCAACCCCGGCTACCGCATCAAGCGCAACGTCGCCAACATGGCAATCGAGGGTCCGCATGACGACGTGATCCACGGCGGCCACTCCGAGATCGAGATCAAGGATCTGAAGGTGCCCGCCGACAATCTGCTCGGCGGCGAAGGCAACGGCTTCAACATGGGCCAGCACCGCCTCGCCTACGGCCGGCTGCGCCACGGCATGCACAACGTCGCCAAGGCGCAGCGCGCGCTCGACATGGCGGCCGCCCATGTCACCAAACGCTCGACCTTCGGCCAGTTGCTGGCCGACCGCCAGGCGGTGCAGTTCATGCTCGCCGACTGCGCGAGCGAGCTCTATATCGGCCGGCTGATGCTGCTGCACATCGCCTACAAGGCCGAGAAGGGCCTCGACATCCGCCAGGAGAACTCGATCGCCAAGATCTTCCACGCCCACATGGTGCACAAGGTGATCGACACCGCGATCCAGCTGCACGGCGCGCTCGGCTTCAGCCAGGATACCCCGCTGGCGAAATGGTACACCCAGGTGCGCTCGCAGCGGCTGGTCGACGGCCCCGACGAGGTGCACAAGTGGAAGATCGGCAAGAACGTCATCAAGGCGTTCCGCGAGCACGGCACCACGGCGTCAGCGGCGGGCGGGGATCTGCTTTAGCCCACTTCGTCATTCCGGGGCGGCGCAACGCGCCGAACCCGGAATCTCGAGATGAGGTGAGAAGGTGTCCACAACATCGAGATTCCGGATCGACGCGCGATGCGCGTCGTCCGGAATGACGGCGTGGGGCCGAACCTAGCCGCTCGCCGCAAACAGCTCCCATGTCCCGGGCAGTCCCTTCAACTCGAACGCGCCGCGCTCGGCGAATTTCAACCCGGCGCCCGCGACCAGATCGGTCACCACACGTGACACCAGCACCTCGTTCGAGCCGCACTGCGACATCACGCGCGCCGCGGCGTGGACCGCTATGCCGCCGATATCCGCCCCCCTCACCTCGATCTCGCCGGTGTGCAGGCCCGCTCGCACCGGCAGGCCGATCTGCCGCGCGGCCGAGCCGAACGCCAGCGCACAGCGTACGGCGCGGCCCGGACCGTCGAAGGTCGCCAGAATGCCGTCGCCGGTGCTCTTCACCAGATGGCCGCGATGGCGGCCGACCACCTGCTGCGCGAGTTGATCGTGATCGTCGAGCAGACGTCGCCAACGATGATCACCCATCGCGGCGGCGCTGCGGGTCGAATCGACGATATCGGTGAACAGCACGGTCGCAAGCACACGGTCGAGCTCGGCATCACCACCATCGCGATGGCCGGTGACGAATTCCTCAATATCGCCGAGCATCGCCTCGGTCTCGCCGACCCAATAGTAGTGATCGCAGCCGGGATATTCGACGTATTTCGCGGCGGGGATCGAGCGCGCGACGGCACGGCCGAGTGCCACGGGAACGCGGGCATCGCCGGTCCGATGCAGGACAAGCGTCGGAGTCTGGAGCATCGGCAGGATCGTCGTGACGTCGATCGCGCGATTGAGGATGAGCAGCGTCCGCAACGCTCCCGGACTGCTCGACAGCCGCTCGAATTTCGCGATCTGCGCGATCACTTCTGCATTCGTTGCCTGGCTCGGCGCGACAGTTTTGACCGTGTCGCCAGAACCCCAGCTCTGCACGATCTCGTCGCAGCGCAGCTGCCACACATCGTCCGCCAGGCGATCCTTCGAGCGGGCAAAGCTGCCGAGCAGAACGAGATGCGAAACGCGGTCCGGATAGGTCGCTGCAAACAGCACACTCATCGGGCATCCCTCGGAGAAGCCGAACAACACCGCCTTCGCGGAGCCGATAGCATCCATGATGGCCCGGACGTCGTCCATGCGCTGCTCGAGGGAGGGCGCGCCGGTCATCCGATCCGACAATCCCTGTCCGCGTTTGTCGAAGGTCACGACCCGGGCGAAGCGCGACAGGCGGCGCAGCACGGCGGTGTAGCCGGGCATCTCGTGCATGAACTCGATGTGCGAGAACAGGCCGGGGACAAGGATGATGTCGACAGGACCATCGCCCATCACCTGATAGGCGATGCTCGCGTCGGCGCTTTGCGCGTAGTGCGTCTCGGGCGGTCTGAAATCGGTCATTCGAAGGCCCCGGGGCGCGCCATTGTCGCCGCTGAGGCCGGATCGATCAACCCTTCTCCGCCTCGACCGCCTGCCAGGCGATGTCGCGGCGGCAGAAGCCGTCCGGCCATTTGATGCGATCGATCGCCTGATAGGCGCGGTCGCGCGCCTCGGTGACCGTCTTGCCCATCGCGCAGACGTTCAGCACCCGGCCGCCATTGGCGATGATTGCGCCATCCTTCGCCACCGTGCCGGCGTGGAAGATCTCGACACCCTCGACCTTGGCGGCGGCGTCGAGGCCATCGATCCGCGTGCCCTTGATGTAGTCGCCGGGATAGCCCTTCGCCGCCATCACCACCGTCAGCGCCGGGTCCGGATACCAGCGCAGATCGAAGTTCTTCAATTGCCCGTCGATCGAGGCGAGCAGCGCCGGCACGATGTCCGACATCATCCGCAGCATCAGCACCTGGCATTCGGGATCGCCGAAGCGGACATTGTATTCGAACAGCTTGGGGCCCTGCGCGGTCAGCATCACGCCGGCGTAGAGCACGCCCTTGAACGGCGTGCCGCGGCTCTTCATCCCCGCCACCGTCGGCAGGATGATCCGCGCCATGATCTGGTCGTGCACTTCAGGCGTCACGAACGGCGTCGGCGAATAGGCGCCCATGCCGCCGGTGTTCGGCCCCTTGTCGTGATCGAACACCCGCTTGTGGTCCTGCGCCGAGGCCAGCGGGATTGCGGTCTCGCCGTCGCACAGCGCGAAGAAGCTGATCTCGCGGCCCGACAAGAACTCCTCGATCACGACCTCGGCGCCGGCCGAGCCGAACGCGCCCTCGAACATCATCGCAATCGCGGCCTCGGCCTCGGGCAGCGTCTGCGCCACCACGACGCCCTTGCCGGCCGCAAGCCCGTCGGCCTTGACCACGATCGGCGCGCCCTGGGCACGGACATAGGCCACCGCGTCCTTCGCATTGTCGAAGCGGCGATAGGCACCGGTCGGAATGTCGAACTCGCTGCACAGGTCCTTGGTGAAGCCCTTGGAGCCCTCGAGCTGGGCGGCCTGCCGGCTCGGTCCGAACGCCTTAATGCCTTCAGCGGCGAGGTCGTCGACGATCCCGGCGGCGAGCGGCGTCTCCGGCCCGACCACCACCAGATCGACCGCATTGCCCCGGCAGAACTCGATCACCGCGGCATGGTCGGTGACATCGAGCGCAACGCATTCGGCTTCGCGCGCGATCCCGGCATTGCCCGGCGCGCACCAGAGTTTCGTGACCAGCGGGGATGCGGCGATCTTCCACGCCAGCGCATGTTCGCGGCCACCGGAACCGAGCAGGAGGATGTTCATCTGTGTCGCCGATCAGAGGGGTTGTAACGCCATTTCGTCCGGTTTAGCACGCTCCCGAACCGCGGCAACACGCGGTTCGATCAGATGTGGATATGTGATTCGACGCCTGAAACGCGGCGTCCGGACCTTGCACACGGGGTCGAAAACCCCGATTCTATAGATCAGATGACCGCTGCTCCGAATCTCGTCAACGCGCCTGAATTCACCGTCTCGGAACTCTCTTCCGCCCTGAAGCGGACAGTGGAGGACCGCTTCGGCCATGTCCGTGTCCGCGGCGAGATTTCGGGCTTTCGCGGCCCGCATTCCTCCGGCCACTGCTATTTCGCGCTGAAGGACGAGAGCGCCAAGATCGAGGCCGTGATCTGGAAGTTCGCCCATGCCCGGATGCGCTTCAAGCCGCAGGAGGGCCTCGAGGTCATCGCCACCGGCAAGCTGACCACCTATCCGAACTCCTCGAAGTACCAGATCGTCATCGATTCGCTGGAGCCCGCCGGCGTCGGCGCGCTGATGGCGCTGATGGAGGAGCGCAAGAAGAAGCTCGCGGCCGAGGGCCTGTTCGACGAGGCCCGCAAGCAGCTTTTGCCCTGGCTGCCCGAGGTGATCGGCGTCGTCACCTCGCCGACCGGCGCCGTGATCCGCGACATCCTGCACCGGCTGGAGGACCGCTTCCCCCGCCGCGTGCTGGTCTGGCCGGTCAAGGTGCAGGGCGACGGCTCGGCGGAACAGGTGGCGGCCGCGATCCGCGGCTTCAACGCGCTGCCGGAGGGCGGCAGGATTCCACGGCCTGATCTGTTGATCGTCGCGCGCGGCGGCGGCTCGCTGGAGGACCTGTGGTCGTTCAACGAGGAGATCGTGGTCCGCGCCGCGGCCGAGAGCCATATCCCGCTGATCTCCGCGGTCGGCCATGAGACCGACATCACGCTGATCGACTTCGTCGCCGACAAGCGCGCGCCGACGCCGACCGCCGCCGCCGAAATGGCGGTGCCGGTGCGCAGCGAGCTGTTCATCGAGGTCGCGGCGCTCGCCCGCCGCACCATGGTGTGCTGGCAGCGTGCCCAGGAGGCGCGCCGCAACGAGCTGCGCGCCGCGGCGCGGGCGCTGCCGGCGGCGCACGAACTGCTGGCGATCCCGCGGCAACGGCTCGATCATCTCGCAGCAGGTTTGCCGCGCGGGCTGAAGGCCAATACGCACGCGCATTTCCGCCGCTTTGCCGCCAGCAGTTCGCGCCTCACCATCGGCGTGCTGCGCGGCCAGATCGCGCATGCGCGGCAGCGGCTCACCGCATCCGGCGAGCGCATCACGCTATCGGCGCGCGCGCTGCTGCATCGCCGCCGCGAGCGCTTCAGCGGACTCGAGATCCGGCTCAAGGCCTCGAAGCTCGCCAACGCCAAGGCCCAGCGCAACGCCATCGCCCGCGACCTCGAGCGCACCCACCGCCTGGCCGAGCGCGCCCGCCGCGCATTGGTGACGACGATGCAGCGGCTCGAGGCGCGCGTCGCCCATAGCGGCCAGCTGTTGTCGGCGCTGTCCTATCGCGGCGTGCTGGCGCGCGGCTTCGCGCTGGTGCGCGACGCGCACGGCCACGCCCTGCACTCCGCCGCGGCGGTCGGCCCGAACGCCGGCCTGTCGATCGAATTCGCCGATGGCCGCGTCGCCGCCACCGCGAACGCCGATCAGCCCCCGGCAACGGTGGCGCCCGAGAGCCAGCCGAAGCCTCAGCCGCGCGAGGCGAAACCGGCAGCGCCGAAGCGCGTCACCAAGCCGGTCGATCAGGGCAGCTTGTTCTAGCCCGGCAACAGCTGTCTTAGCGCGACAGCCACTCGGCGACTTGCTTTTGCGCATCCTTGCGCGCGCCGGTATCGGTGCCGACGTGACCGCGCTCGGCGATCTCGGCATCGGAGGCCGCGACCGCGTGCAGCGGCAGGTTGGGCCGGTCGAAGTCGTGATAGGCCTCGGGATAGACCACGATCCGCGCCAGCGCGCTGCGGCCGCGGGCGCCGTCGACCATCTGGTGGCAGGCCGATGACGATGTCACGTCGTCGCGCGCGCCGATCAGGACCAGCGTCGGCACCCGCGCGCTCCAGCCGAGGCCGAACGAGGCGCGGCAATCCGGATAGAATGCGACCGCCGAGCGAAAGTCCGGCTCGACGTTGCGTGACCACATCTGCGGCCGCACCGCCCACAGCAAAGCGGCGGCGCCGTTGCCCCAGCCGATCAGGCTGATGCGGCCCTTCGCCACCCATTTCTGCTGCACCAGCCACTGCCGCGCCGCGTTGATGTCGGCGACCCGCGCACGGCGGGTCTGGACCTGATGCTCTTTGATGCGGCACTGCGGACCGAGCGCGCGCGAGCCGTAGCTGTCCGGCAACAGCACCGCATGGCCGGTCGTCAGCAATTGCTCGGCCCAGTCGCGATAGCGCGGCAGCACCGGCTCGGAACGGCCGGCGAGACCGCCGCAGCCATGCAGCGCGATGACGACCGGGAACGGGCCGTCGCCATCGGGCCGGTAGAGCTGCGCGTGCAGCGTGACGTTGCCTTCGGGGATCTCGACCTGATGCGGGTCCGGGAGCGGCGCCGCGGCCGCGGCCGGCACGGCAAGCATGGCGAGGCACATGAAAACTGACGTGAGGCGCATCCGATCCGGTCGGCTCGTTATGGCGCTGCAAACACAGCGGACCACACCTACAAGGCTACCATGCGCCTCCGCCGCCAAATCATCACAAGTCGGTGGTTTAACGGGCGGACATGACACCCTATCTGTGATAGACGGTTTCATCGACATCCAGATGGCCTCATTGGAGGCAAGGCGGAGAGCTCAATCGTGCTGAACAAGTTCGGTCCCTCGGGCCATGGCGAAGCGCAGGTGCAATATCTCGACGGCGATTTCCGCGTGATCTCGCCCGGCACCTTTGTGCGTTGTGCCATCACCGACGTCCGGATTCCGCTCGACGAGCTGAAGTACTGGAGCGTCGATCTGCAAGAAGCCTACGCCACCCCGACCGCCGTGCTGCAGCGCCACCATCCTGGCGTCCTCAAGCCGCAGGCCTAGGCTCAAGGCCGGGTTCATTTGGAGCGTCTCCTGTCCCGCGCCGTGAACAGCTGATCGGCCACCAGGCGCCGCAGCGCGTCGCCATCATCGAATTGCAGCATCACCGCGAACGGCACGATCGCCTGTGCCCAGGCCGGCATCCCGTCCGGACCACGCAACCGAGCGAGATCCTTTTCCGTCGTCACCAGCGTCAGTCCCTCGCGACGCGCGTCGGCAACGAGCGCTTCGATCTCCTCCTTCGTGAAGGCGTGATGATCGGCGAAAGCCTTGCTGCGCACGACGTCGACGCCGCTTAAGAGCAATGTGTTGAAGAAGCGCGCGGGATCGCCGATGCCGGCAAAGGCGAGCGCACGTGTTCCGTTCAGCGCCGCCAGCGAAGCCTGGTCCGGCTTCAGATGCGCCGACAGCACCGGCTTGCCGCGGGACGCGAGATCGGCCGCAATCCTTTGCGCCGCGCTCCCCT
The DNA here is from genome assembly GCF_032654765.1 of Bradyrhizobium sp. 33ap4. NCBI lineage: Bacteria > Pseudomonadati > Pseudomonadota > Alphaproteobacteria > Hyphomicrobiales > Nitrobacteraceae > Bradyrhizobium > Bradyrhizobium sp. 33ap4. The sequence continues at coordinate 32,053 of NZ_JAUMTJ010000011.1, read as the reverse complement.
CGCCGACCACGATCAGCGCGTCGGTCCGTTCCAGCTGCGGCACCAGCGGCGCGCGCAGCGGTCCCGCAGGAATCACACGGCCGTTGCCGACGCCGCGCGTGCCGTCGATCACGATCAGGCAGACATCCTTGAGCACGCTCGGATTCTGGAAGCCGTCATCCATCAGGATCACGCTGGCATCCTGCGCGCGCGCCAGCGCCAGGCCCGCGGCACGGTCGCGCGACACCACGACCGGCAAGCTCGTCGCCATCATCAGCGGCTCGTCGCCGACATCGGCCGCCGTGTGGCTGTGGCGATCGACCTTGACCGGGCCGCCGAGCCTGCCGCCATAGCCGCGGCTGAGCACCACCGGCCGCTCGTCGAGCTCACGCAGCAATCTTGCCAGCGCCAGCACCGTCGGCGTCTTGCCGGCGCCGCCGACATGGTAATTGCCGACGCAGACCACGGGAATGCCGGCATCGACGCCGGATTGCCGCATCCGCCGTGCGGCGACCGCGCCGTAAGGCGCGGCGAGCGGTTGGAGCAGTTGCGATAGGCAAGACGACGGCCGGTGCCAGAAGGCCGGCTCACGCATTGGCGGCTCCCATCTCAAGCCGCAACTGCAACAGATAGGGCTCGAGAGCGGTCACCGTGCGCTCCAGCGCGCCACCGAGCTGTTCGACGACGCGCTCGGAGGCCGCCAGCGAATTGTCGCGGGCTGTGGAATCCGCAAGGAACTGGCCGAGCTGCTTGACCAGCGCTTCCCGATCATCGGCGCGGCGCGCGCCGCCGGCGCGATCGAGCGCCTCATAGACATCGGTGAAGTTGAACACGTGCGGGCCGTGCACGATCGCCGCGCCAAGCTTGATCGCCTCGATCGGATTCTGGCCGCCATGCGCAACCAGCGAGCCGCCCATGAACACGATCGGCGCGAGGCGATAGAACAGGCCGAGCTCGCCCATCGTATCGGCGACGTAGATATCTGTTGTCGCGACCGGCAGATCCTCATGCGAGCGCAGGCCGGGGCGCAGGCCGGCCTCCGTCACCAGCCGCGCCACCGCCTCGCCGCGCGCGGCATGCCGCGGCACGATGACTGTGAGCAGGCCGGGGAAGAATCCCGCGAGCGACTTGTGCGCCTCGATCAGGATCTCTTCCTCGCCGGGATGGGTCGACGCCGCAACCACGATGGCACGGCCGCGGGTCACCGACATCAACCGCTCCAGCTTGGCCGGATCGGCCGGCGGCGCCGCGACGTCGAGCTTGAGGTTGCCGGTGACGACGACGTTGTGGCTGCCGAGCGCGGCAAAGCGTTCGGCGTCGGTGTTCGACTGCGCGAGGCAGATGTCGAACCGGCCGAGCAACGCGCCGATGGTGTTGGAGACCCGGCGCCAGCGCGGGAAAGAGCGCTGCGACATTCGCCCATTGATCAGCACCATCGGCAGCCGCCGCGCGGCGCTCGACAGGATCAGATTCGGCCACAAATCGGATTCGATGAACAGCGCCAGCGACGGATGCCAGTGATCGAGGAAGCGCGTCACATAACGCGGCGAGTCGTACGGCACGTATTGATGGATGACGTCGGGCGGGAAGCGCTTGGCGACGATCGCGGCCGAGGTCACCGTGCCCGAGGTGAGCAGGATGCGCAAATTGAGCGCGCGCAGCCGCTCGATCAGGCCGGCCGCTGCCAGCACCTCGCCGACGCTGGCGCCGTGAATCCATACCAGCGGGCCCTGCGGCCTGGTATCGGCGCTCACGCCGCGCCGCTCGCCGACACGTTCGGGATCTTCCTTGCCGAGCTTGAGCCGCCGCTTGATCAGGGCAGGCGCGAGCGGCACCATCGCGGACGACAGCTTGCGGTACACACGCAACGTCATCGGTAGCGAGCTAGCCAAGCGCTGCCTCCGGCCGCCCGACCGCTGCATAGGCACGTCGGGTCGCTTCGTTGAGAAGTTCCTCCACGTGCTGCCGAAGCTTTTCCATCGTCGCGGCGTCGGCGTCGGGCGGCACATAGACCGGCTCAATACCTACCACTGCGCCGCGCCCGAATGGCAAATTGATGGTGGTCGAATCCCAGTTTTTCAACCGGATGAATCGGCTGGTGACCATCGCAAAGGGGATGATCGGCCGGCCGGTCTCCCGCGCCAGCATGATGGCCCCGAGGCCCGCCACCCGCGCCCGCTTCGGCACGTCGGCGGTGGTGGCCATGTTGCAGCCGTCTTCCAGCGCCCGAACCATCTCCAGGAAGGCGCCGACGCCGCCCTTGCGATGGAACGCGCCGGAATGATCGCCGGAACCTCTGATGGTGCCGATGCCGAGCCGCTCCACCGCGAGGGCGTTGAACTCGCCGTCGCGGTGGCGGGAGATCAGGACCTTGGCGCGGTAGCTCTCCTTGGTCTTGATGAACGGCGTCATGAAGTGCTGGCCGTGCCAGAACACGAAGATCGCCGGCATCAGGGGCTCGACGATCCCGTACACGTCATGCGGCTGGTAGCTGAAGCGGTTGGTGTACCACACCAGCCGCAGATACTCGGCCGCAAGCACACCCAGCGCGCGCTGCACGAAGCCGCTGCGCAGCAGATCGCGAAAAAGTCGTTTCAATGGGAATGCTTTGTGTCCTGCTCAGGATCGAGCAACCGGTGGAGGTGAACGACGAAGTAGCGCATCTGGGCGTTGTCCACGGTCTGCTGCGCCTTCGCCTTCCAGGCCGCATAGGCGGTCGCATAGTTCGGGTAGACGCCGACGATCTCGACTTCGTCCAGATTCTTGAAGGTGTTGTGCTCGAGATCGGTCAACTCGCCGCCGATCACGAGGTGAAGCAGCTGGGGCTGGGCATTGTCTGACATGATGGTGCTTTTCCTAACGAGATGCCCGGCAAACAAATGAAGTCGTGGTCGTCACAGGTCTGGTCGTCACAAGGCTAGTCGTCACAAGGCTGTCGCAACAGGTCTGGTCGTCACAATCGGAAAGCGGCGTGGATCGGCGAGGCCTCACGGCAAAGGACGGCTGCGAAAATGCTCGACAATGCGTGCATGACGTTCGCGTCCTGCTGCCACCAGCACCCCATGCGTCACCTCCCGGCGATTGTACTCAATCGCGTCCCCCGAGAGCGCGGTCATCTTACCACCCGCTTCCTGCACGATCAAATTCGCGGCGGCAAGATCCCAGTCGCGGCTTTGCCCGCCCGCAAAGGCCGCGTCAAGTCGACCTTGTGCTACACGGCACAACCGCAGCGCCAGCGATCCGATGCGCGGATAGAGCGTGATCTCGTCCGGCGTCGGGCTGAGCCGCTGCACCAGCGGCTTCGGTCCCGCCATCCGCGGAAAGTTGAAATCGGTGCCTGCGGTTGCATGCACCGCGCCGTCGTTCAGGGTGGCGCCCTGTCCACGGGCGGCGAAGAAGAATTCCTCGCTGACCGGCGCATACACCGCCGCGAGCACCGGAGATGCATTTTCAACCAGCGCCACACTGACGCACCAGTCCTCGCGGCCGGCGAGATAGGCGCGGGTGCCGTCGATCGGATCGACGATCCAGGTGAAGCGCCTGCCGAGGCGGGTGTCGTTGTCGGCGCTCTCTTCCGACAGCCAGCCATAGCCGGGCGTTGCCGAACGCAGCTGCTGCTCCAACAGGTCGTTGACCGCGATGTCGGCCTCGGAGACCGGCGAGGACGCGCCCTTGATCCAGTTCTTCAATTCGGTGCGGAACAGTGACGATGCGAGCCGGCCCGCTTCCTGCACCGATCTGGTCAGCAAGGCGGCATCGCGCGCCTTGGTCCAGTCGTCCGTATCAGCGTCCGCCAAGCGTCAGGCCCTCGATGCGCAGCGTCGGCGAATTGACGCCGTAGCGGAATTCCAGATCGTTGGCGGCGACCAGCGACTTGAACATCGGCAGCAGATGGCCGGCGATGGTCACTTCGCTGACCGGATAGGTGATCTCGCCGTTCTCGATCCAGAAGCCGGACGCGCCGCGGCTGTAATCGCCGGTCACGCCGTTGACGCCGGAGCCGATCAGGTCGGTGACATAGAAGCCCTGCTTGATGTCGGAGATCAGCTCCTTCGGCGTCACCGCACCCGGCTCGAGATGCAGATTATACGTTCCGGGAGACGGCGAGGACGACACGCCGCGATGCGCATGACCGGTCGTAACAAGCCCGAGCTCTCGCGCGGTCGCCGAATCCAGCACCCAGGTGGTGAGCACGCCCGCATCGATCAGCGCGGTCTTCTTCACCCTGACGCCCTCGGCGTCGAAGGTCTGCGAGCGCAGGCCGCGCACCCGCAACGGATCGTCGATGATGCGGATATCTTTCGAGAACAGTTGCTCGCCGAGCTTGTCCTTCAGGAAGCTGGTCTTGCGCGCGATCGAGGCGCCGTTGATGGCGCCGACGAGATGGCCGACGATCGAGCCGGCGACCCGCGGATCGAACACCACCGGCACCTTGCAGGTCTCGACCTTGCGCGGATTGCCCCGCGCCACCGCGCGCTCGCCGGCCTTGCGGCCAACGGAAGCAGGTGAATCGAGATCGGAGGCATGCGGCGCGCTGGTGAAATCGTAGTCGCGCTCCATGCCGGTGCCCTCACCGGAAATCGCCGTCGTCGAGATGCCGTGGCTGGAGCGCAGATAAGAACCGTGGAAGCCGGTCGACGTCACCAGCACCATGCCGCCGATCCCGGTCGAGACCGACGCGCCGCCGGACTTGGTGACACCCTTGACCGCGAGCGCCGCAGCCTCTGCTTCGATCGCGCGCTGCTCGAGTTCGGCCGTGCTCGGAACCTTGCGATCGAGCAGATCGAGGTCGGGGAAATCGTGGGCGTGGAGCGCCGGATCGGCGAGACCGACATATTTGTCGTCCGGCGCCACGCGCGCCATCGCGACGGCACGCTCGGCAAGCTTGGCGACCCCGTCGCCGCTGACGTCATTGGTCGACACCACCGCCTGGCGGTGGCCGACGAACACCCGCAGGCCGACGTCATCGCCTTCGGAGCGCTCGGTTTCCTCGACGCGGCCGTCGCGCACCTCGACGCCCTGCGAGACGCCGCGCACCGCGATGGCATCGGCCGCATCGGCGCCCGCGCGCTTTGCGGCATCGACCAGGCGCTGTGCAAGGTCGCTCAGGCCCGATTGGTCGAACAGATCGGAGCTATCGCCGTGTCGCGATGCAGATGGTGAAGAGTTCACGAACGAATTCCTGCGGATTGAGGGGGGCCCGGAACGAGGTCGACAGACCCACCAGATGTGCCGGTTTCACAGGGATTTCAAGCACTTTGCGCCGGCAGGCAACAAAGATTTGAGTGATCGGGGCAAGGCTTCGTCAATCATGCGGGCCAACCTCTTGTCAATCATGGCACGAGGTGAGGAGGGGTTAACCAGGCTTTTTAAGGGGGAACGGACATCGCTCGGCTAGGCTCTCACCCAACGACCGGGAACAAAATCCCGGCGGGGAGACAGAGCTTTGAGGCGTCAAACACCAACAAGCGGAATCAATTCCGCCGGGTCGAGCTGCGCGTTGCGGCTCGACCCTCTTTCCCTTCCGCTCAGCTTCCACGCGCAGGACGCGCGCGCGGATGGCGGCATGCGGCAGGTCGAGCTTCATCGCGAACACGTCGTGCTGCGCCGTGCCGTTCTCGGCATGCGGATGGCGGTCAATGTTCGCGTCAGCGACTTTCTCGGCGTCGCGGTGCGCGGCATCGACGACGCGCAGATGCTGGTGCTTGTTCACCGCGATCCCGCGCTCAGCATTCCGCTCGGCTCCAGTTCGGATGCCGAGGAGATCAGCTCCGCCTGGCAGATGTGGAGCGACATCTTCCGTCTCCCGCAACTGACCGAGCCTGCGCCGCGGACGCCCTCCCCGCGCCGCCGTCGCCGCAACGCGATCCGCGCGCGGAGACCGAAATTCCTGGTCCGCCGCCGCGCCGGCGTCAGCCTCAACGGCACCAGCGTACATCGCGGCGAACGCGAGATCATCGCGCGGGATTGATCTGACCGTCTCGCTCCATTTGCCTCACAATCGGTGTCGTCCCGGCGAAGGCCGGGACCCATACGCCGCAGCAGATGTTGTTGACGGGACTCGTCGTTCCAGCGTCGCAAACAAGAAGCATTGGTGGTTATGGGTCCCGGCCTTCGCCGGGACGACGGCGAGTTTGTGGCGCGGCCGCCGAATCATGGGTTTGTACGCTTCGCTCCACCATCCTGCGAAGTCGTCACGCCGCGCGCAGCACCGCGTCGACGACGAGGCTCGCGAACAGGATCAAGCCGGCGTCGCGGTTGGACTTGAAGATGCGCAGGCAGAGCGCGCCATCGCTGATGTCGAGCCGCCGGACCTGCCAGGCGAGATGCAACCCAAACGCCGCCAGCCCGATCCAGGCCGGCCAGCGCGCCCCCGCGAGTGCGAACGCCACGCCGATCAAGAGCACGGCGAGACCATAGAAGATCACGAGCGCACGATGGGTGCGTGCACCGAACAGGCGCGCGGTGGATTTGACGCCGATGAGCGCATCATCCTCGGCGTCCTGATGGGCGTAGATGGTGTCGTAGGCGATCACCCAGGCGATCGATCCGGCGTAAAGCGCAATCGCGGCCAGATCGATGCGCTCGAGCGTCACCGCAAATCCCATCAGCGCGCCATAGGAGAAGGCAAGGCCGAGCACGACCTGCGGCCACCAGGTGATCCGCTTCATGAACGGGTAGATCGCGACGATCAGAAGCGAGGCGATGCCGGTCATCACCGCGAAGCGGTTGAACTGCAGCAGCACGAGAAGCCCGATCAGCGCCTGCAGGACCATGAAGACCACCGCCTGCGTCACCGTGACCTGGCCGGCCGGGATCGGCCGCGACCGCGTGCGTTCGACCTTGGCGTCGAGATCGCGATCGGTGATGTCGTTCCAGGTGCAGCCGGCACCGCGCATCACAAAGGCGCCGATGAAAAACAGCAGGACCACGAGCGGCAGCGAACGCACATCATGCGCGACGCCGGCGGCAAGCGCCGCCGACCACCAGCACGGCATCAACAATAGCCAGGAGCCGATCGGCCGGTCGTAGCGCGCAAGCCGCAGATAGGGCCGCGTCCAGACCGGCGCATGGGTATCCACCCAGTTGCCTGTGGAGTCGGCAACGCGGGTGGAGACATCGCTCATGGGTGATCCCTCAACGGGTGAGGACGTTGCCGTTCAGCGTATCGAAGGTGCTGCCGCCCTTCTTGGTCGGCGTCGCTTCCGGCAGCGAGGCGGACGAACCGAGTACGTCGCTCAAGCTCGGCCCCGCTGGCCCACGCGGCTGCGCCGCCGCCTGCTCCGCGACATTGCAGACCTTCTTCAGCAGCGCTTCGGTATTCTTGTGTCCGGCCTTGAGCTGGTCGGCGATCTGCGGCGGAATTCCGCACTTCTGTGCGTTGGTGTCGACATATTTGATCATCTTGATCTCGGCCTGGCTGTAATTGCCGATCAGCTTGCAGGCCTCCTGGGGGCTGGCGTGGCGATCGCTCGCCGCCTTGATCGCCTTGCCGCGCTTCTCCGCATCCTCGCGCAGCGGCGTGAAATTCTTCATGCAGGCGTCGGCGGCACCACCACCACCCGCACCCGGCGGGGGCGGCGACGACAGCCCGCCGCCGGCGATGGGGGCCGCGCCACTGCTCGGAAATGCCGACGGCGTGGCACCGACCCTGGCCGCCAGCGCGCCGTTGACCGGCGGGAATGCGGAATCCGAGGCGGTTCCGGCCTGGCTTGGACGCATGCCATTGACCGGCGGAAACGCGGGGTCGGACGCGGTGCCGGCCTTACCGGCCTGATTGGGCAACGGGGCCGGAAAGGCGCTCTGCGCAGCGGCTTGCCCCACGGACAGGGCGGTCGCGGCAACGGTCAGCACGATCAGACGGCGGATCATCGAGGGTGTTTCTCCGGCAAAAGGTCCAGGCAACCCCAGCGCAACAAAAACGAAGCAACGAATTTTGGGGGCGTTTTACGATTCCTGTGAGGCCTTAACAACCCGTGGATTTGGGCGACAGCGCGGCGTAGGGCCACACCGGCCATATTAAATTGTTCCCCGATTCTAAGCCTTTAGGCTACGAACGGCGGTAAAATGGACCATCAAATTTGCCTGAACAGGATTTTCGGTAAGGCCCCGGTTTGGATTCATGGGCCGACGCCGCGGGCGACCGAACAGCAAAAGGGACCGCGTGCAAGCGGCCCCTTGGACTAAAGAAATGACTTGGTGACAGAAGCAATATATCGACGCTCAATATTACCTGGCTGGCGAGTTCCTGAGGAGTCCGCGGGATTACGGTGTCGCGCAGTTTGGTAAACTGGCCACACCGCCCTGAAGCCGCCTCGGATATGCCTGAACTCGATTTCCGCAGCCCCCGCCTGTTTGTCGACGCCCCGCTCGGCGCCGGCGCAACCGTTCCGCTCGAACGCGATCAGAGCAACTATCTCGGCAACGTGCTGCGGCTCGGCGCCGGCGACAGCGTGCTGGTGTTCAACGGGCGTGACGGCGAATGGCGCGCCGAGATTTCCGGCCGCAAGCGGGCCGACATGCTGACGGTCGCGGCACAGACCCGCGCGCAGGACCGCCTGCCCGACGTCACCTATGTGTTCGCGCCGCTGAAGCATGCGCGGCTCGACTACATGGTGCAGAAGGCGGTCGAGATGGGCGCCGCGCGGCTGGTGCCGGTGCTGACACGCTTCACCCAGGTGTCGCGGGTCAACGGCGAGCGGATGCGCGCCAATGTGGTCGAGGCGGCCGAGCAATGCGGGATCATCTCGCTCGCCGAAGTCGCCGACCCCCTGCCCCTCGAACGTTTCCTGGCGGGCCGCGACCCGGCGCGGCTGCTGGTGTTCTGCGACGAGGCGGCCGAGGTCGAAAGCCCGGTGCAGGCGCTGGCGGCGGCATCGGCTGCGAACGCCGGGATCGATGTCCTGATCGGCCCGGAAGGCGGCTTTGCCGAGGAGGAGCGCGCGCTGCTGCTGCGCCAGCCCGCCATCCTCCGCCTCGCCCTCGGCCCGCGCATCCTGCGCGCCGACACCGCCGCGGTCGCCGCGCTGGCGCTGGTACAGGCGGCACTGGGGGACTGGCGAGGAAATGGGCCACGCACTCCCTCCCCGTCATCCTGAGGTGCGAGCCTCTTCGGCGAGCCTCGAAGGATGCACAGCCCGGCTGGTGGCCGTCGATCCTTCGAGGCTCGCTGCGCTCGCGCCTCCAGCGACAAAGGCGAAGCCTTTGCGCCGGGATGACGGAACCTGCAGCTCGTTTGCCCGATGAAAGCCGAGGACAAACATCTGCCCCTAGCCAAGTCGTCGCAAAATCGTTAACGAACCCAATCATTAAGCCACTTGGCCGATCCCTGTCGAAAGCATGGGCCGACCGTGCTAAGGGCTCCGCAAACACCACTCATGGAACCCGCTCTGGAACGCGATTTCGGAGCGAATTGGACGTCGAGATGACCGAAGCTGCCGCACCACGATCCGCCGCCGGATCCGCCGTTTGGGCGGATGCGCTGCTGGCCTCGTTCGCGCAGGCCGGCTATCAGAGGTCCGAGCCCGCGATCCTGCAGCCGGCCGAGCCGTTCCTCGATCTCTCCGGCGAGGACATCCGCAAGAGCCTTTACCTGACGACCGACCCGAGCGGCGAGGAGCTCTGCCTGCGCCCGGACCTCACGATCCCGGTGGCACGCGATTACCTCGCCTCCGCCCGCGCGGGCCAGCCGGCCGGCTTCAGCTATCTCGGCCCCGTGTTCCGCTATCGCGGCGGTGCGCCGAGCCAGTTCCTGCAGGCCGGCATCGAATCGTTCGGGCGGCAGGATCGCGCCGCGGCCGACGCCGAGATGCTGGCGCTGGCGCTGGAGGCGACCACGGCGTTCGGGTTGAAGGACGTCGAGATCCGCACCGGCGACGTCGCGCTGTTCAACGCGCTGATCGATGCGCTCGACCTCTATCCGGTGTGGCGGCGCCGGCTGATCAAGGACTTCAACCGCAAGGTCTCGCTGACCGACGACATCGAGCAGCTGACGCTCAAGACCGCGCCGGGCCGCAACGAATATGAGGGCGTGCTCGCCGCGCTGGCCGGCTCCGACCGCAAGGCGGCGCTGGCGCTGGTCACCGATCTGATGTCGATCGCCGGCACCACCAATGTAGGCGGCCGCACGGTGGCCGAGATCGCCGACCGTTTCCTCGAGCAATCGACGCTGAAGGGCGGCGCACTGCCGCGCGATGCGGTCGCGACCATCAAGCGCTTCCTGGCGATTGCGGGCGATCCCGACGACGCGGTCGCGCAATTGCGCGCGCTGGCTGGCGAGGCCAAGCTGAACCTTGCCGCTGCGATCGACCAGCTCGAGAGCCGGATCGGCTTCATGGCCGCGCGCGGCATCGACATCCGAAAGACCCGGTTCTCCACCGCCTTCGGCCGCGGCCTCGACTATTACACCGGCTTCGAGTTCGAGCTGCACGCCAAGGGCAACGGCGCCGAACCGCTGGTCGCCGGCGGGCGCTATGACGGGCTGATGACGCAGCTCGGCTCGGCGGCTCCGATCCCCGCGGTCGGCTTCTCGGTCTGGATCGAGGCGATGACCCGGCATGGCCAGGCCACCTCCTTCGGAGCCGCCCAATGAGCACGCCCTTCGTCGTCGCCGTGCCCTCCAAGGGGCGGCTGCAGGAAAACGCCGAAAGCTTCTTCGCCCGCGCCGGGCTGACCTTGTCGAAGGCCGGCGGCGCCCGCGACTATCGCGGCACCATCGCCGGCGTCGACAATGTCGAGATCGCCTATCTCTCGGCGAGCGAGATCGCGGCCAATCTGGCTCGCGGCTCAGTGCATCTCGGTGTCACCGGCGAGGACCTGGTGCGCGAGAGCATTCCCGATGCCGACAAGCGCGTGCTGATGATCGAAGGCCTCGGCTTCGGCTTTGCCAATGTCGTGGTCGCGGTGCCGCAGGCCTGGATCGACGTCCGCACCATGGCCGATCTCGACGACGTCGCATCGGGCTTCCGCGAGCAGCACAATCACCGCATGCGGGTGGCGACCAAATACATCAATCTGACGCGCGGCTTCTTTGCCAAACACGGCGTCGGCGACTACCGCATCGTCGAGAGCGCCGGCGCCACCGAGGGCGCGCCCGCCGCCGGAACCGCCGAGCTGATCGTCGATATCACGACCACCGGGGCGACGCTTGCCGCCAACGGGCTCAAGGTGCTCGACGACGGCGTCATGCTGCGCAGCCAGGCCAATCTGGTGGCGTCCAAGGATGCCGACTGGTCGAAGGGCGCCCGCGAGACCGCGCGCGTGATCCTCGACCATATCGCTGCGCGCGCCCGCGCCAGCAAGTATCGCGAGGTCCGCACCCGCTTCGCCGGCTGCAACGATGCGCTGCTCTCCGAGGCGCGTAACCGTTTCGGCGTGGTCACCCCGTTCGGCGGCCCGACCTCGTCGGGCATGCTTACGCTGCACTGCCCACCGGGCAAGCTCTACGCGCTCGGCAGCTTCCTGCGCGAGCACGGCGCCGAAACCGTGTCGGTGGTGTCGCTGGACTATGTGTTCGACCGCGAGAACCCGCTGTTCGCCAGGCTCGAGGCGTTCCTGCGACAATGAGGCGGCCACGCCGTTCATGTTGGCGACAGCTACCCTGCGGTACCATATTGTGTTCGAGGGATCTCTCGTTTTGACGCGGTGTCTTCGTGCGAGGCGGAAGGCCATTTCGCTCGAAAACGCTCTAGTTCTGGAACCTGACCGATGATGCTGGGCTCTGACGTTTCCAGCCTGACCACGACCGCCAAGACCGCCGCCGGGCAGGGTCTGTCGATCGTCGTGCCCGTCTACAACGAGGCGGCCGGGCTTGCTGCGTTGCATGAGCGGCTGATCAACCTCGCCAAGACGCTGCGCGCCCGCTATGGCCTCGCCTGCGAGGTGATCTATGTCGATGACGGCAGCGCGGACAACACGCTGATGATCGCGCGCGGCCTGCCCGCCGACGGGCTCGACCTGCAGGTGGTGTCGCTGTCGCGCAATTTCGGCAAGGAGGCGGCGCTGATGGCCGGCCTCGACCACGCCCGCCGCGGCGCGGTGCTGTTCATGGATGGCGACGGCCAGCATCCGCCGACGCTGGTGGAGCAACTGGTCGCGCACTGGATCGATGACGGCTATGACGTGGTCTACACGGCGAAGGCGCATCGCGACAATGAATCGGCCGCGCGGCGGCTGGCCGTGCGCGGCTTCTACGCGCTGATCAACTGGGGCGCCCGGCAGCAGATCCCGGAGGATGCCGGCGACTTCCGTCTGCTGTCGCCGCGCGCGGCCGCGGCGCTGCGGCAATTGCCGGAGCGCAACCGCTTCTTCAAGGGCCTCGCCAGCTGGATCGGCTTCCGGCAGATCCGCGTCGACTACGAGCCGGCGCCGCGCGCGCATGGCGTCACCACCTTCAATGCCGGCCGGCTGATCGGTCTGTCGATCGAGGGCCTGACCTCGTTCTCGGTGGCGCCGCTGCGCTTCGCAAGCCTGCTCGGCGCGCTGCTCGCCGGCGTGGCGTTCCTGTTCGGCCTCTCGATCCTGTGGGAAGTGCTGACCACCGGCAAGCAGGTCCCCGGCTATCCGTCGCTGATGATCGGCATGATGACGATCGGCGGCGTGCAGCTGATCATGATCGGCATCGTCGGCGAATATATCGGCAAGATCCTCTCCGAGCTGAAGGCGCGGCCGATCTACTTCGTCGCCGAGCACACCGAGAAGCACGCCGACGGCGGCGCGGCGCAAAATGCCTCCGAGCGGACCGCCGCGGAATGAACACCGATACGCCGCGCCGGATCTGGCTGTGTGCTGACGATTATGGCTTGAGCGACGGCGTCAACCGCGCGATCCGCGACCTGATCGAGCGCGGCCGCCTCAATGCGACGTCGGTGATGACGGTGACGCCGGCGATCGGCCGCGATGCGGCCAGCGCACTCACGGCGTCGGTGGCGAACAGCCCGCGCTGCGCGATCGGGCTGCATGTGACGCTGACCGCGCCGTTCCGGCCGCTGACGATGCATTTCCGCCCGCTCGACAGCGACATGTTCCTGCCCTTCCCGCGGCTGCTGCGCGCCGGGCTGATGCATCGGCTCGACGCCGAACTGGTCCATGCCGAGGTGCTGGCGCAGCTCGACGCCTTCCATGATCTGTTCGGCCGCGCACCCGACTTCGTCGACGGTCATCAGCACGCGCAGCTGTTCCCGCAGGTGCGCGACGGCTTCCTGCGCGCCGTGAAGGAGCGCGCGCCGGGCGCCTGGGTGCGGCAGTGCGGCCGCGAAGGCCCGCTGGCGCGCCAGCTGGCGGCGCCGAAAGCGCTGGTGCTGAACGTGCTCAGCACGCAGTTCCGGATCAAGGCGCAGCGAGCAGGCCTGCGGTTCAATCCGGCCTTCGCCGGCGCCTATGATTTTACGCGCGGCAATGATTTCGCGGCGCTGATGCAGGGCTTCCTCGACGGCATGCCCGAGGACGGACTCGTGATGTGCCATCCCGGTTTCGTCGACGAAACGCTGAAGAGCCTCGACCCGCTGACGACGCAGCGCGAGACCGAACATGCCTATCTGGCAGGCGTCGATTTCCCCGCGCTGCTGGCCCTGAATAAAGTTACACTGGCCTGACAAGGCTCATAGGAATCCGCCGGTCGTATTGTCGCATACATAAATTTAATTCTGGCCCCCACTCCTTGCGCCACAAACCCCGTCCTACATCTCGGACGCGCCGATTCGATCGACGCGATGGAGAACGCCATGACACCGCAAGAACGCCAACTGATCGACGATCTCTTCGACCGGCTCGCCAAGCTGGAGAATGCCCCGCGCGACGGCGAGGCCATGTCCGCGATCATGCAGGGCCTGCGCAGCGCGCCGAATGCGGTCTACGCGCTGGTGCAGACCGCGCTGGTGCAGGACGAGGCGCTGAAGCGCGCCCATGACCGGATTCAGGAACTCGAGGCCGCGGTCGGCCAGCAGCAGGGAGCCCAGCAGCAGGGCGGCGGTTTCCTCGATTCGATGCGCGATGCGATCTTCGGCGGACAGGGCCAGCAGCATGGTTCGGTGCCGCCGGTGCGGGCGCCCGACATGGGCGGCCGCGATCCTGGCAGCCGCCCGGTCTGGAACTCGGGCCAGGCGATGCAGCAGGCCGGCGGCGGCTATGGCCAGCCTTACGGCCAGCCCGCGCAACCCTACGGCCAAGGCTATGGCGGCCCGCAGCCGCCGGCGCTCGGCGGCGCGCCGGGCGGCGGTGGCGGCTCGTTCCTCGGCACGGCGGCGGCGGCCGCGGCCGGCGTGGTCGGCGGCGGACTGTTGCTCTCCAGCATCCGCGGCGTGATGGGTGGCGGCAGCCACCAGTCGATGGCCGATGCCGGCGGCCTCGGCGGCGGTTCGCGTCCCTGGGGCGGCGACCAGTCGTCGAGCGACCTCGCGCGCGACGCCGGGGTCAACGACATCGGCTCCAACCGCGACAGCGGCTCGCGCGCCGGCGCGTTCGACCAAGCGCAGGCCGACCGGGACAGTGACGATGATCAAGACGCCGACGACTTCGACAATGATGACGACGGCTTCGACGGCGGCGGAGATGGTGACGACAGCAATTACGCGTAAGCGTCTCACCTGAAACACAAACGGCCGCTCCATCGAGCGGCCGTTTTATTTTGATCGATCGGGACTACAACTTCACATCACAACGACCCTGGCGCCGACATTGACGCGGCCGTAGAGGTCGATGACGTCCTCGTTGCGCATCCGGATGCAGCCGGACGAGACGTTGGTGCCGATCGTCCAGGGCTCGTTGGAGCCGTGGATGCGATAGAGCGAGGAGCCAAGATACATCGCGCGGGCGCCGAGCGGATTTTCCGGGCCGCCTTCCATGTGCCGCGGCAGATCGGGACGGCGCGCCAGCATTTCCGGCGGCGGCGTCCAGGCCGGCCACTCCTTCTTGGCCGAGATCGTCTTGACGCCGGCCCAGGTGAAGCCGGGCCGGCCGACGCCGATGCCGTAGCGCAGCGCGCGGCCGTCGCCCTGCACCAGATAGAGAAACTTGTTCGGCGTATCGACGACGATGGTGCCGGCGCTTTCCTTGCCGCTATAGTCGACCAGTTGCTTCTCGTATCTCGGATCGAACGGACGCTGCGCCGGATCGCCCGCGGCCTCTTCCTGCTGCCGGAGCATCTGCTGCTGCGGATCCATCGGCGGCAGCTGACGGTTGCCGTAATAGCCAGGCTGCTGCTGATACGGCTGTGGCGAATAACCCTGCGACGACGGCGCATCGCCGAACAGGAATTCGATGAAGCCGCCGCCCATGTTGGAGCGCTGCGGCTGCACATAGGCGGTGCGCATCGGCGGCTGCGGAGCGCCCTGATTGGCATAGATGACGGCGGGCCCGGCGGGCGCTGCCGCGTCGATCGCCATGGCGTGATGGGGAACGGCAATAAGAGAAGACGCGCCGGCGAGCAGCGCAAGCGTGGTTTTCCTGAACATCGACGTACTCTGTACTGGTTTCGTCGTGACGTGATGCGCGCGGCGCCGACTTTGCGCCGTTGCACGTGGTCAATAAGCAATGAAAACCGCATCGGTTTGGTAAACGGATCGGCCGTTTCGATTCACCACATCGGCAATGGAGCGCGGTTTTCCCTGACAGCGTTTATTTTGCGTGAACGGCGTGGCGACATGGTTAATCGCCGGTATCGCCGCGCTTGCGCGCTATCCGCGCAAACAGTTCCGGCGTGAACCTGACGTTAAATCCGCTCTGTCTAGAACGGACTTCAGTGAAGGGGCGGGAATGAAAATCATGTCAGTGAAGCGCAAGCGTTTTCGTGTCGAGCAGGCGATGGGCGAGGTTGTGATGCCGGAGCCGGATGTTACGGGCGGCGCCGATCTCGGTCCGATGCATCGCGAGATCATGGCCGAGCTTCGCTCGATCCGCGCCCAGATGGCCGCAGCCCCGGCACAGCGCACCGGCGACAGCGTCGATGCGGCGGTCGCCCGCGAAGTCGCCGAGACCCACGCGCTGCTCGAGACCTACCGTGCGCAGGTCGAACAGTGTGAGAAGCTCAAGGTCGAGCTCGACCTGATCCACGACGCGATCAGCCGCACCAAGCGCGAGATCGCCGTGCTGCATGGCAAGAGCTTCAACGGCGAGGAGATGGCCAAGGTCAATGGCGAGCTCGGCGCCGTGGTCGGCGGCACCGAACAGGCCACCCAGCAGATCCTCGAGGCGGTGGAGGCGATCGACCAGGCCGCGTCCGCGCTCGCCAACAACGTCACGCCCGACCAGCAGAAGCGGCTCAGCGAAGATATTCAGGAGCGCGTGGTCTCGATCTTCGAGGCCTGCAACTTCCAGGACCTCACCGGCCAGCGCATCAGCAAGGTGATGCAGACGATGAAGTTCATCGAACAGCACATCAACGAGATGATGAACATCTGGGGCGGCGTCGACGCGATCAAGTCGCACGTCCCGGCGATCGTCGACACCCGCGAGGGCGATGCCCGCCTGCTCAACGGTCCGAAGCTCGACGGCGACGCCGGCCACGCCTCACAGGACGACATCGACGCGATGTTCAACTGAGGTTTCTCAGATCAGCACGAAAAACGCCGGCCCTCGGGCCGGCGTTCTTGTTTGAGCGAGCCCACCCAGTAGAGGTCACCAGACACAGCGCCGTGCTCGTGCTGCCGTTGCGCCGGCTTCACGCACAGACGTACGGCCGCGCGCGGGCGTTGATCTACGTCAATCCGATCCATGCCTTGCTGCTCATTATGTTGGGCCGCGCCTGAAGCGGCGCACCATCTTTTGGCCCGCCCGCGATGAGGAGGATCACCATGCGTCGGACGAACATTTTTCCAACCAAGTCAGTGACGGTTGCGGGAATAGCGGCGAGCCTGATGTTGGGGTTTGCAGGCGCCGCTCTCAGTCCAGCACCGGCCAACGCCGTGATTTACTGCACGTATGTCGGTTATCCGGCAGGCTGCGTGGCGCGGGCAGGCGTTGTGCTCAGGCCTCGTCCGGTGGCGCGCGCTGCGGTCCGCCACAATGCGGGCGGCAATTTGAATGGCGGCGTCAATCGGGTTGGCGTGCGGCGATAAGGCCGTGTTTGCGGGTCTCCTTCCCTTCTCCCCTTGTGGGAGAAGGTGGCGCGGATGCAATCCGCGCCAGATGAGGGGTTGTCGCCGCCTACTCAAATCTCGAAAGGGTCACTCGCGGAGGGAGACCCCTCACCCGGATTGCATCTGACGATGCAATCCGACCTCTCCCACAAGGGGAGAGGTGCACCGACTATGCGGCGCTTTGTCGGAAGATCGCTCGAAGTCCCGCCGTTACGCCCTCGGGGCGCAGCGGACGTAGACCATGTTGCCGTAGCGGACCCCGGCGTCCTTGTCGACGAAGCGGGTGATCATGACGCGGCCATCGAACGAGACGATCTCGCGGTCCTGCTCGCCGGGCGTCGGTCCAGGCGGGCCGATATAGTTCTTGCCACTCGGGGAACCCTTCAGCCGCAGTTCCTGCGGGGTGGCCTGGTCGGCCAGATGCATGATGACGCCGCCGTTCTGGCCGGCGCCGATCACGTAAGGCTGCTTGCACTGGCCGCGCGCGGCGGCCTCGGTGCGGGCGCGATCGGCGGGATTCTGGAACGAGGCGAGACCCCAGCGGCCGACGATCTCATCGGCGCGGATGCTTGCGGGCATTTCGGGGGCGACCCCCGGCTCGGCTGGCGCCGGCTCAGGGTTCGACGACAACGACGGCAGGCTCATGCTGCCGCACGCCCCCAAGAGTGTCGTCAGCGCCGAAACAGCCGCGAACCGTGCGACCAATCGCGCGTTGAATGACCTGATCATATGCATCCCCCGACTATGTCCCGGCCGCACCCGTCCTGCAGCCAAGCGTAAAACTTAAGACGGAGCAATGACGTCTGACAAAATTACGTCATCGCTACGATTTGGTTTCTGGTCCACCATCCTATATTGGCCTCACCAAGGCCTTAACCCGTTTGCTTGACAGAAACTGCGCCAGGCCATATTTCCCGGCCCACAATTAGCACTCTCGCACCACGATTGCTAAGAGCGTCGGGCGTCCTGCCCAGCGCCGACCGGGCCGGCATCCAACGCCGGTCCCGATGAACCGGACCTGAAACCGAGCCTCCAAGAGGGAACGTCATGGCTAAATCCACCTTCCGCCCCCTGCACGACCGCGTCGTGGTCAAGCGTATCGATGCCGAGGAGAAATCCAAGGGCGGCATCATCATTCCGGACTCGGCGAAGGAGAAGCCGTCCCAGGGCGAGATCGTCGCCGTCGGCCCGGGTGGCCGCGACGAGGCCGGCAAGCTGATCCCGATCGACCTCAAGGTCGGCGACCGCGTGCTGTTCGGCAAATGGTCGGGCACCGAGGTCAAGCTCGACAACCAGGAACTCCTGATCATGAAGGAGTCCGACATCATGGGCGTGCTGGCGTAAGCGCCACGACCAATTCGAGAGCGCCCACTCTCTCCGCCGTCATTCCCGGACCTGATCCGGGCATCCATCAATCTTCGCAAGATTCTCGCAAGGACGATGGATTGCCGGGTCATCTGGCACGAAGACGCACTTCGTGCTTTTGCCCGGCAATGACGAGCGCAGATGCCGGGCGACCGCATCCAATCATTCCAGGAGTTCAAATCAATGGCTGCCAAGGACGTAAAATTCGCCGGAGAGGCCCGCGACCGCATGCTGCGCGGTGTCGACGTGCTCGCCAACGCCGTGAAGGTGACGCTCGGCCCCAAGGGCCGCAACGTCGTCATCGAGAAGAGCTTCGGCGCTCCCCGCATCACCAAGGACGGCGTCACCGTCGCCAAGGAGATCGAGCTCGACGACAAGTTCGAGAACATGGGCGCGCAGATGCTGCGCGAGGTCGCTTCCAAGACCAACGATACCGCCGGTGACGGCACCACCACCGCGACCGTGCTGGCGCAGGCCATCGTCCGCGAGGGCGCCAAGTCGGTCGCCGCCGGCATGAACCCGATGGACCTCAAGCGCGGTATCGACACCGCGGTCGCGGCCGTGATCAAGGACATCGAGAAGCGCGCCAAGCCGGTCGCCTCCTCGTCCGAAGTCGCCCAGGTCGGCACCATCTCGGCCAATGGCGATGCCGCGATCGGCAAGATGATCGCGCAGGCGATGCAGAAGGTCGGCAACGAGGGCGTGATCACCGTCGAGGAGAACAAGTCGCTCGAGACCGAGGTCGATATCGTCGAGGGCATGAAGTTCGACCGCGGCTACCTCAGCCCCTACTTCATCACCAACGCCGAGAAGATGACCGCCGAGCTCGAGGATGCCTACATCCTGCTGCACGAGAAGAAGCTGTCCGGCCTGCAGTCCATGCTGCCGGTGCTGGAAGCCGTGGTGCAGTCGGGCCGTCCGCTCTTGATCCTCGCCGAGGACGTCGAGGGCGAGGCGCTGGCGACCCTGGTCGTCAACCGCCTGCGCGGCGGGCTCAAGGTCGCCGCCGTCAAGGCGCCGGGCTTCGGCGATCGCCGCAAGGCGATGCTGGAGGACATCGCGATCCTGACCGGCGGTCAGCTGATCTCCGACGACCTCGGCATGAAGCTCGAGAGCGTCACGATCAACATGCTCGGCCGCGCCGGCAAGATCGTGATCGACAAGGAGAACACCACGATCGTCAAGGGCGCCGGCAAGAAGAAGGACATCGACGCCCGCGTTGGCCAGATCAAGGCGCAGATCGAGGAGACCACCTCGGACTACGACCGTGAGAAGCTGCAGGAGCGCCTCGCCAAGCTCGCCGGCGGCGTTGCGGTGATCAAGGTCGGCGGTGCGACCGAGGTCGAGGTCAAGGAGAAGAAGGACCGTGTCGAGGACGCGCTGAACGCGACCCGCGCCGCGGTGCAGGAAGGCATCGTGCCGGGCGGCGGCGTCGCGCTGCTGCGCGCCAAGAAGGCGGTCGGCCGGCTCACCAACCCGAATGCTGACGTCCAGGCCGGCATCAACATCGTGCTCAAGGCGCTCGAAGCTCCGGTCCGCCAGATCTCGGAGAACGCCGGTGTCGAGGGCTCGATCGTGGTCGGCAAGATCCTCGAGAACAAGTCGGAGACCTTCGGCTTCGACGCGCAGACCGAGGACTATGTCGACATGGTCGACAAGGGCATCATCGACCCCGCCAAGGTGGTGCGCACCGCCTTGCAGGACGCCTCCTCCGTGGCCGGCCTGCTCGTGACCACCGAAGCCATGGTCGCCGAACTGCCGAAGGACGCGGCGCCGGCAATGCCGGGCGGCGGTGGCGGCATGGGTGGAATGGGCGGCATGGGCGGCTTCTAAGCCTCCCCCATCCCTATCGAGATCGAAGGCCGCCTCCGGGCGGCCTTCTTTTTTGCAGTTTGATTACGATCGGGATGCAAGGATCATCTGATGTCCCGCGACGCCAAATCACTGACGTCAACGCTCGTGCTGTTCTACGCGATCGGCGCACTGCTTGCGCTCGGCGCCTATGCCCTGGACAGCCTCGATGATCTTGCGGTCGTCTTGACGTTCTGGCTCAGGCAAACGCTGACGTTTGTCGTCCTCGGCGCGGGTTATGGCGTCTATTACGTCATTTCGGGTTCTGCCGGTCATCGTCCAAAAGCGCCGTTGCGATTTCTGGACATCTCGTTTCTGGCCGCTGCTTCCACGCTTGGGGTTGGCATCCTCGTGCACAGCTGAGCGATCCTTGATGCGACGGCCTGACAGTCCGTTACGCCACGCAGATGTCCGGCACCGCCACCTTCTGGAACAGGTGCGGCGAGGCTACCGCCGAGGCCGGATAGGCCGAGAGCTTGGCCCTGAACTCGGGGTTCATGAAAGCGGCGCGAAGGCGGCGGTCGATTCCCAGACCGCGTAGTTCAGATAGGCCGGGCTCTCGCCGAGCGCGCGGTGCAGCTGGGTCGAGATGAAGCCCGGCTGCCGCTTCATGATGGCGGCGTCGTCCTGCCAGGCCTTGAGAAACGTGTCCTCGTCGGCCGCATCGAGCGTGAAGAGGTTGATGAGCACGACGTTGCTGGCATCGACCGCGAGCTGGCGGTCGATCGGGAAAGCGGGGTCCAGGGGGCGCATCTGCGGCATGGTTGGCTCCGTTCGATATGGCGTTACCATGTCATTCCGTACTGATGGATACATGCAGAAATTGACATTATGATGTCAATACGTTTATATGGTGACAAATGCCGAATGCAAAACGAACGCCGGCGGGCGAAGCCCTGAGCACCCTGATTCCCGACCTGTTCAGGCTCAACAGCCTGCTGTTCACATCAGGCGACCGGCTGGTGGCCGGGCTCGGGCTGACCAGCGCGCGCTGGCAGATCCTCGGCGCCATCGTCGCCACAGAGCGCCCGCAACCGGTCGCATGGCTGGCGCGCGACCTCGGCGCTGCCCGACAGAACGTGCAGCGGATCGTCAACGACCTCGAACGGGACGGGCTCGTCGCCTTCGAAACCAACCCGCATCACCGCCGCGCCCAGCACGTCGTGCTGACCGCCAAGGGGCGGCAAAGCTTCGACGCGGCCATGCGCCTGCAGCTGCCTTGGGTGAACGGCCTCGCCGACGGGCTGTCGATGAAGGACCTCGAAACCGTGAGCCGGGTCGTGACGGTGCTGCGCGGCCGACTGGAGGGCGGCGAGGAACCTGACGAACGCACATGACCGCGATAGCGGCGCGAGGCCGCCGTTAGGCGGCCTTCTTTTTTGGCCAATGACATGGAGGTTTGCTAGTTACGACGGAACCGATTCTGCCCTTCGAGGACTTATCGTATGCGCGCGCTCCCGCTCCTGCTGCTCGGTCTTGCCGTCACCTCGGCGCCTGCCCTCGCCCAGATGAAGCTGCAATCGAAGGCGGCTCCCGCCAATGGCCCCGAGACGCGCTATTTCACCTCGATCGACGGCCTGATGGACGGCAATGCCGACGTCGTGCTGAAGGAAACCCGCCAGGGCAAGACCGTGACCGCGGCCGTGCTCGACGTCTGCTATCCCGCCGACAAGAGCTCCGACCGCAAGGACCGCTTCGTCGCCAACCTGACCGTCAGCGGCCAGACGCTTTCCGGCACCGCCCAGAGCGTCGCCGACAAGCAGCCGGTCACCGTCAAACTGAACCGCAAGCAAACCGGCGACGGTTTTGAGTTCCGCGGCCAGATCACGATCGGCCAGACCGTGACCGAGGTCGCCTCGACGGACAATTCCGATCTCAGCGAGAAGGAATTCCAGGACAACCAGGCCACCGAGGACGGCATCACGCCGCAGCCGAAGGATTTCACTGACGTTTCGCCGGAATCGATCGGTGTGCGGGTGAAGCTCGATGCGGCGGCGGATTTCCTCAAGAGCCTGAAAGGCGAGGCCGTCGAGATCGGCACCTCCAGCCTTGCGGTGACCTGCGATGCGATGCGCTCCGGCGAGCAGACCATCAACCTCACCGTCGATCCCGAGCACGCCGGCGCGCTGCTCGCCAAGGCGAAATCCGCGCCCGGCGTGACCGCGGCCGGCTGGACCAGCGGGGTGGTCGAGATGGACCGCACCATCCGCTTTGCTGCCGCCGATTGGCGCGAGGGCGACAAACTCAACCATGACAAGCTGGCAACCGCGATCGCGGGCGTGCTGGCGAAGACGCTTGCCGCAAAGCCCGCCTCGGCGACGTGGAACGCGAACACCGGCAAGCTCAAGCTGGTGCTGAAGCGGCCCAGCGCGATTTACCCGGCACTCGGCCTCACCCAGAATTACGAGATCACTGCCCTGGTCTCGCCCGACAAGCCCGGCAGCTCTGACCGGCTGATGCTGTGGGTCTCGAGCCCCACCGTTTCGACATCGGACGACAGCGCCGGCGCCAAGCTCAATCTGTCCGACGATTCCAGCAGCGACGAGGAAGGCAGCGAGACCAGGGACGACAACGGCGCGATCGACGCGCTGCTCAAGGAGTTCAAGGGCCAGCGCTGGGACGCCGACAAGTCGGTGTGGCGGTAAGGCCGCCGCTGTCCTGAGTTAAGCCGCCTTCGTCTTCAGCGGCACGACGTTGTCGCGCACGGCCTTCGGGGTGGCGTCCGGACCGGACTGAAGCATCCCGTCGCTTCTGACGAACAATTCGGAACGAGGCTCGATCGCAGCGCGATCGAGCAGCGCCCGCAGCTCGTTACGAAGTCCGTCGCCGCGCAGCGCGGCGATCGCATCGAAGTTGCGCATGATGTTCTCCTGCGTGATCGCAATCAGATTCTCGCATTCGTCTTTCGCGAGCCACCCGCTTCCCGATTCCGCGACGACGCTCGAGAAGCCGTGCTAAGCGCCATATCGACACAGCGGAATCTCGTCTGAAACTCGATCGCTCGCCCGATCTGAAATCGGGTGGTGCGAGACACGCCTCCAAATGTTCACTGCGCGCATCGAGAGAGCGCCGGTCGCGATACTGGCAACGCGCAAATGGAGACGAAGAGATGTCAGAGGAAAACAAGAACGTCGTAGGCCGGTGGTTCAAGGAGTTCTGGGGCAACCCCTGGAATCCGCGCATCATCAACGAGCTCGCCACAGCAGACATTGTCGTGCACTACCCGATGCACGAACCGAAGAAGGGCCGCGCCGCGGTCACGCAGTTCATAACCGAATTTCGCGAAGCCTTTCCGGATCTCAATTTCTGGGGCGTCGGCGATCTCGTCGCGGAAGGTGATCTCGTCGTCGGCCGCTGGGAAGGCGGCGGTACGCACACGGGACCTGCGTTCAGCGACTTCCGCCTCGGCTCGTTGCCCGCGGCCTCCGGCCGCAAGATGACGTTCGCCGGCACCACCGTGCTGCGCGTGCAGGACGGACGGATCGCCGAAGAGTTCGGACAGGAAGATGCGATCACCGCCATGCTGCAGCTCGGCCTCATTCGTTTGCCCGAAAGCGACGGAGCCGCGTCGCGGCCGGGCGGCGAGCTGCCCGCCGGCTGGAACAACATGCCGGGATATCCGGAAGGGCCGCGCTGAGCACGGCCAGAGTGCATGGCTCCATCGACGATCGCATCATGACTACCCGAACGCGCTTGATGCGCGTTCGGGTAACGCAATCGATCGGCACGGTGAACTTGAAGGTCTCTAAGCCGCAGGCTTGCTGGAGGCACTCCAATATTGCTGCGCCGGCATCGTATCTCCCGATGCAGCGCCGGCGCGGTCTCGCGGCCGCAATTTGCGTCAAGACGGGAAGATCAGGCACGTCGTCGTGCCGTGGGCGAGCAGCCGGCCCTGCTCGTCGGTGACCTTGCCTTCGGCGGTGCCGATGCGACGGCCGCAATTGAGCACATTGCCTTCCGCCCTGATCGGACCGGTGTCGGGCGTGATCGGACGCACCAGCGAGATCTTGAACTCGAGCGTGGTCTGGCTGGTGCCGGCATCGAGCGTCGACTGCACCGCAAGCCCCATGCAGCTGTCGAGCAGCGTCGCGGTGAGGCCGCCATGCACGGTGCCCGCCGGATTGAGATGCGCGTCGGTCGGTACCAGCGTGACGACGACGCGGCCGCGCTCGGCTTCGGCGACGTCATAACCGAGTGTCCGCGCGATGGTGTTGAGCGGCAATGCGCCGCTGGCGAGACCCTGCACGAATGCGAGGCCGCTCATCTTAAGCTTCTGTTCCGCACTGACGGTGCCGTAGCTCTTGGCCATTGCCGATCTCCATCGGGGTTGATTGCATCGCGACGGTTGGCCGCTTGCCCCGCAGCGACGCGGCGGAGCGGCCGTAGAGTTTTGCGATTGCGGCATTCATGCGCCGCGCGCTGGAGAAGCCGGCGTGCTGCGCCACCAACGCAAGCGGCAGCTCGCTGCCGTCGATCAGGCGCTTGGCGCGCTGCACGCGCAGCGACAGCGCGACCTGGAGCGGCGAGGCATCGAGATGCTCGGCGAACAGACGCGACAGATGCCGCGCGCCGACGCCGAGCCGCCCCGCCAACGCTTCGACATTGCCGCGGTCGAGCGCGCCTTCCTCGATCAGCGCCAGGGCGCGCTCGACGGTGGTCCTGGTACCTTTCCAGGCCGGGCAGAACGGCGCCGCCTCGGGACGGCAGCGCAGGCAGGGCCGGAAGCCAGCACGCTCGGCCGACGCCGCGCTGCCATAGAACCGCACGTTGCGCGCGAGCGGCGTGCGCGCCCGGCAGACAGGGCGGCAATACACGCCGGTGGTCTTGACCGCGACGAACACGACGCCGTCCCAGGCCGGGTCGCGGCGCTGAAAGGCTGCATATTGTGCGGCGAAATCGAGCATGCGACCGCTATAGCCCCGCCCGCGCGCCGCGACGACCCGCTTTGCGGGGACGACGTCCGGAAACGACCGCTGGTGCGGAAGATACCCGGGCATCTACGGGGGCCTGCGACCAAAAGACTTCGTGCCGCCGCAGTTCGGTCACCGAAAATTAAGGCTCGATTTAGTTTCGAGGATCATGCTTTGCGCCATCGAACACAGGTCACGCCATGCAAGACCGCGAGCCGATCAACGCTGCGAGCATCTGGCCGACAGATGTGACGGAGGGTCATTCGCCGGCACAGACGGCGGACCTCTGGGATGTCACCGGCGAGAACCACGACGCCGCCCTGCTGCTGCGGGAGCCGTTTGCCGACCGCATCGGCACCGCGCTCTTGGCAGCGACCGCACTCGCTGCAAGCTTCGTGCTGGGATGGACCGGCGGAGCCAACTGGCACGACCTTGCAGCTCCCGCCCCGGTCCCGGTGGTCCAGAAGGAAGCGCCGGCCCCGCACATTGCGGAGGTGGCGCCGAGCCGAAAGAACGAGGGCCCGCGCCGGGCCGCGTCCAACGCCGACCCCGTCGTCACCGGCAGCATTCCGAGGACCGCGCCGGCCAGCCCGCGTCCGCTCGCCTTGGGCGCCGCGCCGACGACCTTGAATGCACAGGCCGCCGCATTGGGGCCGAAGCAGCCGCCGGCGGCGGCGCCGGAGACGCGGCCGAGCACCATTCCCGGATGGTCGGTGGTCGAAGTCCGCGACGGCACCGCCGTGCTCGAGGGGCCCGAGGGCGTCAAGATGGCCGCGCGCGGCGACGTCGTGCCCGGCCTCGGACGGGTCGATTCCATCGTGCGCTGGGGCAACCGCTGGATCGTCGCCACCGCAAGCGGACTGATCGCAACGCCCTGAGCGTTTTGTCTTGACGCGTTTCCTTGAACGCGAACCGCCGTCCGCTTCGCTTGACGCTTTAGTTGCTGTTGATCACGAAACGCAACGACTTGCTGCCGGTGAAGGTCACCTCGTCACCGTGCCGCCGCCAGCCCGTCATGTCGCCGAGCGCCGCCAGCAGATCCTTGTCCGCCTGCGCCCGCTCCGGCGTGCAGGTGCGGTTCTCCATCGCGCCGGGAACGAAGACGATGGTGTTGCCGGCCACCGAAAACTGGCCCTTGCCGCCGTCGCACCACAGCTCGAGGATCACCTCGCCATTGTCGCCGACCTCGATCGAGGGAATCCGCTTGGAGCCCGGCATGCGCGCGGCGTCGAGCGTCATCACGAAGCCGAACGGGAACTCCTCCTCGGCCCGCGCCGGACCCGCGCCGAGAGCCGCGGCAACCAGCGCCAACGCGGCGATGCCGCCGTTCAAACCTCGCCTCATCGAAACCATGCCAATCCTCGAAATGCGACGCGCAACTGCGGGCCCCTTCTATGGGAGCAGAACGCGATTGGCCAGATTGGCAACGCCGCAAAATGTGCTGGAAAAGCAAATCCCCGCGAGCTGTCCGCTCGCGGGGATTCCTGGTTCGCCAAATGCGTCGTGGCGCTATTTCAGCACCAGCATCGTGAACGGATAGACATAGGCCTGCAGGGTCACGAACAGACCGACCAGACACGCCAGCACGATCGAGTGCAGGAACACGTAGCGCAGGATCGAGCCCTCGTGGCCGTACCAGTTGGTCGCGGTCGAGGCGACCACGATCGATTGCGCGTCGATCATCTTGCCCATCACGCCGCCCGAGGAGTTCGCCGCCGCCATCAGGATCGGCGACAGGCCGAGCTGCTCGGAGGTGATCTTCTGCAGATTGCCGAACAGCACGTTCGACGCGGTATCCGATCCGGTCAGCGCCACGCCCAGCCAGCCGAGCAAGGTGCCGAAGAAGGGATAGAGCACGCCGGTCGCCGCGAAGGCGAGGCCGAGCGTGGCGTCGACGCCGGACAGCCGGGTCAGCGTGCCGATCGCCAGCATCGCCGAGATCGTGATCAGCGAGATCGCGCAGATGCGGATGGTGCGGCCATACTCGGCGATCAGCTTGAGCGGCGAGAAGCCCATCAACAGACCCGAGATGATCGCGGCGATCAGCATGCCGGTGCCGGTGAACGACAGGTAGGTGAAGCCGAACACGGCGCCTTCCGGCGTCGGCTTGGCGGCCACCGGCGGCACCTTGAAGATCAGCTTGTCGAGCTCGGGGACCGGATAGTTCCAGACGAAGTTGGCGTTCGCCCAGGCCTTGAAGGCACCGTTGCCCCAGATCAGCATCAGGATGCAGACGATGATCCACGGCAGCAGCGCGCTCCACATTTCGCCCTGGGTCAGCGGCGTCTTGTCGAGCGGAGGTGCGGCGGCCATCGTCGCCGCCGATTCATCGCGGCCGCGCAGCGCCGGCGACAGCCAGAGCTGCCGCGGCTGCCAGACCTTCAGGAACAGGATCAGGGCGCCCATCGAAATCAGCGAGGCGCCGATGTCGACGATCCAGGGATTGATGTAGTTCGAGATCACGAATTGCGGGACCGCAAACGACACGCCGGTGACCAGGATCGCTGGCCATACCTCCTTCATGCCGCGCCAGCCAGCAAACGCCCACACCACCCAGAACGGCACGATCAGCGAGAACAGCGGCAGCTGCCGGCCGACCATCGCGCCGAGGATGTAGGGGTCGAGCCCGGTGACCGAGGCGAGGCCCTGGATCGGCGTGCCGAGCGCACCGTAGGCAACGGGTGCCGTGTTGGCGATCAGCGACAGGCCGGACGCAGCGAGCGGCGAGAAGCCGAGCCCGATCAGCACCGCGCCGGTGATCGCGACCGGCGTGCCGAACCCGGAGGCGCCCTCGAAGAAGGCGCCGAACGAGAACGCGATCAACAGCAGCTGCAACCGCCGGTCCTCGGTGACGCCGCCGACCGCGCGCTTGAGCAGCTCGAACTTCCCGCACCTCACCGTGACCTGGTAGAGGAAGATGACGTTGAGCACGATCCAGCCGATCGGGAAGAACCCGGTGATCACGCCGAGCAGGGTGGCGCGGATCGACATGTTGGCCGGCATGGTGAAGACGAAGATCGTGATCAGGTTGGTCACGATCACGGCGATGATGGCCGCAATGTGCGCCTTCACCTTGCCGCTGGCGATCAGGACCAGCAGCGTGACCACGGGAATGGCGGCCGCGACCGTCGACAGCGCCGCATTGCCCAGCGGGTTGTAAATTTGATTCCAGGTGTTCATCTCGGGATCCTCCCCACATTTTTATGCAGCGCGCCGGCCTGCATGCGGGCAGGCGCGACTGGTGCGATTGCGGGAGTCCGTCGGAAAAGCTGCAGCCCCGGCTCGCGAATGAACGATCGGTAAGGATCGCTCACATCCTCGCGAAAAATCGAAGGTCCCCCGCCCCTCGCCGTTGTCCTCATGCTAGGATTGACTCGATTGCCGGGACAAGCCAACGCTTGCATGCCAGAACTACGACTTTAGTCGAGGACTACCCCGATTGTCCCGATTCTTCAGGCCTTTGCGGCCCCTTCCCCGGAGACGATAATCTGTGAACAACATTCGCTCGACGCTCGCGACGGTGTGGCGCATCGCCTCGCCTTATTTCAACTCCGAGGACAAATGGGCCGGCCGGGGGCTGCTTGCGGCGGTCATCGCGATCGAACTGGCGATCGTGGGCATCAACGTTCTGATCACGCAGTGGAACAACCGCTTCTACAACGCGCTGCAGGAACGCAATTGGGATTCCTTCGTCAGCGAGATCATCTATTTCTGCGTCGTCGTCGCGTTCTTCATCCTGCTGGCGGTCTACCAGCTCTACCTCAATCAATGGCTGCAGATCCGCTGGCGGCAATGGATGACCACACACTATCTCGGGGACTGGCTGCATCAGGCCAAACACTACAGGATGCAGCTGCAGGGCGACGCGGCCGACAACCCCGACCAGCGCATGACCGACGACGTCAAGCTGTTCGTCGACCGCACGCTCACGCTCGGCCTCGGCCTGTTGAGCTCGGTCGTCACGCTGGCGTCTTTTCTCACCCTGCTGTGGGGCCTTTCCAATGAGGCGCCGCTGCATTTGTTCGGCACGGAATATTCAATTCCCGGCTACCTTGTCTGGTGCGCGCTGATCTACTCGGTGCTCGGCACCGTGCTGACCCATCTGATCGGCTGGCCGCTGGTCGGCATCGATTTCAAGCAGCAGCAATATGAAGCCGATTTCCGCTTCAACCTGGTGCGCGTGCGGGAAAACTCCGAGCAGATCGCGCTGCTGCAGGGCGAACCGGCCGAGCGCGAGCGCCTGCGCGTTCGCTTCGGACGCGTGGTGGAGAACTGGATCGCCCTGATGAACCGGACCAAGAAGATCACCGCGTTCACGGCGAGCTATAATCAGGCCTCGGTGATCTTCCCCTATGTGCTGGTGGCGCCGGCCTACTTTGCGCAAAAGATCCAGCTCGGCGGCATGATGCAGACCGCATCGGCGTTTTCGAACGTCCAGGGCGCGTTCTCGTACTTCGTCAGCATCTATCGTCAACTGGCCGAATGGCAGGCCGTGGTGAACCGCCTCGATGGATTCGAGGCAGGGATCGCGGCGGCATCAAACCTCGCCAAGCGCGACGACCGAATTCATGTCACGGCGACGCCGGGCGACGGCGCCGTCAGCCTAGAAAACCTAGTGCTGCGGCTGCCGGACGGCACGCCGCTGCTGAACGCGGACCGGTTCGGCTTCCGCAAGGGCGAGCGCACGCTGATGACCGGCCCCTCCGGCGCCGGCAAGTCGACGCTATTCCGCGCGATCGCCGGCATCTGGCCGTTCGGCGACGGCGCGATCGAGATCCCGGCCAATGCCAGCCTGATGATGCTGCCGCAACGTCCCTATCTGCCGATCGGCTCGCTGCATGACGCCGTCGTCTATCCGGGCGAGGCCAGGCAATTCGATGCGGGACGGGTCCGCGAGGTTCTCACCGCCGTCGGACTGCCGCAGCTTGCGTCGCGGCTCGAGGAACAGGCGCACTGGAACCGGATGCTGTCGCTCGGCGAGCAGCAGCGGCTCGGCATCGCGCGGGCGCTGCTGCATGCGCCGCAGTTCCTGTTCCTCGACGAGGCGACGGCCTCGCTCGACGAGCCGGCGGAAGCCGCGCTGTACAGGCTGGTTGCCGAGAAGCTGCCCGGCACCACGGTGGTTTCGATCGGCCACCGCTCGACGCTCGACACCTTCCATCAGCGCAATGTCACGCTGGTCCGCGACGGCGACCGCTTCATCCTGCGCGACGCGGTCAAGGTCGCCGCGTCGTAAACGGCATTAGGGGTCAGCCGCGGCCACGGCTTGCCGCTGACCCCGGCGGGGGCAGCCCACAGGTCTCGCGAGCGCCTTTAGCTATTGTCCGCCTTGTGCCGATCAGACCTGGCCGGCCAAAAACAAAAGGGCGGCAGATTGCTCTGCCGCCCCTCGATCCCCGGAGGAGAGATTACTTCAGGTTGGACATCGCGGTCAGGTCGACCGAGAGCTTGGCGATGCCGGCCGCGCCGCACCAGTTGGAGCTCGTGCCACCCGGATTGATCGGGGTGACGGCAGTGGTTCCGCCCGCGGTGAAGTCGCTGGTGAAGGCGCTGCAATCACCCTTCGACATGTCGGTGTCGGAGTAGCGCAGATCGAGCGTGAACACCTTGTAGGTGAAGCCGATGCCGATGTTCCAGGTGTTGTAGTCGGCATACTTGATGCCGTTCGGAAACGCCGGGACGCCGTAGAAGCTGTCGGAGGTGCCGAGCCACTGCCGGCCGAACTCACCCGACACGTACATGCCGACGCCGCTGCTGCCGAACACGGTGCTCGGCGCAGTGTACTTGCCGATGATCGAGGAGTAGTTGCCCCAGGCGCCGGTGTTGAGGAAGTTCGGCGAGTAGTATTCGTTGATGGTGAACGCCCAGTTGTCGTTGATGGTCCAGGTCGCCTTGCCATAGACTTCGAAGAACGAGACGTCCTTCTTCATGACGGCGAGGTTGGTGAGGGTGTTGGCCTGGCAGTCGGCGCTCAGCGGATTGCCGGCGAAGTCGGCCACCGCACCGCCGCCGTAGTAGCAGGTCCCGCCCGGATACAGGTAACCCCAGACACC
Organism: Bradyrhizobium sp. 33ap4; assembly: GCF_032654765.1. NCBI lineage: Bacteria > Pseudomonadati > Pseudomonadota > Alphaproteobacteria > Hyphomicrobiales > Nitrobacteraceae > Bradyrhizobium > Bradyrhizobium sp. 33ap4. The sequence continues at coordinate 823 of NZ_JAUMTJ010000011.1, read as the reverse complement.
GATGTCGAAGGCGAAGGCGCCGAAGGTCGGGCGGATACCGCCGTAGACGTCGACTTCAGCCGCGGCGCGGTTGGCGAAGGAGATGCTTTCGGTCGACGTACCAACGTAGAGCTGCAGGTCCTTGCTGACGTTGTAGCGCGGCTCGAAATAGGCGGTGACCGACGGATTGTGGTTGGACTGGGTGACGCCGCGGAAGATGTAGTCGCTCATGATGCCGGCGCCAAAGGCGATGTCCCAAGGATCGAAGGGAGCCGGCGGCGGCGCCTTGACGGCCTTCACCGCCATGTCAGCTGCCATTGCCGAGCTCGAAATCATTGCTAGCGCCGTTGCTAACAAAGCCAGTTTCTTCATGACGATCCCCATCTACCTGTTCAGACAGCCCAGCTCCGGTGGCCCCCCAGGGCGCGCGATAACGGACTGCAACTAAATCGCGTGTGGCCAATCTGAGGCTCATGCACGGTACCGTGAAGCCAAAAAGACATGCATGTGCCGCCTTTTTAGGCGTTCTAGCCATCTTGCCGCATGTTGACTTGCGGGTGTTGCATTTGCACCACAATACCGCTGCTCTCGCACCGGTTGAACGTGTCCATCCGGACCGGGAAACGGCAACAGCCGGCTCGGCGGAAGAGCATCGGCGCGAATCGCCGTGCCCGTAAAAGCACGGATTGTCGTCGCACCTACGGAAGAAGCCGCAGCGTGGCGCGCTGCGGCTTCGATCAGTTGAACCTCGGCAATGTGGCAGCGGCCTAGAGCATTTTCGGTTCTGATTGAATCAGAACCGAAGCTCTAGATTCTTGTTTTGACGCGTTTTCTTCACGCGAAC
>NZ_JAUMTJ010000010.1:0-171277 GCF_032654765.1 Bradyrhizobium sp. 33ap4 | reverse complement strand
CAACCAACAGGCCGCTCGCGAGCGCGCTTCCAAATTGCGCCGTAGCGAGCGGGCGGCCGGCCCGTTACCCCATCTACGGACTTCTCTTCCCCTTCCCCCTGAAAGGGGGAAGGTCGGGATGGGGGTCAGCTACAGGCGACGCTGCAAGCGGAGAGAGCAGATCCCCACCCGCTTTGCTCTGCGAGCAAAGCGACCTCCCCTTTTCAAGGGGAGGTAAGAATGCATAGCCCGGATGCAGCCAACGGGTCGCGCGAACGCGCGCCCGATGACAGGCTCCGCCAAATCCGGGGATCTCGCGCCGCCGAGAGACCTACCCGGATGCGCTTCGCTTCATCCGGGCTACGAAGCCACGAAATCAGAGGCCCGCCCGCCTCAGCCGTTCCTGAACGCGTAGGCGTAGCCGTTGAGCGCCGGTGCGCCGCCGAGATGGGCGTAGAGCACCTTCGATCCGGCCGGGAAATAACCCTTCTGCACCAGATCGATCATGCCCTGCATCGACTTGCCCTCATAGACGGGGTCGGTGATCATGCCTTCGAGCCGCGCGCTGAGCCGGATCGCCTCCTTCGTCTCCTCCGACGGCACGCCGTAGGCGGGATAGGCGTAGTCCTCGATCAGCACGACATCATCCTCGACGATGTCGCGGCCGAGCTCGACGAGCTTTGCGGTGTTCTGCGCGATCGACAGCACCTGCGCCTTGGTCTGCGCGGGCGTGAACGAACCGTCGATGCCGATCACGTTGCGCGCGCGCCCATCGGCGGCGAAGCCGACCAGCATGCCGGCATGGGTCGAGCCGGTCACCGTGCAGACGATGATGTAGTCGAACTTGACGCCGAGCTGGCGCTCCTGCGCGCGCACCTCCTCGGCGAACCCGACATAGCCGAGCCCGCCAAATTTGTGCACGGAGGCGCCGGCCGGAATCGCGTAGGGCTTGCCGCCCGCGGCCTTGACCTCCTCGATCGCCTGCTCCCAGCTCTTGCGGATGCCGATGTCGAAGCCTTCGTCGACCAGCCGCACATCGGCGCCCATGACGCGCGAAAGCAGGATGTTGCCGACGCGATCATAGACCGCGTCCTCATGCGGCACCCAGCTTTCCTGCACCAGCCGGCACTTCATGCCGATCTTGGCCGCGACGGCCGCGACCATGCGGGTGTGATTCGACTGCACGCCGCCGATCGAGACCAGCGTGTCAGCATTGGAGGCGATCGCATCGGGGATGATGTATTCGAGCTTGCGCAGCTTGTTGCCGCCATAGGCGAGCCCGGAATTGCAATCCTCGCGCTTGGCATAGAGCTCGACCTTGCCGCCGAGATGCTTTGACAGCCGATCGAGCTTCTCGATGGCAGTCGGCCCGAATGTGAGTGGATAGCGCGCGAACTTCTCCAGCATGCTGGCATCCTCTTTGGTGGTCTGAAACGGCGGCCACAGCTATCACCCCTGGCGCGAAAGGTGCTCTCTAACTCAGCTCGCACAATTGCCGAAGATTGCCGGATCTGGCCCTGATGGTATATTTTCTCTCATGAAATCGACCAATAGTGAGAGATTCTTCCATGTCCGCCCGACTCGACCGCATCGACCTCAAGATGTTGAGATTGCTGCAAAAGAACGGCCGGCTCAGCAATGCCGAGCTGGCCGATCAGGTCGGCGTCAGCCCCGCCACCTGCCATCGCCGGACGCAAGCGCTGTTCGACGAGGGTTATCTCAGCGGCGTCCGCGCCATGGTGGCGCCGCGCAAGCTCGGCAAGGGCACGTTGGTGATGGTCGGCGTCGTGCTCGACCGCTCGACACCGGAAAGCTTTGCGAGCTTCGAGCAGGCGGTGGCGAAGCTCAAATGCGTGCTCGACTGCCACCTCGTCGCCGGCGATTTCGACTACTTCCTCAAGATCCGCGCCGGCGACGTCGACGACTTCAAGCGCATCCATGGCGATCAGCTGATCGCGCTGCCCGGCGTGCGGCAGACCCGCACCTTCTTCGTCATGAAGGAGGTGGTGGACAATGCGGCGCTGGAATTTTGAACCTGACGTGATCCCGACCCGGGCCGGGCGCCGCGAGCCGCCAGATCGGCCGGCCTGCCCGAGAGAAGTAATCCCTTCATCCGACTTGATGGCCGGCGCAAACCGGCGCAGTCTCTCACTAAATCCCCGCGGGGGGCGGGGGTCGCGCGCGGATGCGCGGGGGACATCATCCGCGGATGACAATCATGAACGCCACGGCGATCCGACTGGTCATTCCGTTGCTGGCACTTGCCGCCGGCGGCACGGCGGCGCTCGTCTTCGGCATCCGCCAAACCCAGCAAATCCTGGGCGGGAGCACGCCTTTGACGGCGACGGCACCATCCGCGCCAGCGGCTCCGGCGCGAGACCAAAACAAGACCGCGCTGGCAAAGGCACAAACCGAGACCGCGGCCTTGGCCGACGTGCTGGCGGGACCGGCGCCGGCACCAGGCGGCGACGCGGTGCCGGAGTTCGACGTCGTCAACATCGAGCCGACCGGCGAGACCGTTGTTGCCGGCCGGGCGCTACCGGGCACGACGGTGGAACTGCTGCGCAATGGCGAGGTGCACGATCGCGTCGTGGTGGACAAGTCCGGCCAGTTCGTCATGGTCCCGCGCCCGCTTCCGCCGGGAAACTATGACCTCACCCTGCGCATGACGCGCGACGGCAAGCAGGTGACCTCCAAGCAAAGCGTGGCGGTGGCGCTCGAGGCTGCGACGCGAGAGCGGCCGATGGTGGCGCTGATGGCACCGGACAAACCGGTCCGCGTGCTGTCGCAACCTGCGGCCACGGCGCCGGCCGCTGGGAAAGTGGCCATCGAGGCCGTCGAAACCGAACCGGACGGCAAGCTCCATGTGAGCGGTCAGGCAGCTCCCGGCGCGACCGTCAGGCTCTATCTCAACGGCAGCTTGATCACGTCCGCGACGGCCGACGAGGCGGGGCACCTCTCGGTCACGATCAACAAGGGCGTGACGGCCGGCAACTATCAGGTGCGGCTTGACGACGTCGACCCCACTTCCGGCAAGGTCCGCGCGCGTGCCGAGGTGCCATTCAACGTTCCGGACACGATGACGACCGCATCGATCCCGGCATCGCCAACCTCGTCCGGCCGTGCGGATATCGCCAAACCGCAGCTCGCCGCGGCGGCAACCGCCACCGCATCCGATGTGAAGTCCGCCTCCGCTGTGATCGTGCCGAAGATCACCACGACCACCGTCGCCCGCGGCGACAGCCTGTGGCGGATCAGCCAGCGCGCATTCGGCGCCGGACAGCGCTACGCCGTGATTTATCGGGCCAATTCGCAGCAGATCCGCAATCCCAATTTGATCTATCCCGGCCAGGTCTTCGTCGTGCCGGCAAAGTGAGACCGGCCTACCGCCAACGGTCACTTGCCGGGGGATTTCAGGAACGCCACGATCCTGGCGCGATCCTCCGCCGAGCGCACGCCGGTATACGGCTTCATGCCGTTGCCCGACACCACGGCCTCGGGATCTTCGATGAAGCGCAGCAGCGTGCTCTCATCCCAGACGATGTCGGATGATTTCATCGCCTCCGAATAAGGAAAGTTCGCAACCGATCCGGCCTTGCGGCCGACCACATTGTGCAGGTTCGGGCCAACGCGGTTGTCGCCGTCCTTGACCGTGTGGCAGGTGCGGCAGGAATTGTTGAACGCCTGCTCGCCGGACACGCCCGCATCCTGACCATGGGACGGCGATGACGCCAACGACATCAGCCCGCAAACGACGACGATGAATCCCGGCCGCATCGATCACTCCGTCGGCAATTGCGCCAGGCAAACAGGCGCGCGCAGCACCACGCCTCGGGTGCCATGCCGTCAACGCAGAGGCGGCGTGAAAGGTCCGCTCGCGGCAGGCCCCACATCTGGCGCAGATGCGTGCCCCGCGCTAGATGTGCTGCCATGCCACACCCCGCCCTCGAGGATTTCGTCGCCGGCCACCAGCGCCTGTTTGTCCTGACCGGAGCCGGCTGCAGCACCAATTCCGGCATTCCTGATTATCGCGACAGCGACGGCAACTGGAAGCGGACGCGCCCGGTCACCATCCAGGCGTTCTTGGGCGAGGCGGCGACGCGGCAGCGCTACTGGGCGCGCAGCATGGTGGGCTGGCGGCGGTTCGGCCGCGCCGCGCCGAACGGCGCGCATCGCGCGCTGGCCAAGCTCGAACAGCAGGGGCGCTGCGAGCTGCTGCTGACCCAGAACGTCGACCGCCTGCACCAGGCCGCCGGCAGCCGGCGGGTGATCGACCTGCACGGCCGATTAGACGTGGTGCGCTGCCTCGGCTGCGGCGCGACGATGCCGCGCGAACAATTCCAGCACGAGCTCGCGCAACGAAACCCCGCCTGGCTCACGCTCGATGCCGCCGACGCTCCCGACGGCGACGCCGATCTCGAGCAAGATTTTTCGTCGTTCGTGGTGCCGGCCTGCGAAGCCTGCGGCGGCGTGCTGAAACCCGATGTGGTGTTCTTCGGCGAGAACGTGCCGCGCGATACGGTCGCGTCGGCGCAGGCGCATCTCGAGCAGGCCGACGCCGTGCTGGTGGTCGGCTCCTCGCTGATGGTCTATTCCGGCTTTCGCTTCGTCCGGATGGCAGAGCAGCACGGCCTGCCGATTGCCGCCGTCAATCTAGGCCGCACCCGCGCCGACGAGTTGCTCACCCTCAAGATCGAGGATAGTTGCGAGAGCGCGCTGGCTTTTTTGCTGTAGGCCGCTGCTCTCTCCACGTCATTGCGAGGAGCGATAGCGACGAAGCAATCCATCGAGCCGCCTATGCGGAAAAATGGATTGCTTCGCGGAGCCTGTCATCCGGCGGCGCCTTGCGCCGACCGGGTGGCTCGCAATGACGACGGGATAGACTATCGCATCACGCGCGATGGCGCGGCGCCTTGGCCATCGGCATGTTGGCGTTCCAGTGCGTCCAGCTGACGCTGGCGAGGCTGCCGAGATCCGTCGCCAGCGGGCGACGGGTGCGGCGCTCGTACTCCGCGATGCAGCGGCCCGACTCGCCGATCTTGCGCTGCAATTCGTCGATCGTCATCTGCGTCGCGCGGCCGCAATTGGCCTTGCCGAGCTGATCGGCCTCGATCGCCCTCAACGCCGCCCGCAGCTTCTTGAGCTGCGCGCGCTGCCAGGCAATGTGACTATCGCTGTCTGCCGTCATGTGGCCGCCACCATCTTCGATCGTTGCACGCCATTGGGAACCTCGATGTCGACCTCGAGCATCGAGACGAACTTGCCACGGTCCATCCGGACCACGACCTTGTCGGGGTCGACGTCGATATGCTTGGAAACCACGCTCAGGATTTCCGAGCGAAGTGTCTCCAGGAGATCTGGCGCGCCGGTCCGGCCACGCTCATGCGAAAGCAGGATCTGCAACCGCTCCCGCGCGACGGGCGCCGATGCGGCGCGGCCGCCGAACAGCCGCATTACGTTCATCATGCCGCCCTCCGTCGCAGTAGCCGATCCATCAGTCCCTTGCGTTGAACCGGCACGGTCATCTCCACCGCCTCGCCCATCAGGCGGCGTACCGCGTCGGTATAGGCCCGCGCCGGCGCGCTGCTTGCTGCGTTCAGCGTGACCGGACAGCCGACATTGGAGGCGCGCAGCACGTCCTGGCTTTCCGGGACGATGCCGAGCAAGGGAGTCGCAAGGATCTCCAGGATATCGTCGATCGACAGCATCTCGCCGCGCGCCGCGCGGCCGGCATCATAGCGGGTGACCAGAAGATGCTTCTCGACGCGCTCGCCGCGCTCGGCGCGGACCGTCTTGGAATCGAGCATGCCGATGATGCGGTCGGAGTCGCGAACCGACGACACTTCCGGATTGGTGACGATAACGGCCTCGTCGGCGTAGCGCATCGCGAGCGTCGCGCCGCGCTCGATGCCGGCCGGGCTGTCGCACAGGATCCAGTCGAACTTGGTCTTGAGGTCGGCGATCACGTGCTTGACGCCCTCGTCGCTCAGCGCGTCCTTGTCGCGGGTCTGCGACGCCGGCAGCAGCCAGAGATTCTCCAGCCGCTTGTCGCGGATCAGCGCCTGCGGCAGCTTGGCGACGCCCTGCACCACGTTGATGAGGTCGAACACCACCCGACGCTCCGCGCCCATCACCAGATCGAGGTTACGCAGGCCGACGTCGAAATCGATGACGACGACGTTCTGACCCATTTGCGCGAGCGCCGCGCCGAGCGCGGCGGTTGAGGTCGTTTTGCCGACCCCGCCCTTCCCAGACGTCACGACCAATACCTTGGCCATTCTCTCTCTCCTTGTGGTCGGTCAGTTCAATGGTGTAATGCGCAGCATTTCGCCCTCGAGCCACGCCTGGGCGGGCCGGTTGCGCAAGCTGTCGGCGATTTCTTCCGCAGTCTGGTAGTAGCCGTCGATCGCGAGCAGCTCGGCCTCGATCCTCTGGCAGAAGATGCGGGCCGCCGAATTGCCGTTGATGCCGGCCATCGCCCGGCCGCGCAGCGTGCCGTAGACATGGATCGAGCCGCCGGCGACGATCTCGGCGCCGGAGCCGACCGAGCCGAGCACGGTGACGTCGCCCTCGGCAAACACGATCGACTGGCCGGAACGGACCGGGCTCTCCAGCAGCAGCGACGGCAGCTTGGTCTTGTCCTTGTTTTTTTCCTGCACCTGCGGCTTCTGCGGCTCGACATGGGTGATCGCGCAGGCCCGGCCGCCGGTCAGAAGCGGCGGCATGTTGGCGCCGAGCTTCGATTCGTCGACGCCCTCGATGCCGAGGATGCGGATGTTGCGCTCACCGAGGCTGCCGATCAGATGCGCGATCGCGGTCTGGCTGAGATCGACCGCCGAGAGGTCGAGCACGATGGGCTTGCCGGTGAAGAAGCCCGGCGACTTCGCCAGCGTCGCGTCGATCTCGGCCAGCCAGGACACGACAGGCACGACCGGCGAGAAAACGAACGCAACGTAGGAACGGCCGCGCATGCGGACCTGCTGACGTGCGACCTGTTGAGTTGCGTCCATCGCCCCTGACTCGGTTGTCTTGTCGAATGGTTAACAATCGGACCGCATGGTTAATCAAAGGTTAACGCGGTCAGGGTTTTCACCGATTTGAGCAGCGCTCGCCCCGGGGCCTCGAAACGCGCTTTGGCGTTTGAACAGGTGCGGAATTGGAGGAGATGCGGCCGCGCTTTTGAGCTGGATCAATTTTCTTCGCGCCAGACGGGGTTATCATTGCGCGAGCGTTTGCAGACGACGTCATGACCCAAACCTACTGGATTGAGATCCTGCGGTGCCCGAAATGCCGACGCACGGGCCACGCTGAGCTTTCCGAGGTCGCCCCGCTTCGCAACCGAATTGTTCGGGTTTCGGAGGAATTCGAAGTTCGCGCCGACGAGCGCGGCGACGATTTCCAGTGCCGAGCCTGCAAGCTGCCAGCCCTGCCATGACAGCGGATGCCTTAACGCGCATCTGCCGATCACGCCGAAAATCATCGTTGTAGCTATTCCGCCTTGATATTCGCCGACTTGACGATCGGCCACCATTTCTCGACCTCGGCGACTGCCTCAGGTCGATCACCCGGACGAGGGTCGACGCCGCAATCAAACTCCACCTGCGGGAGTTCGCGCCAACGGCGTGAGGCGTATCACCCGCCGGCAAGCGCGACCTGGCGGCGGCGCGATCTATTTTGGTCTAGGAGGATTGGCCCGCCGAAGGCCCGCGACGTCGTCGCGGGCCTCCCGGGGAACGGCTATGCCGATCAGTGGACCGAGCGGTCGGTGCGGGCAGCGGCCCGCGCGGTCGTCATCTTGTTGCGGGGCGTCAGAACGCTGAGCTGATGCGGCGTCGCCGATGTGGTCGCAACAGGCGCCTGCTCGCGGGCGTTGGCGGCGCCAATCACGCCGGCCTGCACCGCCGAGATCGGCAGGCCCGCAGCCTCATAGGTCGGAAGCTCCGCAGCGGACGCGGCGGTTGCGATCGCGAGAGCGGCGGCAAGGGTGGAGAGGGAAATCTTGATCACGGAAGGCTCCTCAGTGGCACGTGAGAAGCAGAGTTAGTCAGCTATTATTGCAATGCAATATCAATATTGCCGCACCGCACAAATAATTGATCGCCGGCGTCGCTGGCGAGCACCACGGGCCGTCGTGAAAATGCTGCTCGTTAGCTTCGGGTGCTAGGCATTGCCGCACGCTTCCCTGACCATCCGAGAGATCTCGGCGCGTCCGGTGGTCCGCAGCCGTTTCCCGCTGGTCGGCCGCCTGCCTCAGCTTCTGTAACGGCGTGATTTTATTCGCGGTGACGAGCGGCGCTCTCTGCTTCCCGCCGGCCGCTTGCCATTGTCTCGAAATCACGATGACCGAATCGCTGGCTCATTGCCGACAAGCCAACACGAATTCGGCTGGTCTCCTCTGTCGACCCGATGCGTCGCTCGACCTTCCGAACCGATGATGGTGCAGGTCCACGTCGGGGTACCCAACAATGATGATCCGCCCTCCTAGAATAGCGGCTTGCCGTCCGCCTCACCGTGGTGCGATGACACCACTTTGATGCGTCGAACTCGTCGCAGTCGTCGGAATGTTCGCCTCATCCGGAGACACCAATGCCGCGGTATTTTTTTCATATCCACGGCGGCCATTCAGTGCTCGATGATGTCGGCCTGGATCTTCCCGACATTTTCGCCGCACGGACGACGGCGATTGAACTGAGCGGCGAGATACTCAAGCACGACGTGACGGAGCCATTCTTGCGTCATCTTCGCTGGCATGTCGAAATCAGCGACAGCCCCGAGCCGGGCGGCCAGTCACTGTTCGTCCTTCAGTTTTCCATTGCGGCATGAATAGCAGCGAACGCAGCGCTCGCCTGCGGCGCCTCGTGGCCATCTTCAAACTTCGCGATGGAACGAAGCGTGCAAGCTTGATGTCCAGGAGGAGTACTCTGAAAGCCCCGGCGACACGCTGAGCGAAAGCTGCAATTCCCGTCCATTGCGGACGGACCAATCGCCGGCCTGCTTTGGCTCGCAGAAAGCAATCACGACTACACAATGGAGAAGAAGCTTTCTGCCGATCAGCTTTCAGATATCACCGCCTGGTGTCTCGAATTTGTATTCGCGCCTAGACCTGACCTCGGAGGTCCCGCATGACAGCAAGGCACATCTGGTACGTCTCCTTCATTGATCAACGCGATGCTCCGCCCGACAGGCACGCACGAAGGACTGCGACATTCGTATCCGAACAGGATGCGAAGCAGTTCACAAGGAAACTGGCGGAGGACCAGCGCATCGAGAGACTTTCAGCTGGAACGATCAACCCATACCGGCCCAAACGGGTCATCGGATCCAGAGACATTGGCCAGTGGCTTGGCAAAACCCTAGCCCGCCATGGTGATCCGCAGTTGAGCTTGCCCCCATCGTGCAACGACGATCCATCTCTTTAAAACGGCCGCGCCTGAAGAGTAGTTGCGAATGCGAATGATGAAACCAGGTTACTGCGCTCTTGCTGAACCACAAGGGATGACGCAAACCGTATTCCGATGCTTGGCTTGGGGTTTGATCCTAGGCCTCTTCATCGTCACCGATACACCGCTGGCATTCCGTCCGCACACGTTGATATCGGCGAACATCGATCGTTTTGCAGCTCTGTTCATTGTCGGGGTCGCCTTTTCGCTCGCCTATCCGAAGCACGTGCTGCCAATCCTGCTCGTCCTTCTCGCTATGGTCGTCGGCTTCGAACTCATCCAAAGACTGCTCCCCGACAGACATGGATACGTAAAGGACATGTTCGTCAAAGGCGCCGGCTGTTGTGCAGGCGTTTTCATCGCAACTGCCTTGAGACGCTCGTTTTCCGTAATCTCCAGGCGGACAGACAGCCCGTTGGCCTAGCGGGGATGATCATCGCGCATGAAGCTCGATGAAAAACGCCGGTCCGTCGCCGCTATTCGACGGATGGAGACCCGGTCGGCCCGGAATATGAGACGGCAAGCGTAGCAAGGACGGTCCTGTTGCTGATCTCGAGCTTGCGGAAGATGTGGTGCAGATGAACCTTGATGGTACCGTCGGCCACCTTCAGACGGCGGCCAATCTCCTTGTTCGACAAGCCCTCCGACACCAAACGCATGATCTGACGCTCGCGGTCCGTCAGCACCGCAAGATATTTCTCCGGGATCGTCGTTTGCGCATAAGGGATGGCTTCTTCGTACGAGGGCGGAGGCAATGTCTTCTGGCCGTCGGCGACTTGCCGCAACGTCTGCAAGAGCGTTTCGGGCTCCTCCTCGCTCAGAAGAACACCGCAAGCTCCCGCTGCTGCGAGCATGGCGAGATCGCGATCCTCAACCGAGGCGGCAAGAAACACGAGCCGCACACCAAGCGCCCCGGAGTTTGCGACCTCGAGCATGGCCTGCCCAGAAATGTCAGGCATCGACATGTCCAAAATGGCGATGTCGGGCGCGAGGCTCTGTATTGCCTTGAAGCAGCTCGCAATATCATTGCAGCGAGCAACAACTTTGAAATCACGCTCTGCTTCGAGCAGGCAGTTCAGACCCAATAAAACGACTGGATATCTACTGGCAATGACTACACGACTGAAATGCATTTCCGATCAACCCTCAATCCCCCTCAGTTCAGATCGGCGCCCAATGTCATTAATAAGCTACTCCAATATGAGATATTTCAGTAAGGTTTTGTTGTCGTTTGGTCCCGTGAATCTACCGCCTGGAGCGCGCCGATAACCAGATTCCACAACGCGTAATCGCAGCGACGATCCGAGGCACCCTCAGCGAGTGCCTGTCGACCGGGACCGAGAGACCACCCTCGTCAGTTTGGCGGCCCCAAATGCCTATAACCAACGGTATATAGGGATATTGGGGATTAGCATCTAACATTCTTAAATATTTTCTGAGTGGGTTAAGCGCTTTTCGTCCCAGGTTTGTTCTATCGACCGAATCTGAGGAAGCTTGTTTTTACGTCGTTCTTTTCAGCTGGGCGGGCCACCAAAAATGAATCGGGTTCAACCCTTCAACCGCTTGTATCATTGTAGCGTCCGGGAGAGTTTCCATGAGACGACGATATCCTTTTGCCATTGCACTGGTTGGTGAAAATAGTCTTCGCAAAGAAGGCCTTGCAAGAATTCTAAATTCGGAGAATTTCGTCCTAACCTCGATATACGACGCCGATGATTGGCCCAGCGATGAGGCGCTTCAGAAAGCCCCCGCGAGTCCGTCATTGTTCCTCATCGTTCATAGTGGCGATGATTTTCGCCCGACAGTCGAGCAAATCGACTCGTTCAAGCGCCGTCACGCGGATGCACGTGTCGCAGTTGTCGCGGATCACTTTCATCTGAATGATCTGGTTGCCGCATTCCGAGCCGGCGCCACCGGATATTTCATCGACGTGATGAACTGCGACGCGTTCATCAAGTCCATCGAACTCGTCATGATGGGTGGGACGGTATTCCCGCCGGCATTCTTGGAGTCCGCTCTCGAGACCGAGAAACGCGAGGTGGACGATGCTCCTGTACCCAACGATGACGATCATGCCGTCGCAACGGCAGATGACACGCTGGCTCAGCAACTTTCGCCGCGGGAAGTTTCAATTGTGCAGTGCCTGATTGAAGGCGATTCCAACAAGTGCATTGCGCGCAAGATCAAGATTGCCGAAGCCACGGTGAAGGTTCACATCAAGGCGATCCTTCGCAAGATTCGGGTTCAAAACAGAACGCAGGCAGCAATCTGGGGATTGAACCATCGATCTGCGGCTTGGTCGAGAAACAGCAGTTCGGCGCATCAGATCGTTGACGTAACCGAGCGGCTCCTCCCACCTGGCCGGGAAATTCCCAAGATTGCGAGAGCGGGCCGGCCGGCGCCACTTGGCGCGATCGACCATGCGGAGAACTACTTCGAGGTCTCCCTCACCAACGGCCATACCCGCAAGGACATGAGTTCAAAAGCCGACGGGGCGATCCGACTGCGGAAATAGCTGAGACTCGTCCGGTCTGGCGCATCGGCATCACCGCGCGGGATGATTTCCCGCGCGCGGCGAGCATTGACCACGCAGACGCGAAACGGAAGCGGAAATGATCTTGTTGACCGGCGGTGCCGGCTATATCGGATCCCACATCGCTGTCGCCCTACTCGACGCCGGGCTCGATGTCGTCGCGGTCGACAATCTTTCCAACAGCAACAGCGCCTCTCTCGAACGGATACGAGCCATCTGCGGGCGACCGGTCATTTTCCGGCATGCCGATATTCGCAATGAAGAGGCGATCTACCAGATCCTGCGCGCCCACGACGTGACTGCGGTCATTCATCTCGCCGGCCTCAAGGCGGTGGGCGAGTCCAGCGCACAACCCATCACCTATTACGACAACAACGTCGTGGGAACGATGCGGCTCGTGTCGGCCATGACGCGAGCATCCGTCAAGACGCTGGTCTTCAGTTCATCCGCAACCGTTTACGGGACACCCGCGTACCTGCCGCTGGACGAGAAGCATCCCGTCGCACCGATCAATCCGTACGGCCGCACAAAATACTTCATCGAAGAAATACTGAAGGACCTTCATGAGTCCGACAAGGATTGGCGGATTGCCATCTTGCGCTACTTCAATCCGGTTGGCGCCCACGAAAGCGGACTGATCGGAGAAGATCCCCTGGATGTGCCGAACAATCTGTTGCCGATTGTGGCACAAGTGGCGATCGGACGACGTCCGACGGTGCATGTTTGGGGAAACGACTATGATACTCCGGACGGCACCGGGATCCGCGACTTCATTCACGTTGTCGATCTTGCATCCGGACATCTGAGCGCCCTTAGCCAACTGAGACAGCCCGGCCTTCTGACGGTCAATCTCGGAACAGGAAGCGGCAGTAGCGTCATGGACGTGATCCGGACATTCAAGGAAGTGAGTGGCCGGCCCGTGCCGTATGTGATCGACCAACGCAGGGTCGGTGACGTCGCAATCTGCTATGCCGATCCAACTCTCGCGAAGAACCTGTTGGGCTGGACATCAGCGCGATCGCTGACACAGATGTGTGCCGACCATTGGCATTTCCAGATGAAGAACCCGAATGGCTATCGCGGCACGTAGTCGGCGAGAGCCATCTGCGTCTTCGAGAATTTCTGTCTTGTTCGAGGCCTGCTCAATCCCGCGCAAGCCAGACGACTGCTCTCATCGGCAAGCTCAAGTCGCGCCGCTGCCTGGTTCCGCCACCACTCACCAATGGTCGCAATCGGCAGGATGGCAGGATGACGCACCGAATATTGGCTAATCCTTAATTGCTAGCTTCACTTGCTGTACGGCAAGGCATCTTCGGGAGCGGCGGGCTATGGTCCTGCCAACCGACTTACGTTGTTCAAGGTAGGACGGAATGCTTCTGGACAACGAGACGCCTGGCGCCACCATGTGTTCCGAGAGCTTCCACGCTCGCGACCATGGGGAGTCGGAAGCCCGGCTCACAATAAGCCAGGTCATAGGTCGAACTGCCAGTCGGTTTCCGAACCAGCCGGCGATCGTCTCGAGCGCTTTCGAGCCTCTGACATACAACGGTCTTGAACGCCAGTTGAAGGCAATCCGCCGGCGGCTGCGCTTGGCCGGTTTCGATTGCAATACCCGGATCGGGGTCTTGATGCCGAACGGCCCGGAGGCGGTTCTCGCCATCGTGGCAGTCGCCTGCTGTAGCGTCGCGGTGCCCCTCGACCCACGCCTCTCACAGCCTGAAATCGAGCAGCGTCTCGACATGCTGAACTTGAGCGCCCTCGTTGTGCTGCAGGGCAGTGCCCCTGAAGCTCGCCAGGCCGCAGCCCGCAGAACGCTTGCCATCATAGAAGCCGCTCCGGTCGGACAGGGCCAGCTTGGACTCGAGATCGCCGTGCAAGTTGCCGGCTCACCTGCCATCGACGCCGAGCCGGATCCGCGCTCCCCCGCCTTCATTCTGCAGACGTCGGGCACGACCGCGCAGCCGAAGCTCATTCCGTTCAGCCATGACAATATGCTGGCGGCGGCCGAACGCCTTCAGGCCTGGTTCGGCCTCACGTCCCGGGACCGATGCCTGAGCGTGTCGCCCCCCTACTATTCCCATGGGCTCAAAGTGACGGTCTTCACGCCGTTGCTGACGGGAGGCAGCATTGCCATCCCGGCGAACAGTGCCGTCGTCGCACTCGATGAGTGGTTCGATGTCTTGCGGCCGACCTGGTACTCGGCAGGCCCGACGCTTCACACCACGGTGCTGGACAAGGCACAAAGCCTCGAGAATGCACAGCCGGCGCACACCCTGCGGTTCGCGATGTCGGGCGGCGCGCCGCTCGCGAGGGCCGTGCAGGACGGCCTGCAACACGCTCTCGGCGTGCCGGTGCTGGAGCATTACGGCTCCAGCGAGGCGGCCCAGATCGCCGCCAACCAGCTGCCGCCCGGTCCGAACAGGCCGGGCACCTGCGGAAGACCCTGGCCCGATACCGTGGCCATCGTTGGCGAGGATGGACTTCCCCTGGCAGCCGGCGAGCGCGGAGAGATTTGGATTCGTGGACCGACCGTGACGTCGGGCTATCTCGATGCGCCGGAACTCAATCAAGCCGCTTTCACGAAGGGCTGGTTTCGCACCGGCGATATCGGCAGCCTCGACGAAGACGGCTTCCTTTCGCTGCACGGCCGCCTGAGCGAGCTGATCAATCGCGGCGGTGAGAAGGTTTCTCCCGCCGAGATCGAAGCCGCGCTATTGCGACATTCGGCGATCGCCGAAGCTGCGGCCTTCGCGATCTCGCATCCGCGCCTGGGCGAGGACGTCGCAGTCGCCATCGTCCCTCAGCGCGGCGCGCAGGCGAGCGCTGCGGAGCTTCGCCTGTTCCTGCAACGCGAGCTGGCCTCGTTCAAGATTCCGAGGCGCATTCTGACGCTCGACCATCTGCCGAAGGGCGTGACGGGAAAGGTTCAGCGGCGACGTCTGCGCGAGCTGGTCGACCGGCCACGCGGGCACCAGGCGATGACGCCGGCGCCCGTCGCGAACGGGCCGTTGGATTTGGAAGCCGAGTTGCTGACCCTCTGGCGCAGGCTGCTCAAGAACGAGGCCGTGACCGTTGACGATGATTTTTTTGCCAGCGGCGGAGACTCCCTTCTCGCGATGGAGATGCTGATCGAGGTCGAGCGGCTCGTCGGCTATCCCGTGCCGGAAACCATCATGTTCGGGGCAGAAACCGTCCGGCAATTTGCCGCAAGGGTTTCCGCACCAACGGACACGTGGACGACGCCGTTCTTCCAGCCCCATGCGCCTGGCACGCGGTCTCCGCTGTACTTCTTCAACGGCGATCTTGTCAGCGGCCACGCGAGTGTGCGGCGGGTGGTAGAGCTTCTGGGGCCGGATTATCCGATCATCTCGATCAATCCCCACGGTCTTCATGGCGAGCCGATTCCGGGCTCGATCGAGGCGATGGCCGCCGACCGCCTGCCGTTCATCCTGGCAAGGCAAGCGAGCGGCCCCTTTCTTCTGGGCGGCAAGTGCAATGGCGCCATGGTGGCGTTCGAAGTGGCCCGCCAGCTGATGGCTGCCGGCCACACGGTTGATTTGGTTACGATGGTGGACCCGCCGACCGTCAGTGCCCGTCCAATGCCACGGGCGATCCTGGGGCTGCTGAAGCCGCTGGTTTCGCCTTATCTCTTGCGTTGGACCTTCGAGCAAATGGTGAGACTGGAGCGATACCTGAAGCTCCCGGCGAACGAACAGCCTGCGATCGCCAAAGTCGCAATTCCAACGGCGTTGTGGGACGCTCATTCAATCGCAATGGCGCGGTATTGTCCGGCGCCGCTCGAGATCCCGGTGGCCTTTTACGCGGCCGACCACGATGGCCGAGCGTGGCGGCGTCTCAGCCCTCAACTGGAATTGATACAGGTGCCTGGCGGACATCCGGGCTGCCTGTTGATCGGTGCGGAACTGCTCGTGGATCACCTGCGGCGGAGATTTGAAAAACTCGCCTCGGGATCGAGCGCCACGTGAGAAATCGGACGTCAGCCATGACACGCCCCGATGAGCGGGCGGAGCATCGAGGCCGTCGGACGCCGAAGGCCGGACCGCGCTGCACCCGCCTCGAACCCGGTCGATCACAGCTTCACCTCGGCACAGTTGCTGCGCTGGCACAAGCAGCTACCGTGGGTAATCAGAAAGGGTCCGCACCTCGATCGAATTCCGGATATAGTTGCCGTTATCGGCCTTCGCCGAGACAACGGTCAGAGACGCCCCACCAGGACGTGTCTGTCAGAGGGATATCCGCGCGTGACGAGCCATCCATCATCGGATCTTGCGCGAACATTGCAGCTCGATCCTTCGGTATTCCCGTCACATCGCGCATTCAGCCCTCCGGCGTTGGAACGGGAAAGCATGCCTGAGACGGTTACCGATGTCAGCCTGGATGCCCTGGAGAGCATTGCGTGGCTTGAATCCTCATGGAAGGAGCTCGAAGCGCGAGTGACTCACTCGTTCTTCCTGTCCTGGCTCTGGATCGGCACTTGGCTGCGGCATATCCCGGATGGCGCGCGACCACACGTCCTCGTGGCTCGGTCATCAGGCAAGATCGTTGGCCTGGCGATTATTTGCCGGCGGAGGGCGTGGAGTCTCGGGCCGCATGCGCGGACGCGCTGGCTGCTCAATGAAACGGGAGATACTCGCTTCGACCGATTGTTCATCGAGTACAACGGTATTCTTGCAGAGCAATCCGATGCCATCATATCGGCAGGCCTCAATGCGTTGACGTCCCGCTTGCACCGCTCGGATCAGTTGGTGCTCTCCGGAATTGATCCGGACCTTGAGGCGACTGCCAGTCGCGCCGCAGGCCGGGCCGGGCTCGTGACCGAGGTGAAAAAGGCTGATGCGGCATTGTGGGTTGATTTTGCCCCGGTCCGCCAGCGAGGGGGGGATTATCGCGCCACATTGGGCCGCAGCACACGCCAGGCCGTGAATCGCGCCATGCGGTTGTATGCCGAACGCGGCCCCGTTGAACTCCGGATCATGGAAACGACGACTGAGGCCCTCGCCGCATTCGAATTGCTGGGCGACTTTCATCGGTCGCGATGGGGACGCAGGGGAGCCTTCGCCAATCCCGGCTTCCGTCCGTTTCACGAGGAGCTGATTGCGCGCGGAGTCCCGACGGGGGCCGTTCGCATCTCACGGACGCTGGTTGGGAACGAGACAATTGGGGTCGTGTACAATTTCGTGCACGACGGCCGTGTCCTGAACTACCAGAGCGGCTTTCTCTATGAGAGCGATAGCCGGCTCAAGCCCGGGCTCGTCAGCCATGTGCTGGCTATTGAGGACAGCATTGCACGCGGGGAAAGTGGCTACGACTTCCTGGCCGGTGGCGGCGGGCACAAGTCCCATCTGGCCAACAGGGAGCAGGCCATGACGTGGATCGCTGTCGGCAGAGACAGTCCAGAGCGCCACATCGAGGCCAAGCTCCGCAGTGCCAAGCGGATGCTACGGACCATTGCCACGAATCTTCCAAAAAAGACCGCGGCTCTGTATTCCGTATTCGGGGCTGGCTCCTAGTCGATCGGTTTGGGCTCCTTGGCGAGAACCAATGTCCAGGTCAGCGATGTGGCCATGTCGGTGCTTCTCCCCCTCTGACTGCCGGCCGGGGCAGGCGCTGACGCCTGGACTGCATCCATTGACCGTTTAGCGGTCCGATTCCCCCAGGAATATTCCCCCGCTTGCGCTTTTGGCGGAAGGACGCGGCACTTTGCCACCAGGTCACTCAACTCAAGCAGTCCGATCCGGGGCACCGGACGGGAACTGGCAAAAAATGGGTAATTACGATGGTCCATTGAGCCATGGCGGTGCGCGATTAAAATTTCAATCAGCAGTCCGCTCGAATGCCCATCGCAATACCGTTCGCAACCTACCGGCGGCAATCCGGATCGAGGCTAATAGAAAGCAAGTTGTGATGGCTTTTCGCACAGGTGCCTGTGAACAGAGCGAGTGGGAAAATAGTCGTTCCTTTGACGGGCGAGGCTATCGCAAACTTGAACGCGGGGCTCGCGGAGCCGGCACCGCCCCTTTGAGCTTTTTGGACAAAGCAGTTGAGCTGAGACCCGGGGTCATCACGCCCGTTCTCGAGCATGATGGTCTGGAGGTCCTGGCATTCATGCTCCATGTGGAGCAGGACGTCATCCGGGAGCTAAGCGCTTGCCTCAACGAGGAAGAACATCGGCGCGCCGCGGGATTGAGATTGGAGCGCGATCGCCGCCGCTTCATTGTTAGCCGCGGGCAGCTGCGCCAGGTCCTCGCTTCCAGACTGGGAATTTCGCCTTCAGAGATCGAGCTGGAATATGGACGGCTGGGCAAACCCCACCTCTCCCGCCGCATGCCCGCCCGCGACGTGCGCTTCAGCGTCTCGCGATCTGGAGAAGTAGCGGTCATCGCCCTCTCGATCAGGCAAGAGGTCGGCGTGGACATCGAGGCAATCCTCCCTGTGCCCGAAGCGGACGAGATCGCAGCGCTCTGCCTTTCCACCTCCGAATACGAGTCCTACGCCGCCCTCGATCCGGAAGACCGGCTGGAAGGCTTCCTCCAGCGTTGGACCCGGCTGGAGGCTGTCTCCAAGGCGCTGGGGTGTGGCTTGGGACAGCCGATTTCCTGGGATGAAAGGGATTGGGCTGTCCGAAGCTTCGTACCGCAACCTGGATATGTTGGGAGCGTGGTCGTCCGGAAATGAACTGTCATCCGGAGTCGAAGTCACCGCGATGGCGCACGGAACAGGAAATGTCAGCTTCATCGATGAAAAGCCCGATGTCAGCGCACGTGATGCAGTTCCCGGAGCTGCTCGCAGACCTCGCGGTCAAGGACATCAAGGTCTGGGTGGATGGCGACCGGCTGCGCTGCAACGCCCCGGCCGGCGCGCTGACGGCGGAGCTTCGCGATCAGTTGCAGGGGCGGAAGGGCGAGATCATCGCGTTTCTGAACATGGCCACGGCCGCGGCCAAGCAACCGTCTGCAATCGTTCCGTTGCAGTCTCGCGGCACACGCATACCCATTTACGCAGTCCCCGGTCATGTCGGGGCACCGTCCTCATTCCTGGACCTCTCGAAGCACCTGGGCGTCGATCAACCGTTCTACGCCCTCCAACCGCCTGGCTTCGATGGGCAGAGCGAGCCGATGGATCGCGTCGAAGATATCGCCGAGTACTTCGCCCGCCAGATCGTCGAATATCAGCCGACCGGTCCGTACATCATCGTCGGCTATTGCTCGGGCGCTCCAACAGCTTTTGAACTGGCGAAAATCCTGGGACAGCGCGAATCCGAGGTCTCATGCGTTGCGCTGTTTGGCCCGCTTCACCCCACCACCTATGGGGAATGGCCGCGCCGGCTGTATTTTATTGCCAGGGGCAAGGCGGAATCGTTCCTGCATGAGACAGCGAAGCTGCCGACATTCGGCGCCCGTCTCCGATATTTCGGCAGTCGCCTGCGCGAGCACGTCCGCGCCCTCGTACCCCTCGTTGGCAAGAGCAATGAGCCTGTCGCGACAGACCCGGTATTGGCGAGCAGGGCTCTGCTCAAATCCACGGCGATCGCGGCCTTTCAGCGGTACACTCCCACTCCGTATTCGGGTCGGGTTTGCATCATCCTTCCCAACAAAGCCTGGCTGCGATCGGGCGCCGCGCCACACCGATGGCTGCAAGTAGTGCCGCATGCCGAATTTTACTTCGGGCCCGATGACTGCAACGAAGCCTCGATGCTGATGGAACCTGACGCACCTGCCATCGCAGACCTCTATCGCCAGGCAACCCAGAAGCAGAACACGTGATTTTCGTTTTTAGTTTTCCCGACGGGAGCGTATTTCATGAACGAAGTCCTACCTATCGCGCCGGAGGGCGTAGCGCTTCCCCTGCTGAAGGATTCCGATCATCAGGCGCTGGTTGTCGATTACAACGCCACGGCGGCACGCTATCCGTCGGACAGGACGATCATCGATCTCTTCCGCGACCAGGCGACGCGTAATCCCGACGCTGAAGCGATCCGCTTTGGCGATGCAACGCTGACCTACCGGCAGCTCGACGAACGCTCCAACCAGATGGCCGCGTATTTGAGCTCGACCGGCGTGGGCCCGGGCCGGATTGCCGTTGTCTTCATGGAGCACTCCATTGAAGTCGTCGTTGCGATCCTGGGCGTGCTGAAGTCCGGCGCGGCCTATGTGCCGGTGGATGCGGCAACGCCGAAGGGGCGTATCACAACAATCCTGCAGGACATTTCCAACGGGACCGACGGGCGGGCGCCCGTGGCGATCACCCAGTCGCGCCTGCGTTCGGGCATTGCCGCGAACCTTGCCGAAATTCTCGTGCTCGACGCCGATCTCGAGTCGATCTCGAATCAGCCGGCCTCGGCCCGACCGTCCGCTGCGACGCCGGACGGCGCCGCCTATATCATCTTCACCTCCGGCTCGACCGGCACTCCCAAGGGCGTCGAGATCGAGCACCGAAGCCTGGTGAACTACATCTGGTGGGCCGCCCAGGTGTACAGTTCCGACGAAAGCCTCGCATGGCCCCTTTTCTCATCTCTCGCATTTGACCTGACCGTCACAACGCTCTTTACGCCACTCATCACCGGCGGCCGCATCGCGGTCTATCTTGGCGATCCCGGAGTGCAGAGCATGGTCGTGCTGAAGGTGATCGACGACAATGCGGTGGACATCATCAAGCTGACGCCGGCGCATCTCGCGATGATCCGCGACCGCAATCTTGAGACCACAAGACTGCGCAAGTTCATCGTGGGCGGTGAGGACTTCAAGGCCGCGCTGGCTCGCGATATCACCGACGCTATTCCCCATCCTATCGAGATCTACAACGAGTATGGACCAACCGAAGCCACGGTGGGCTGCATGATTCACCGTTTCGACACCGACCGCGATCAATCCGCATCGGTGCCGATCGGCATTCCGGCCGCGAATGCGGGAATCTACGTCCTCAGCAAGGAATATCAGCCCACCGGGCCCGGAATCATCGGTGAGATGTTCATTGCCGGCGACGGTCTCGCGAGAGGTTATTTCAATCGCCCCGATCTGACCGACGAGCGCTTCCGCACGGTCGCCGATCCCCGAGATGGGCGCTCGAAGCTGCGGCTCTATAAGACGGGCGATCTCGCCCGCTGGAACTCGGAAGGACGCCTGGAATTTCTCGGCCGCGCCGATCATCAGGTGAAGGTCGGCGGCACCCGTATCGAGCTCGGCGAGATCGAAGCACGGCTTCTCAAGCACCCGGACGTTCACGAATGCGCCGTCGTCACCTCGATGACGAAAGGAGCGACACAAAAAACGGCCCAAATCGGCCATGGCAAACCGTCGACGCCCGAAGACGGCATCGCACGACTTGTGGCCTACTATGTTGCGTCGAAACCCCTGACCGTGGCGGACCTGCGCGCGCACCTCGCCGAAGAACTGCTGGAGTCCATGATTCCGACGCACTACGTTCGCCTCGAGCGGATGCCGCTCACGCCCAACGGCAAGATCGACCGCTCATCGCTTCCCGAGCCGACGGCGGAAAACATCCAGCCGGCGCAGGTCTTCGCCGCCCCCTCGACAGAGACCGAGAAGGCGCTGGCCGCTCTATGGTGTCAACTCCTGAAGCTCGAGTCGATCGGACGCCACGACAACTTCTTCGAGCTGGGCGGGGAGTCGCTCCTGGTGGTGCGGGCGGTGTCGCGCATGCGAAAGATCTTCGGCGTCGACGTGCAGCTTCGCAACCTCTTTGAGCGGCCGACACTGGCCGAACTGGCGGAAGTCATCGACGGAATGCGCTGGGTGGCCGATTCCAATGCCCCTTCCCTCTCGGAGGGACCGAGAGAGGAGGTCGAACTCTAGCCGGAAGGTCTCCGCCTGGTCTTGGGCGGGACAGGAGCCTTTGAGTCAGGCTCGTAGCAGATCGGATGAAGATGATGGACAAAGCTTGGAACGCGTCACGAGAGCCGGAGCTGCCCTGGATGGCGGCGGAGTATGAGCTCTTGCGGGACCAGGTCCGCCGGTTCGTCAAGGAGGAAATCAAGCCCTGCGCGGATCACTGGGAAGAGAACGGGTTCATTCCCCGTTCGATCCTGCGCCGCATGGGCGAACTCGGCTTCTTCGGCATCCGCTACCCGGCTGAGTATGGTGGCGCCGAAATGGACTCTGTCGCATCAACGGTCTTCGCCGAGGAGCTCGGGCGCTCGACCTATGGCGGCGCCGCCGACGCGATGCTCGTCCATGCCGACATGGCTTCCTCGTACGTCTTTCACGACGGGACCAAAGCCCAGCGGGCCCGCTGGATGCCGGGCATTATCAGCGGCGAGGTGATCACCGCGATCGCCATCACGGAGCCGGATGCGGGCTCGGACGTGAAAGCCATCCGCACGCGCGCGGTCCGGGACGGCGACTCTTACGTGCTCGACGGCACCAAGCTCTATATCACAAACGGCGTCCACGCGGATCTCTACTGCGTCGCGGCCAAGACTGATCCCTCGGCCGGAAGCAACGGGATCACGATGTTCCTCGTCGAGAAGGGAACGCCAGGCTTCAGCGTCGCGCGCGAGCTGGACAAGCTCGGCTGGCGCTCCTCCGACACGGCGGAACTTGTCTTCGACGGCTGCCGCATCCCCGCCGACAACGTGCTCGGCGCGGAGGGACAAGGCTTCTACTCCATCATGCGCAACTTGCAGAACGAACGCCTTGTCCTCGCCGCCATGGCGATAGGGATGGCCGAGGCAGCGATCGACATGACCCTCACCTACGTGAAAACCCGCCGGGCATTCGGGGGCGTCCTTTGGGACATGCAGGCGATCCGTCAGCGGCTCGCGATGCTGTCTGCGAAAGTCGAGTCAAGCCGCGGGTTTCTCTATGCCACCGCTTGGCGCATGGCGGCCGATGACGATTGCCTGCGCGAGATCTCGATGCTGAAGGCCATCTGTGGCGAGCTCGTCAACGAGGTCGCGTATGATTGCGTGCAGTTTCACGGCGCCATGGGCGTCATGCGCGAGAGCGCGATCGAGCGCGTCGCACGTGACGCCCGCGTCCTCTCGATCGCTGGCGGCGCGACCGAAGTGATGCTTGAGGTGGTCGCCTCGATGTCATGATCCTGACGCGACGTTGAGGACGTCGCTCTGGCGTTGCTTGCAGAAAGGCCAAGTGCCGGCGCTTCGCGCGGCGGGCCGGGGCCTGGATGTCCTCCGCATCCGGGCCGTTCGCGGCGACCGACGCGGCCGCCGCGCCGGATTCACCCATAAAGCCCGATGGGCGTCATTGCCGCCGAACACCGGCCAACGGAATCCGGCATTCGTTTGATAGGGGATTTCGTTCGTTCAAAATCGGACTGCCGAGGTTTCCAACCGATGCAACATGATCGATGGCCTGAACGTGGATCCCCTTCACGGCCCTTCCGGATGGGTCATTCATGCTCGCAAATTGCTGAGACCAAAGAAACGCGGTCGGCGTGGAGCATGCGATCGAAGGACCGACGGGCACAGTCAGGCAGGCTGTCGGGTTGTTGAAAATGCCATCAAAGATGGTCCTGTAGAAATATCCCTCTTTGGACGTCGGCGTTTGCCGCGGAAAGCGCTTGCTCGCCTCTGCGAGCATCTGATCCGAGACTTTATTCTCGGCTTGATGCTTCAAGCTTTCAATCCAGCTGTACCCTACCCCGTCGGAAAACTGCTCCTTTTGACGCCACAAGATCGCTTGCGGCAACAGATCGGTAAATGCTTCCCGCAATATGCCCTTCTCGATTTTCTCGCCAGGGCACATCTTCTCGGCGGGGTTTATCGACATTGCGTAGTCCAGGAATTCCTTGTCCAGGAAGGGCACACGGGCTTCGACTCCCCAAGCCGCCATTGCCTTGTTCGCGCGACAGCAATCATACTTGCTGAGCGCAAAGATCTTTCGGACAGTCTCGTCGTGGAATTCTTCTGCTGACGGCGCCATGTGGAAGTAGAGATAGCCGCCGAATACCTCGTCAGCGCCTTCTCCGGACAACACCATTTTGATGCCCATTGATTTGATTTTGCGCGCCATGAGATACATCGGCGTGCCGGCACGAATGGTGGTGACGTCAAAGGTCTCCAGGTGCCGGATCACGTCCGGCAATGCGTCCAATCCTTCCTGCACGGAAAAAACAATCTCGTGATGGACCGTGCCGATGTGAGCCGCCACGTCTCGCGCATGCTTCATGTCAGGTGAGTTTTCGAGGCCGACCGAGAACGAGTGCAGCCTCGGCCACCATGCCTCTTCGGTTTCTCCCGACTCGATCCGCTTGAAGCGGTGGCGCGCCGCGAGCGCCGCGATAAGCGACGAGTCGAGCCCGCCGGAAATAAGCACCCCGTAAGGCACATCGCACATCATCTGCTGCTTGACCGCAGCTTCGAGCGAAGATCGGAGCTCCTGCAGCGACACCTTCCTGCTTGGAAGAGTATGTGCCCACTGTGGATCATACCACTTGACGAACTTTCCGGCCTTGGCGCTGTAATGATGTCCCGGAGGAAACTCCCGGATCGTCTCGCATACGCCATCGAGGGCTTTCATTTCGCTCGCGACGTAAGTCGTGCCGTCGCTGCCCCATCCGATGTAAAGCGGAACAATGCCGATGTGGTCTCGGGCGACGAAGAAATCGCCACTGCGCTCATCGAAGAGGGCAAATGCAAAAATGCCACTCAGCATATTGCACACGGCAGGACCGTACTCGTCGTAGAGATACAGGATGATTTCGCAGTCGGACTTCGTTTTCCATGCGTGCGGCAGCTTCAGCGCCTCGCGCAAACCGACATGATTGTAGATCTCTCCGTTCACGGCCAAAGCGCGACCCGCGGTCACGTCGAGAAGGGGTTGAGCGCCGTGCTCCACGTCGACGATGGAAAGGCGCTCGTGCGCGAGCACTGCGCCGTCGCTGGAATAAATGCCGCTCCAGTCCGGCCCGCGGTGCCTGACCGTTTTGGCCATCTCGAGCGCCCGGCCGCGCGCCGTCTCGAGCGATTCTTTAAATCCAAAGATGCCAACGAAGCCGCACAAGGAGGTTGCCCCTTCTGTAAGTTCAGATCGCAGCGAAGCGGAACAGCGGATCGAGAACGGCAAAAGTCACAAAATATTCTAAAAATATACGGACAAGCGGCATCAAACTCCGTGGCTGCTCGTGTCTTCTCGACGTGCCAATCCCGATCACTCTGCCGCTTCCGGCTTTGTCACCTGCTGTCACGCCGCGAGTCTGCCGCGGTCACGTCGGTCCGGCCTATCACGACCGGAACGTTTGAACTGCTCAGCTTTCGGGGGGCCGCGTCGGGACCATCCTGGTATCGCAGCGAGACCTCGATGGTATCACCCGGCTGCAACTCGGCATCCTCGTTCACGACAATCCGTTCCGGCCCTTTCTCGCTCTTTCTGATAATAGCAATATCCGGCTTACTGCCGGCTCCCCGTGCGAGCTGCGATCGAACCATCGAAGTGTATTGAAGCTTCTCACCGACGCTCTGCAGTTTCTCGCGAATCTGATTGAGCTTTAAGCTGGTCTCTTGCAGCTCACGGAACAGATCAAGCTTCCGCTGATCGTCGAGCTTTGCCAACCGTCTGGCGTACTCGTCTTGCAACTTCTTGACCTGGAGCAATTGCGCAGAGGTTTGCAGCCTCCGGGTCGCCGACAGCAGAACCGCGCGACGCGCATCCGTCACGCGAGGGCTGATCAACGATCCCTTGCCGAACAGGTCGGTCGCTTTCTGAAGGTCCTCGACGTCGGACTGAAGTCCTTCTTCATCTTTCTTTTGCTGCTCCGACAGCACGCGGACCTCGTCGTCTCCCTGCCGAACGCTGCGCTGCAAGTACGCCTTTTCCTGCTGATAGTCACTCTGCTTCGTCTTCAGATATTCGGCTTCCGCATTGACGATTTCCGAAACCGCCGACCGGGCTATCGGCAGGTCGGCAAGAGAAGCGCTTGGATTGATCTGCGTCCCTTCCCCGAGCTCGCTCTTGATGCGCCACATACGCGCCTGTTCCTTGGCGAGTTCTGTCCAAAGCGAACCATACTCGCTTCTCAGGTCGGCCGACTCGAGATACGGGTTGTTCATCCTGATATGCATGATGTCGTAGCCACCCGCCATGGCGATGAGCTGGCGCGCGGTGCTCGCGGGACGATAAGGATACTCCCCTGGCTTCGACACGTCCCCGTTGACGTAAACAGGCCTGTACTCCGCCACGATCGCCGTGACCTGATCTGCATCTATCACGACCACGACCTCGCGGCCGTCCACGGTCCTCTGTCGAAAGACCTTGCTCGTCATTGCGGCCCCGACCTTGGCCCGAATCTCTTGCAACGGCAGGCCGGCGACCGGGACCATCCCGACCAGCGGCAAAGAGATATTGCCATCGACTTGGACGGGCGCGCGCTGCCGCAGCTCCGGCACGCCGGCTACCGCGACCTCCAGAACATCTCCGACACTCACTCGATATTCGGCTTTCGCCTGCGCGGAAATCGTCAGGCCAACAGCCACCAGGCCCCACCTTACGCAATGGCCTGGTTGACCGCGACGGTTGTCAAGACGGAGGAAATTACGCAGCTTGGCGTGCGGCATGGCGTGCTCGATGGCTCGGTCTCACGGATTGATCGACAATCTAATCCCGCAGCGCCTCGGCTCAACTGACCATCGTAGTTACTCCCGGCTACCCATTTATTGCCAATCCGCCTCCTGACCCGAATGCTATGTTTTTGTCAGGGGGACGGACTGCGTGACGGACTGCTTGGGAGTAACCGGTGAGTTATGCGTTTTTCACCAATTCGCCGGCCCCTACCGAGCGTTCGGCGCATTCGGTCACTGGCCGCAAGGCGATTGCGGCTGACCTTGGCAAGAACAGATTGGCCGCCTTGCTGGTGCTGGCGGCAGGCGCCGAGTTCCTCCTCGTAGCCGTTGGGGCTTTTGCCGCTGCCGTCCTCTATTATCGGCTGGTCCTTGCGCTCGACTATCCGGACACTCCCAAATACATCCTGGAATCTCTTCTGATTGCCACGTTGCAACTGCTCGTATCCGTTGGGCTCCGGCAGTATTCGCGGATCCAGACGCAGCCCCGCCACATCTTCCTATGGAGCGGCGTCAGCGCCGTCTTCTTCGTATTCTCCTTCTTCATCTCAACGATATTTCTTCTCAAGATCTCGGACGGCTACTCGCGCGCGACCGTGATGGCCCAGGCGGCAAGCGTTATCGTCATGGTGCTCTTCGCGCGGGCAATATGCTTCTCGTTGCTGCAGCCTGCCATCGCATCCGGACTGATCGACGCCAGGCGCGTCATCCTCATAGGTGAACCGAGCCACTGCCTGGATTTTTCCGCACGAGTAAGCGCCACCGGAATCCGGACCATTCGCTCGTTCGAGTTGCCGACCTTTCGCAAGGGCTCTTCGGCATCGGAGCACTTCGGGGCGGTCGAAGTGCTATCCCATGTCCGCGAACTGATCGCAGAGTGCCGGCCCCTGCGAGCGGATGACATTGTCATTCTGACTTCGGAGTCGGATGTTCGGGCGGCCCTCGCGCTCGCCGGCGCCCTGTCAGAGCTCCCGGTCGACGTTCACGTCGTCCCGGTCGGTGCAATCGACCTCATGGCCGTGTCGCGCATCACGCAATTCGGCAACATGGTGACGATGCGCATCTTCCAGTCTCCCCTGACGCCGTTCCACCGGGCGATCAAACGAGCCTTCGACATCGCGGCCGCAATTGCCGGACTTGTCATCATCAGTCCCCTCTTCGTCATCATTCCAATCGCAATCAAGCTCGATTCCCCCGGGCCGGTGCTATTTCGTCAGACGCGGCACGGCTACAACAACGAGACTATTCGCGTGTTGAAATTCAGATCGATGACCGTGACGGAGGACGGCGACAATTTCAAGCAGGTGACCAGACACGATCCACGCGTGACCCGGTTGGGACGCTTCATGCGCCACACCAATATCGATGAGCTTCCACAGCTCTTCAACGTGCTGGTCGGCGATATGTCACTCGTCGGGCCTCGTCCGCACGCGACCTCGCAGAACGAGAGCTTCGCCCGGATGATTTCGTCATTTTCCCGCCGCCACAACGTCAAGCCCGGCATTACCGGCTGGGCACAGGTCAACGGCTATCGTGGCGAAACCGACACCCTGGAGAAAATGCAACGTCGTGTCGAGCATGACCTGTATTACATCGACAATTGGTCATTCCTTCTCGATCTCAAGATCATCGTCATGACCCTCTTCTCCAGAAAGGTCTATTGGAATGCCTTCTAGCGCGATGACGATTGCTGCATGCAGTCCGTACAGCAAGATCGCAAGGGCATTGCAGTCGATCCCGTTCCCGTTTGATCGGCGGAGGCTTCGGTAGGCCACCAGTAACTGCAGGTTCGAGACAATGCTGCAAACTCACAGAACTGACAATTCGGCACCTCAGGACACGATGCCGCCTGAATTTGGTTCGCCGGCCGAATTCGTGGCGGAGGGTCTCGCCTTCTTGCGCCGCCGCCTCTCGATCATACTGCTGACGTGTTCCTTGATGTTTGGCGCCGGCTTGCTCTATCTCGTTGTCGCAGTTCCGACGTTTACGGCAACCGCGCAACTCATCGTCGACGCCAAGACGACTT
Organism: Bradyrhizobium sp. 33ap4; assembly: GCF_032654765.1. Lineage (NCBI taxonomy): Bacteria > Pseudomonadati > Pseudomonadota > Alphaproteobacteria > Hyphomicrobiales > Nitrobacteraceae > Bradyrhizobium > Bradyrhizobium sp. 33ap4. The sequence goes on along the minus strand of NZ_JAUMTJ010000010.1, from coordinate 142,745 downwards.
CTTCCAACGACACGGCCTCGGCAACGACAGCCGTCGAAAGTCAGGTCGCAATCTTGAAGTCGGAGAGCGTCGCTCGCGCAGCGATCGCGAAGCTCGGTTTGGCGGGAGACCGGGAATTCTCCGGCGGCGCCCTGCACCACCTCAGTCGGTCGACATCCCGGTTGCTCGGCTGGAGCAGGCAGGACACGGACGTCGTCACGCGTGATGCGATGGAAGCATTCGCGCGCAAGCTCTCGGTGAAGCGCGCCGGTCTCACCTACATAGTCGATCTCGCCTTCAGCTCCGCCGACCCCGATCGGGCCGCGCAGGTCCTGGACACCGTCGTAGAGACCTACATCACGACGCAAATGGACGCGAAATACAAATGGGGTCTGCAAAACGAGAAATGGGTCAAGGAACGTGTCAACGAATTGAGCAACCAGGCGTCGACTGCCAAAAAGGCCGTAGCGGATTACAACAGGCCCAGGAATGGCATCGCGGCTCCTGCGAACACCACCGGGGCAGGTCCACCCTCGTCGCAGTCGACCGGAACGGCGCAAGACGAACTCCGCGAACTGGAAGCCACGGCGGACGCCGCCACCAGAACGTATGACAATTTCCTGCGGATGTTGCGCTACATGGACGCCATGCAGCAGCAATCCGCGCCGGTGTTCGAGGCTCGTCTGCTCACCGGAGTGTCTCATCCCTACACGGCCAGTTCGCCAAACGCCCGTTTGATACTTGGATCAGCGATCCTCGGCGGCATGCTACTGGGGATTGGAATAGGATTGCTGCGCGAGAGGTCGGACCGGGAACGCGCGCCCGCGCGCAGGTCTGCAGCCACCGCATCCGGAGGAACTGCAGTCGTCCAGGGACTCAAGGCGAACGGCGTGAAGACCCATTTCGATGGTTCGTTCAAGGTCGAGAAACAACACACCTACAAGGAGGCCAATCCTGACTTATAGTCGCATGAATTGGCTTATCGCGATACCGCAAGCTCGATTGAAACGCCCCGGACATCACCCGTCGAACAATGCTCGTCGGCGAACCGCCTTCATCGCGACGAAGGCAGCATGTTTCTCGTTACGGCCACCGGAGTGGGTAATCCAGAAGGGCCGGACGCTCTCCGCAGCCGTGGGGTTATATTCGACCCTGCGACAATGTGCCGATTTGACAATGTGTAACATTTGAACGCTCAGCCTCCGCGCAGTCCGCTCCTCCGCCCACGAGGTGCGCCGAACCGGGAATTCCGGGCAAGAGCTCGATCACAATTACTGGGCGCCGCGTGGCGTCCACCAACGTTGGCTTGAGCAATGACGAGCTTTACTCGACCGTCCGGACCGGCGACCATGTTCAGCAATGTCTTCCGGCAGTCATGGCTGGCCTTGGCATACCGATGCTCGGGCGCCGTCGTCTCCCTCCTCTTCGGCGTAAGTTTTGCGCGGATGATGAACATAGAGGAATACGGTGCGCTCATGTCGTTGATGACGTTCGCGCTCGTCGCCTCCACGGTCGGCCTCATCGGTCAGCAATTTCGCGTGTTGCGGGAAATACCAAGCATCGCCGCCCGGAAAAACTACCCGGAGATCGGCTCGATTGTCGCGAAGCGGGTTCGCGTGGCATGTCTGGGCAGCGTTGCCGTGGCCGTACTCGCCCTCCTTCCGTTCGTCGCCGCTCACGGCCGCGACGGAATATTCGGAGGCTGGCAATATGCCATGAGCGTGCTCCTGATATTGCCGTTGTCCTTAATCGAAATGCAGAGCTCGCTGGGGCGCGCGCTCGGCTCCGTCAATCTCGCACTCGTGTCGAAGGATGTGCTGTGGAGATTTCTCATCATATTGTTGGGCGCCGTTCTCTTCGCGACGTCTGGCCATCCGCTGCCGGCTGAAGACGTTCTGCTGATTGCGACTGGAATCCTGATCGTGTTGATCGCCGCCCAGAACATCTACCTGCGGCATCTCGCGGAGGGGCGTAAGGTATTCACCATGGCGGTGGGGCGATCGAATGACCGGCTTCGCGACATCCTTTCCACGTCGGGACCGTTCTGGGTAACCAGCGTCACGAGTATCATGGGCGGCACAGTCGACCTCGTCGTCATCTCGGTCATGGTCGGCCCGGAAGCCGGAGGATATTACTACGCTGCCAGCCGGATCGCGCTCCTTCTTGATTTCTTCCTGGCGACCTTTTGTATTCCCGCGGCGCCCCTCATCGCACGTCTGTTCGATGAGAATCGTCATGCGGAAATCACGCGCGTCACGTCGGGAGCGTCATTGGCTGCGTTTGTCGCTGTGCTCGGCTGCGTTGCGACGTTGGCGCTTGGCGGCGACCTCGCGTTGATGGCGTTCGGAGCGACTTTCACCCGCGCCTACGGCGTCCTGATGGTCCTGGCAACCGGCATGCTGGTGTCGACATATTTCGGGATCGGCCCCATCGCCCTGAATATGACAGGCCATCAGCGCGCCGCGATGCACATCGTGGTGATCACTTGGGTATCGGGAATCCTGGCCATGGTCGGTGCGACTTGGGCCTTCGGGACGATAGGAGCAGCGGTTGCTGGCTCCTGCGCGGGCATCGCGACCAGGGTGTGGACTGCGGCCTACATTTATTCGGCGGAAGGGATCGATATCACCGCCACCACGGCGCTCCGCGCGTTGGCTAGGCGCGCAACGAGCCGAGGAGTATCCGAACCGCGTAGCGAGGCAATACGGCCAGAAGCCAGCGGCACCATTCTTGACCTGCAGCCTGCTCGCGGCAGTCGGGACACACGTACATGAATTGGGGAGATAGTTGAATGCGTTCGCTGTCATCCGAGGACGCGACTGCTGCAATTGGATTTACGCGCGGGAGGCGGTACCTGATGGGCCGGTCTACATTCGATTACGAGGTGTCAGGAAGCCGGCTTTCCATGGGGCTGGTGAGGCTTCTGCACACCGTTGTTGCGCGGAGTACCGGGCGCGGTATGGGACTTGCCATGCGGGCGGTCAAGCCGCTTCTGCATTCCCAGCTGTCTTGCGTCCATTTCGCCGACGGTAGCCGCTTGTACTTCGAGCTGAACGACGTCTATTGGAATGCGTTCTTCATCGGCCAGCCCGGCATGACCTACGAGCCGGACATAGCGACGCTTCTGCTGCGGCTGAAGGATACCGACTATACGTTCTTCGATTGCGGTGCAAACATCGGATACTGGTCCGTTCTCGTCACGTCGGAAATGCTGGGTCGCAAGCGCGCGATTGCCGTCGAGGCTTCACGGGAGACGCTTGCAATTCTCGAGCAGAACCGTGACGCGAATGATCAACGCTTCGAGATCTGCCGAAGGGCATTGTTCGAGTACGACGGGCGCAGCCTGTTCTTCTCCGACGACGGACCTCATTCGGCCCGGCACATCGTAACGTCGCAGAGCAGCCGTCCGTCACACACCGAACCCGTCATGTCGATAACGATCGATGCGTTGGCAAGGGACCAGCAGCTGACCGACAGCGATCGGCTCGTCATCAAGCTCGACGTCGAGGGCCAGGAGGTTGCGGCCCTGAAGGGCGCTCGGCAGGCTCTGAAGCGCGACACGCTGATCATCTACGAAGATCATGGCCAGGATCGCAGCCACGCGACCACGAGGTATGTGTTCGAGGCACTTGGACTTCCGGTGTTTGCTCTTGCTGCAGACGGGTCAATCACGAAGGTCAGTGACCTCGGCACACTGGATCGCCTGAAGGTGAACCCCAAAATCGGCTACAATTTCGCGACCTGCCCACCCGGATCCGGCTTCCACCGCTGGATATCAGGAATCGCCAGTCAGGCCTGATCGTGTCGGGCGCCGATCCTGGGCACGAGATCGCCGGCGGCTCAACCTAGTTCGCGCGCCCGAGCCGGAATTCGCGTGCCCTCAACTCTTCGACGCGATCGGAATGCACGATATCAGTCGCCGCGACCGAACAGCATCTGGACCGCCGACTGGACGCCATTCATTCGCCCCTCGAACGGAATTCTCCCGTCGGAAGGACCTCCGACCGCGATGCGGGGGAGCCCAAAAGGATTCAGCTTCCGATCAGATATCTGTCCATGCCGGGTTGTGACTGCGGTCGAAAAACCGACCTCCACCGCGAGATGTTGTTCTCGATCACCGCATGCCCTGGAGTTGCCGTAGGGAAAAGCGACGTGCCGAACCGGGCGCTGAAGCAGTCTCTCCAGATAGGTGCGATTACCCGCCATTTCGGCGCGCGCTGAAGCTGCATTCAGGTACGCGAGCGCTGGATGCGATTCCGTATGCCCGCCAATCGTAGCCAGGGGGTGTCGTGCCAGGAGCTGAAGCTCCCGCTCGTTGATGAAATAGGCGTCGTTCAAGGCCTCCAGCGACAGATCGGCCTTGCTGAACGTAGGGGCGAGCATCTCGACTCGTTGGTAATCTTCATGGACCCAGTTGCTCACCTTCTCCAGGGCCGATGCTTTCTCGTCAAAATCGCGACAGCTGAATCGCATGTTCATTGCGTCGATCGCAAGACTGTCTCTCGAGCGAAACAGGTCGCGCAAGCCCAGCCACCACGGTTGCAGCGTTCGCTTCACCGCACCCGTTGGAACATATACGGTGAAGGGCGCGTTATTTCGCTCAAGGATCGGCAATGCCGTCGTGACGTTGTCCTTGTAGCCGTCGTCGAAGGTAAGCACCGCATAGCGGCGGGGTTCAGGATCCACCGCCAGCCGCTCGAGACATGCATCGAGACTGACAATCTCCCATCCCTGCTGGCGCAGCCACTTCAGGGTGTATTCAAAGAAATCAGGCGATGCACCGGTCTTCAGCTCCGAGCGCCAATCCGGCTGAATCTCGTGGAACATCAGGATAGTGGCCCTGCCGGCAAATGCCATGCGCAAAGCAGGCGCAAGTCCCGCCCAACTTGCCGCATGGAATATCGTTCGGCTGAGTAGTCGCTTCACGCGAAATCACCACCGGACAGGTTGATTGCGCGCAAGCCGACCAAGCGTCGTCGGTGCTCATGTGATTGCGTGCGCGATCTGCCCATGCTCATCTCAAATAGCCCTCGTGAACACAGCAGTGTTTCCGATGGGAAACACCCCTCCATTTATCGACAAACCGCGCCGCTCTGGCAACCACGGCGCTGGTACTCACTACTGGGTACCCCAGATTTCATCGCCTCCACTCTGAATGCGCCGCCTGCATCGAACTGCTTTCACGGTAGCTTTTCGTCAGACACAGAGTGCACCGGCCACTGGTGATGCCGGCCTTCGTGATGCGCGTGTCGAGGGCCTCAATGAAAGTACTGCTCGCCAATAAGTTTCTGTTCAACAACGGTGGCGCGGAGGCAGTGCTGCTTCAGGAAAGAATGTTCCTGACGAGCAGCGGGGCGGACGTCATTGACTTCGCGATGCAGCACGAGCGGAACATCGAATCCCGCTATGCAAATCACTTCGTGTCTCGCCAGGAATACCGGACCGGCGGCCATCTCGCCAAGATCAAGAGCGCGCTGTCATTGATTCACTCACGCGAAGCCGTGAGCAAACTCGCATCCCTGATCGAGGAGACTCGGCCAGACCTGATGCATTGCCACAACATCTATCATCAGCTGACCCCGTCGATTGTCGGCGTCGCCAAGTCGCGCGGGATTCCGGTCGTGCTCACACTGCACGATTCGAAGCCCGTGTGTCCGGTGCACACCCGCATGCGAGAGGACCAATTGTGTTCATCGTGTCTCTCAGGCGATTTCCATCATGTGCTGATGCACCGTTGCGCTGACGGCTCGATCGCACAGAGCGCCACGCTTTACATGGAAGCGGTCATTCAGCGCTGGTTTGGCAGCTACGAGAAGGTGGATCGCTTCCTGGCGCCGAGCCAGTTCATGCGGGAGTCGGTGTTGCCTCGGTTCGCCGCGGACCGGGTACAGGTGCTCTACAACGGCGTGGATGTCAGCGGCATTTCGGCGAGCGATCGGGACAAGGGATACGTGCTTTATTGCGGCCGGCTCGCGCCGGGAAAAGGTGCGGAGACGCTGTTGCGCGCCCACGAAGCAGCGGACTGCCGGTGGCCTCTCGTCATCGCAGGCTCCGGCCCGCTGGCGGATAGTTTGAAGACGCAATTCACCCGGAATGTGCGTTTCGCGGGCCAGCTATCCGGCAAGACTTTAAACGAGACGATCGCCGAGGCTTCCGTGGTGGTTGTGCCTTCGGAGTGGTGCGAGAACTGTCCGATGTCGGTGCTGGAGGCGATGGCCTATGGCAAGGCGGTCATAGCGACCCGCGTCGGCGGCATTCCGGAGCTCGTGGACGATCAAGTGACGGGGCTTTTGTTTGAGCCCGGCAATACGGACGAGCTTCGTCAGCACGTCGACTGCCTGATGAACGACGCCTCACGCCGTGCAGGCATGGGAGCAGCAGGAAGAAGTCGCGTCGAAGCGGACTTCTCCCTCGAGAAGCATAACACCGAGCTGATGGCCGTCTACCGATCACTGGTGAGCGAGCGGCATTCATCGCATTGAGGATTGCAAATGGACCTCACCGTAATCTCCACGTTTCGTTGCAACTCGAGATGCCAGATGTGTTACATCTGGAAAAATCCGACCGATCCAAAGGAAGAGGTCACGCTCGAGACCCTGGCGAAACTTCCTGCGGGGTTCGATAATCTCAATATCTCCGGCGGAGAGCCGACCCTGCGGAAGGATCTGGCCGAGATGGTGGACCTGCTTCACCCAAAGGCCCGGATCATAGAGATCAGCTCGAACGGCCTGCATCCCGAGCGTCTCCTGCCCATCGTCAAGAAGCACCCGAAGATCAAGGTTCGTTTCAGCCTCGAGGGTGACGCGACCACCAGCGACTGCATCCGCGGCGAGAAGGACGGCTACGCCACGAAGGTCGCCGGACTTCGCATGCTGCAGGAGGCAGGTGGGCAAGACCTTGGATTCGCCTTCGTCATCCAGGATGAGAATGTGGCGCAGCTCGTTCGAACCTATGAACTGGCGCGTTCGATGGGGTTCGAACTTGCGACATCGACGCTGCACAACGCGTGGCAATTCTACAAGAACGACAATTATTTCTATGAACGCGTCGCGGTGGCCCGGCAAGTCGAAGGGCTTATCACTGCGATGCTCAAGAGCAACAAGCCGAAGAACTGGTTTCGCGCCTACCTGAATCTGGGCTTGATCGAAAAGATCCTCGGCCACCCACGGTTGATCCGCTGCAGCGCGGGGACGGATTTCGCATTCATCGACCCATGGTCCGATGTGTGGGCCTGCAACGTGCGGTCGGACCTGCCGCTGGGTAATTTGGCGCGCCAGTCCTGGAGCGAGATCATGGCCAGTGACACGGCCAGGAACTCCGTCGCCAAGGTTCACGCTTGCCAACAGAACTGCTGGATGGTGACGACCGCGCGCACGGCAATGCGCTCAACGCTGATTCCGCAGGCACCGAAGATGGGGCCGCTCATCTGGGTGCTGAAGAACAAGCTAAAGGTCGAGCTCGGCCGACCGATCTGTTTCGATCAATACGTTGATTATTCCAACGTCGCGCCTACTCCGCGCGTCCAGCGAACGTCATTCCTCAACGAAAAGCAAAAGGCACGGTTGGTGCGCGGGAGAGACACGGCCGACGCCCGATATCCACTCAAGGAATTTATCAATAACTAATTCGACAGGAGGGTGCAGTGAGTGCGGATCATCTGGTACTGCGGGTGATCATGCTTGGCTTGCGTGGATTTCCCAATGTGCAGGGAGGAGTGGAAGTTCACGCGGAGCACCTGTGCCCCCATCTCAAGGAACTGGGCTGCGATGTCGAGGTAATCGTTCGCTCCTCCTATATGCCGCCTGATCGCGGCGACGAGTGGCACGGCGTACGCTACCAGCGGGTATGGTGTCCGAAGACCTCGGGTCTTGAGACAATCGTCCATTCGTTCCTCGGGGTGCTTGTCGCTGCATGGCAGCGGCCGGACGTGCTGCACATCCAGGCCATCGGACCGGCCCTGATGGCGCCACTCGCGCGCTTGCTGGGACTGCATGTTGTGGTGACGCACCACGGCCCGGATTACGAACGGGAGAAGTGGGGCCGATTGGCCAGGATGGCCCTGCGCGCCGGCGAGGCCTGGGGCATGCGATTTTCCGACGGCCGCATCGTCATCTCCCAGACCATCCGAAAGCTGGTGCGGGAAAAGTACGGCCTGAATTCGGACCTCATTCCAAACGGCGTCACCTTGCCCGACGTGCCGAAAAGCACTTCGGTGCTGGACAAGCTTGGGCTTACGCCGGGACGATATGTGTTGATGGTGGGCCGGCTGGTGCCGGAGAAGCGGCACACCGACCTGATTCAGGCCTTTGCCGATGCCAGGCTCACCGGATGGAAGCTCGTGTTCGTCGGCGCCTCCGAGCATCCAGACGCCTACACCGAGATGCTTGCGGCACGCGCTGGGGCGACTGCTGGGGTCATCATGGCGGGCTTCCAGTGCGGGCTCGCACTGCGGGAGCTATACGCCCACGCAGGCATTTTCGTTCTGCCATCCTCGCACGAAGGCTTGCCGATCGCGCTGCTGGAAGCTCTGAGCTTCGGTTTGCCCGTGGTGGCCAGTGACATTCCTGCTCACCTGGAGATCGGATTGAATGACGCGCACTATTTTCATGTGGGAGATGTATCAGCGCTCGCGGATCGCCTGGCATCGTTTGCACACAGTCCGTGGCCGTTGGAGTTGCGGGAGAAGACGCGCAACTGGTTGGCCGAACGGGAAGACTGGCGCTCGATCGCAGAGCGCACTCTCGGATGCTATCGCAGGGCGATTGAACCTCGTCGAGGCGGTCCTCATGCGCGGTCCCGGACGGCGCCGCCCAGCACCGCCTAGCGAGCTGCGCACGCGGCGCATCGGCCAACGCGCGATTCCCGTCCCGCAATTGAGGTATCGCCTCAAACCGATCGAACCAAAGCGACGTTCAAGATGAATATGCTTTTGCTGTATTTCCTCATCTATACGTTCTTTCGATCGATCTCCAACGGCCTCGACCGTCTGTCCGGGACGAGCTTTTCCATGATCCTGTCGCTCACCGTCATCGGGATCGGTGTTGTGGCCGCCTGGCACGCGCGACATGTCAGGATACATAAAAGACTGTTCGTGCTCTTGATAGCCATGTCCGTCTTTGTTGCCGCTTGCATCCTGTCTTTTGTCACCAATGGCTTCGGAGCCGGCAAGATCGTCAACCAGTATGCCGCCTTGTACGAGATGTTCAGGTACGTGCACCTGATCATGTTCGTCACACTACTTGCTGCCCTTTATCGTCATCCGGATTTTTGCCCGCGCCTCCATCGTGTTTATATGTGGCTGTTGTTCATCATTTCCGCGGTGGGGCTCGGTCAATACCTGACCGGTCATGCAGAGCTCGTCACGCAATACGACAAGTTTGAACGGGTGGCGGGTCTTTCTTCGCACCCCGTACCCTACAGCCTGGAGATCGTGCTGACCTTTTTCGTTTGCGAGCTGTCGCGACGGAAAATGCGCCTTCCCATTCAGCACTTTCACCTCGCGGTGTACTTGCTGTTTGTTGTTGCCCTTGTCCTTTCTGCTTCAAGGACCGGCGTCGCGCTGCTCGGGGTGGCCCTCAGCGTATACCTCTTCATCCAGAGGCCTCGCCTCCTTCCCGCGTTCGCGGCAGCATTCGCGATCCTCCTATGGCTGTCTCCATTTGGAGAGTTGTTTTCGGACCTGAAGACCGTTCCGGACTACATCATGAACGGCGAATATGTGGTGTGGGACTGGCAAACCGCGGTGACCTCGGTCCATTGGCGCATTCACCACTGGTACTATCTGTCCACGCTTGGGTTGGAACGAGCATGGATCGGATATGGCCCCGGTCAAACCCCGATCTACAGTCCGTTCCTTCTGCAGGCACACAATCAGTTCGTGGAGATATTCTTCGATACGGGCATGGTAGGCCTGATCTCCTTTGCCGCGTTTTGGTTCAGCCTTCCGCTGGCTGCAATGTCCGACCGGCGACGGATCATCAACACATTCGGAAAGAAATCAGCGGAAGCCGGAATTCTGCATTTCTGGGTTGCCATCTTTGTCGGCGTGACGCTGGTTGCATTACTCGATCAAAGCTTCAACCGGGAAACAGTGGCGTTCTCGCATTTGATCGTCACCGTTTTCATAATCCTGTCTCAGCCGGAAGCGGTCACCGCGCGAAACCCCGGATGGTCCTTCCGCCAGCTTTTGATGACCGCCGGTTCGCCGGCCAGCGCAGCATTTGGAGAACGTAACCTTGCAGTCGCGGAAGAACGGCGTTCCACCTAGATCTCGACCTGGATTGAGCCGGCGTCACGCACTTCGGGCCGCCGCCTGCGCGGTTGGGTACGGCGTGACGCGATCGCCGGTCTTCGGACAGCCAACCGCCGCGCCGTCCCTTGATCGCCAGTCGGACGTCGCGTTCACGTCGTCGCACGACCGCCTGCGCGGCATAAACATCCAGCAGCCTTTCGCGCATTGGCAGAAAGGTGAGCCCTGGAACATCCGCAGGGGCTGGGACAGCTGGATGCCGAAACAGCGGCTCGAAAGAATCGCTGCCAGCGGAGTCGACTTCCTGCGCATCTGTGTCGATCCAGCGCCGCTACTCGCTGTCGAGTCCAAGGCCGATTTGACCTCAGGCATCGAAACTGTCCTTCGATCTGTCGACGCCGTCCTTCAGGCTGGCATGAAGGTGTTATTCGACGTTCACGTCAGTACGGAGCACGAGGACTGGAACATTCAGACGTTGACCGATGGACTCGCAGGCCCGCATTTCCTGCGTCTTGTCGAAGTCGAGACGAGCATCGCGGCGGCATTGCAGACGAGATATGAGCCCAAGTCGGTCGCGTTGGAGCTGTTCAATGAACCGCCGCCGCCGTCGGATTTCAGCTCCAAGACGGCTTGGGCGGAACAGCTCAAACATCTTTACGACGCAGTACGATCAGCCGCTCCGAAACACACGCTGCTACTTTCAGGAATGAATTACGCGAGCATCGATGGTCTGCTCTCGATCGACGTAAAGGCCTTCGACGCGAATACGATATTCGTTTTTCACTACTACGAGCCGTTCATATTCACTCTTCAGGGCGTCAATCTATCCTATAGCAAATATTTGCATCGCCTTCAGTTTCCCCCGCAACCCGGCGACCGCGCTCGGGCGATCGAGCGAGCGATAGGTCTGTTGAAATCGGATGAGCAAACCTCCGTGTTGCGAAAGGAGTACCTTGTCCAGCAGCTGATGAGCGGCGCCGATCAATATTTCAATGTCCCTCAGGATATCGAGTTCATCCGTCGCAGAGTGGGCGAGGTCGCCGCTTGGTCCGACCAGAACAAGGTCGATCGCAAGCGCATCATGTGCGGTGAGTTCGGATGTTTTGGCGACTTCGCCGGTCGCACCGGTGCCGCGTTATCGGATCGGGCGATGTGGTTGCAGTCGGTGCGTCAAGCCGTCGAGGACAACGGATTTGGCTGGTGCGTTCACGACCTTGATGAGTCGTTTCGCATCACCAGCGACAACGGCGCATTTATCCCAGAGCTCTTGGCAGCGCTCGGTCTGCGCAAGCCATGAGACCGTAGGCTGAGCCAGGCGAAGCCGACGCGACGTTGCAGAAATCAAATATGGCGTGAAACCGACCACCGCGGCAAATGTCAGCGGAAAATCGCCCATGTGGAGTAAATGCCGGTCAGGTATACGTGTGTATAAATCACACTTTGAAAGTTTTTTTGCCATTTTTGATTATTAACCAACCGGCTCAGCAGTCGGGGGGGCCAACTTCCAAAAAACCCACTGCTTGAAATCTCCTCGCGGTTCGAGGCTGCAAGTCATTGGAATCTGTTCGCGACTGAAGTCGCGAGCATGCAATCTGTCGCACATCCCTGATGCGCGGCAGCGGAATTCCTCGTCCTTAAATCTGGTCTGCAATGGAGAACTAAAGTGGCGCTGACCGATGTCACCTATCAAAATACGCCTGGCAACAGCGAAGGGTTTCCGCTTGGCGTTCCCACAAGCTATTCCTGGTACGGCGGGAGCACCGGCCATACAGGTAGCACCCCGCCCTCCAATTTCACCGCCGTCACAGGGTGGGGACAGGTCTATCCCCAATCCGGGGCAAGCAACGATTCTAATCCGGCCAACGTCCAGATCGCGAACTTCCAGACGTGGGTGCATCTGAAAACTGGCGGCTGGTCTCTCGTGCAAGATCAGGCGACGGACCCGATCGCCGGATCTCAGTTTCTCGCTGACTTTTCCGGAAACACGAACTCTGCCTGGAGCGTGACAAGGCAGGCGGACGGCAGCGCGATGGGCGCTGCGCCCCTCAGCGGATACAACGACCATTTCTGGCCGGGCTCGCGCGGCACCTATTCTGCCGGAACGGTCGATGGCGTCTATGTCCAGGCCGATATGAGGACCACTGATCCGAACGAGCATCTCGTTGCCGATCTGGGAGCTGATTGGTGGTCGAACTCGACGGCCGCATACGTCGATGGCTTCTCTAACAATCCCGGTGCCGGGATGAGCGATTGGGTCGCACTGACGACGAACTACAAGACCCTTTACTTCACCTCGATGACTTCTGCGCAGTTGCAGGGCGATCTGCCGCCTCCGCTGCAGGGCACCTCTTCGCCGACGACGCCCACGACGCCGACAACGCCGACGACGCCGACCGATCCCACGATACCGGCGCAGCCGACGACGCCGACCGACCCCACGACGCCGACAACCCCCACGACTCCAAGCGTGACCGCACCGGTGCTCGACGTCGCGGACAAGTCGCTCTGGGTGGCCGGCAGAGGCGGTCAGGTCGACCTGGGGACGACCATTACGACGACCGACCCCAACGATAACCTCACCCTCAGTATCATGGGATTGCCGCGATACGAGACGATCACGACCGGCGACGGCACGACGCTCAGGGGCAACAACATCACCCTGACGTCCGCGCAGGTCGACAGCGGACTGACGCTGACATCGTACTACAGGGGCAATGCTCATCCGGTCGCGAACCTCACGCTGACCGCGAGCGCTATGGATCCGACCACCGGCGCAGTGATGTCGTCGGACCCGCAGACGATCCGCGTGACGGATCCCCGGCCGTCCAGCTGGACTGGCGGAAACGCAGGGAGCTGGGCAAACCACGGCTTTGCGCAGTTGCAGCAGCAGATGGGCGACACGAGCACCCTGGCGAACACAGCATCGCAGACGACCGGTTGGGCCGATCAAGGCGCGCGAGCGTCCCAGGCAAGCCAGGGCTTTGCGCTGCTGAACCAGTATCTGGCCGGCAGCTCCGGTCGGGTCGACGCTGGTCAGATCGCGGCGGCCATGTCGAATGCGAACAGCTGGACGCACAACTCGTTCCTGAGCAAACCTCAGGGTTGATCCGGCTACTGCACCCGGGGGCTCTGCGCCCGGGTGCAGTACCATCAACGTGTTGGGAGTCGGAAACGGGCGGTCGATCGCGGACGGTAACGGCGAAGGGACTGCCACGCGCGGGTCTTGGGGTCTCGGTTGGCTTCATCGCTCGCATCTGTTTCCAAGCGATCAAAATGCGTGCTGGCGCAACAGCTTCGGGTATGCGGCAAATTTGCGCGCAACATAACGGTGCAAAAATCAAGATTTGAAACTTTTTTCGCCATTTTTGCGCATTAACGAACCGGTTCAGCAGTCGGGGGGCAGGTCTAAAATCCCACTGCTTTGAAATCCCCTCGCGGTTCGAGGCCCTAGTGCTTTGATGTTGCTTGCGCCTTTAGGCTGCGAGCAAGCGGTATGTCGCATGCTCTGTCGATGCGCGGCATTGGAATTCCCAGTCTTTGGAAATGCATGAGAAGGAACACTAACGCGGCCGGGTAGCCGCGAAGGGTTGAGTAAGAATGGCGATCCAGAACGGAAATGCCCCCGCCGCAGATCTAGGGCTTCGCGCGCTAGCTCTGTTCCTGCGCCTCCATGGCGTGAATACTGTGCCGGACCAGCTCCGCGATCGTTGCGGGAGCGACGAGATCGGCGTCCGCGCGATGCTTCGCTGCGCGCGCGAATTCGGAGTCAAGGTCCGCTCGCGGACAATGGATTGGACCCGCCTTGCGGGTATCCAGCTGCCCGGAATCGCCTCGCTGCGTGACGGTGGATTTCTGCTGCTGGGCAAGATCGACGACCAGGTGGCGCTTGTGCTGCACCCGACCTCGCCGCATCCGAGCCGGATGACGCGCGCGGAATTCGAAGCGATCTGGGATGGCGGTTTGATCTGTGCTGGATCACAGAGCCTCGCGCAGCGCGCACGTCATGCATTTGCCGGCATCCGCACGCGCTCGTTTGACCTCGGCGCCGGCCTGATGCACCGCGCCGGCGAGGGCCTGATGCGGGCTCGTGACGGTCTCACGAAGAGCTTCTTGGCGATGAGACCTGGCATCCTGATGCGCGGGCCTCGCGACGATGCCGCAATCCATCCGGCGAACACAAACACCGAATCCCCGGCCGCCGGCGTCGAATCCGAACATGACGATGAATCCGGGCTCATTGCGCTGGCGATCTTGCTGCGTTGCCATGGCATCGCTGCCGACCCCGGCCAAATTCGTCACCGGATCGGCGCGGCGCGCCTCGGCGTTACTGAAATCCTGCGCTGCGCCAAGGATTTCGGACTCAAGGCAAAGGTGCAGAGGACGAGCTGGAACAGGCTTGCCGTCACCCCGCTGCCGGGAATTGCGGTTCTGCGCGACGGCAGCTTCCTGATCCTCGGCAAGGTTATCGACGACAAGCTTCTCGTTCAGCGCCCGCTGTCTCCGCGGCCCGAAGCAATCACCCAGGCCCAACTCGAGGCGATCTGGGACGGCGGCATCATCCTGATGGCCCGGCGCGCCAGCCTGACCGACCTCGCGCGGCGCTTCGATATCTCCTGGTTCGTCGGCGCCATGCAAAAGTATCGTCGCCTGCTCGGCGAGGTGCTGGCGGCGTCGTTCTTCCTTCAGATCTTCGCCGTTGTCTCACCGCTGTTCTTCCAGGTGGTGATCGACAAGGTGCTCGTGCATCGAAGCATGAGCACGCTCGACGTGCTGGTCGTCGGGCTTGTCGTACTGACCGTGTTCGAGGCCGTTCTCGAGACGCTGCGCGTCTATCAGTTCGCGCATACGACAAACCGTATCGACGTCGAGCTCGGCGCCAGGCTGTTCCGTCACCTGCTGGCGCTGCCGATCGCCTATTTCCAGACCCGCCGCGTCGGCGATTCGGTGGCGCGCGTCCGCGAGCTCGAGAACATCCGCCAGTTCCTGACCAGCTCGGCGCTCACGCTGGTGATCGATCTGCTGTTCACCGTCGTCTTCCTTGCAGTGATGTTCTATTACTCGACGACGTTGACGTGGATCGTGCTGGCGTCCTTCCCGCTCTACATCGGCATCTCCGCGGGAGCCGCGCCGCTGTTCCGTCGGCGCCTCGACGAGAAATTCAATCGCGGCTCCGAGAACCAGGCCTTCCTGGTCGAGAGCGTCACCGGTATCGAGACGCTGAAGGCCATGGCGGTCGAGCCGCAGATGCAGCGCCGCTGGGAGGAGCAGCTCGCCGGCTATGTGTCCGCAAGCTTCCGCGTGCTCAGCCTGAACAACACGGCGAGCCAGGCGGTCCAGATGATCAACAAGCTGGTCATCGCCGCGACCCTTTACTTCGGCGCCCGCCTGGTGGTCAGCGGGGACCTGACTGTCGGTGAGCTCGTCGCGTTCAACATGCTGGCCGCGCGTGTCAGCGCGCCGGTTCTGCGACTCGCGCAGATCTGGCAGGACTTCCATCAGGCCCGCCTGTCGATCGATCGTCTCGGCGACATCCTCAACACCATTCCCGAGCCGAGCTTCACGCCGGCCCGCGCGGCGCTGCCACCGATCCGCGGTCAGGTCACATTCGAGCACGCGACTTTCCGCTACCGCATCGACGGCCCCGAGGTGCTGCACGACGTGTCCTTCAGCGTCGAGCCAGGCCAGGTCATCGGCATCGTGGGTTCGTCGGGCTCGGGCAAGAGCACCATCACCAAGCTGATCCAGCGTCTCTATGTCCCGGAAAGCGGGCGCGTGCTCGTCGACGGCGTCGACCTCGCGATGGTCGATCTGAGCTGGCTGCGGCGCCAGATCGGCGTCGTGTTGCAGGAGAACGTACTGTTCAACTGCACGGTTCGCGACAACATCGCGCTGGCCGATCCGGCGATGCCGATGGAGCGCGTCATCGAAGCGGCGGAGCTAGCCGGCGCCCACGACTTCATCCTCGAACTGCCGGAGGGTTACGACACCGTCGTGGGTGAGCGCGGCAGCAGCCTGTCCGGCGGGCAGCGCCAGCGAATCGCAATCGCGCGTGCACTCATCACCGATCCACGCATCCTGATCCTGGACGAGGCGACCAGCGCGCTGGACTACGAAAGCGAGCGCGCGATCCAGCAGAACATGAGGCGGATTTCCGCCGGCCGGACCGTGTTCGTCATCGCCCACCGGCTGTCGACGGTGCGCAATGCAAGCCGGATCATCACCCTCGAGCATGGCCGCATCGTCGAGGACGGCAGCCATGACGAGCTGATCCGCACCAACGGCCGTTACGCCAACCTCCATTATCTGCAGGCCGGTATCCATGACGTCCGCTAGCCGCAATGTCGTCGCGTTCCCGAGACGCGAACCTCGCCGCCGCGAGCACGAAATCGCCTTTCTGCCGGCGGCGCTCGAGATCGCCGAATCGCCGCCGTCGCCGATCGGGCGCGCGATCGGGGCCTGCATCATCGCCGCGTTCTGCATCGCGCTGTTGTGGGCGACGCTCGGCAGCGTCGATATCGTCGCCAGCGCGACCGGCAAGATCGTGCCGGGCGGGCGCACCAAGCTGATCCAGCCGTTCGAGACCGGTGTGGTCCGCGCTATCCGCGTCCGCGACGGCCAGAGCGTCAAGGCCGGCGACGTCCTGATCGAGCTGGATCCGACAATGACGGAAGCCGACCAGGAACGCCAGAAGAGCGATCTGCTTGCAGCCGAGCTGGACGTCGCGCGGCTGCGCGCCGCGCTGGCCGCAGACCCGCTCGCGGCCTTCCGGCCGCCGCAAAACGCAAGTGCGGCCGAAATCGAGATGCATCGCCAGTTCCTGATCAGCCAGCGCGCCGAACAGAGCGCAAAGCTTTCTGAAATCGAGCGTCAGCGGGGGCAGAAGGAGGCGGAACGGGCGACCACATCGGCGAGCGTCGACAAGCTGGAGGCGACGATTCCGGTACTGAAGGAGCGCGTCGATATCCGCAAGGGTCTCGTCGAGAAGGCATTGGCGTCGAAGGTCGTCTATCTCTCCGAATATCAGGAACTGGTCGCCATGCAGCAGGACCTCGTCCTGCAGCAGAGCCGGCTGCGCGAAGCCGATGCGGCGATCGCGCTGCTGAAGGAGACCAAGGACAAGACTGCCGCGGAGTATCGCCGCGCGACCTATGATGCTCTTGCGAAGGCCGAGCAGAAAGCTGCGAGCGCCGCGCAGGAGGTGGTCAAGGCGGATCGGCGAACGAAACTGCAGAGCCTGACCGCACCGGTCGACGGCGTCGTGCAGCAGCTTGCCGTTCATACGGTGGGCGGCGTGGTGACGCCCGCTCAGGCGCTGGCCGTCGTGGTCCCGAGCGAGAGCCAGCTCGAGATCGAGGCCATGCTGTCGAACCGCGACATCGGCTTCGTGCATCCCGGCCAGAAGGCGGAGATCAAGGTCGATACGTTCAACTTCACCCGGTACGGGCTGCTTCATGGCGATGTGCTCAGCGTGTCGACGGATGCCATCACGCGCGAAAAGCAACAGGGCAACCCCAATGACCGGACATTGGGCGCGGCGCAGAGCAGCAGCGAGCCTAAAGGTCAGGAGCTGGAATACGCCGCGCGCGTTTCGCTCGACCGGACGCACATGCAAATCGAGGACAAGCTCGTCAAGCTCGGGCCGGGCATGGCGGTGACGGTCGAAATCAAGACCGGCACGCGCAGGATCATCAGCTACCTGCTGTCGCCGCTGGCACGCTACCGGCAGGAAGCCCTGCGCGAACGCTAAAGCGAAGCCCGTCGCCGGACGTTGCGGCCGGGCGGGGCGCCACGCGCGTGAGAGCGAAGCTCGTCGCGGTGGCGCCCGTCGTTAGGACGATTGCGGTGAAATTGCCGGTGGATTGGCACATGCGCTATCGGCGCAGCGCTTCCAGACGCGATTTCGCCTCATGAACTCCCGCGGCGTTGGCCTTGGCGTAGAGGTCTTGCGCCCTGCGCTCGTCGCCGCGCGTGCCGTAAGTCCCCCACTTCGCAAGAATCAGGGGATCGTAGGTTTCTGCCAGCGCGAAGCTCGCCTGGGCGCTGCCCATTTCCACGGCGCGCTCGAGTACAAGCCGCGCCGCGCCTATGTCGCCCTGACGCAACAAGGAGCTCGCCCGCGCAACCAACCCTCCGGCTTCCGCAGCCTGCTCGGGAGCAGGCTGGGCAACCGCGCGAGCAGGCGCCGCTCGCGTCTGTTCGGCGGTTGGATTGGTGGCCACTTCGATGGACTTGTCCCGTGCGGTCGCACCGGTCGTCAACGCCGCGCCGTGCGCCTTGCGATCCTCGGCCTCATACGCATGGATTGCGCTCCGCGACAAAGGGAGGTGCTGGGGCTGCACGTCGATCCTGGCGCGCAATTGTCTCAATTCGGCAGCGCTGGCTTCCGCCGCCTGCTTCTGCAGCAAGATTTCCTCGCCTGCCTTTGCCGCCCGCGCCGTCTGGGTTTCGCTGTCGCGATGCGCTGCCGCCAGATCTTGCTCCAGCCGCGCGGACCGCTCACGCTCCTTTTGCAGGTCCGCCGCAGCGCTCTTTCCCACAGCTTGCAGCCGGGACGTTTCCTTGCCCGCTTCGGTCACCAGCACGGCCTTGCTCTCGACGTCACGTCGCGCCGCCGCGAGATCCTGCTCCAGCCGGGCGGACCGCTCACGCTCCTTTTGCAGCTCGGCCGCACCGCTCTTCTCCGCCGCCTTCAGCCGGGACGTTTCCTTGCCCGCTTCGCTCACCAGCACGGCCTTGCTCTCGATATCACGTCGCGCTGCCGCAAGATCCTGCTCCAGCCGGGCGGACCGCTCATGCTCCTTTTGCAGCTCGGCCGCACCGCTCTTCTCCACCGCCTTCAGCCGGGACGTTTCCTCGTCTGCTTTCGTCGCCAGCGCCGTCTTGGTCGCGACATCGCGCCGCGCTGCCGCGAGATCCTGCTCCAGCCGGTCGGCCCGCGCCGCTTGCAGTGAGTTCTGCAACTCCGCCGCACCGCTTTCCCTTTCCCGCTTCAGTCGGGCGGTTTCCTCGCCTGCTTTCGTCGCCAGCGCGGTTTGCGTCTCGACATCGCGTCGCGCAGCCGCAAGATCCTGCTCCAGCCGCACCAGTCGCTCACGTTCGTCCGGTGTGGATTTGTGAACCGAAGCCGCGCCGCTCTCGGCCGCCTGCCTGAGCTCCGCTGCTTCTTCACCGGCTTTGCGGGCCTGCGCCTCGAAGGCGTAGATCGTGCTTCGCGTCTGGGAAAGCTCCTGTGTCAGCGCGTCGGCCTTGGCACGCGAGTCCCGCAGCTCGGCGGCCCCGGCCTCCACCGTCCGCTTCTGCCGCAGGGCTTCATCGGCCGCCTTTGCCGCCAGCGCGGTCTGGGTCTCGGCATCACGCCGCGCGACCGCAAGATCCTGCTCCAGCCTTTCGGACCGCTCTCGCTCCTTTTGCAGGGAGCCCTGCGACTCGGCCGCTCCGCTTTCGCTTTGCTGTTTCAGTCGGGAAACCTCCTCGCCGGCTTTGGTCGCCAGCGCGGCCTGGGTCTCGACGTTGCTGCGGGCAGCCGCAAGGTCCCGCTCCAGCCGTGCGAACCGCTCACCTTCGTCGGGTGTGAATTTGCTGACCGAAGCCGTGCAGCTTGCAACCGCCTGCCTGAGCTCCGTCGCTTCGTCTCCGGATTTACGGACTTGGGCTTCGTATGCATAGATCGAGCTCCGCGACAGCGAGAGGTCTTGCGCCAGCGCCTCGGCTCGTTCGCGCAATTGCCTGAGCTCGGCAGCTCCGACGTCCGCTGCCTGCTTCTGCCGCAGGGCTTCTTCCTTCGTCGTTGTCGCCAACGCCATCTGGGTCTCGACATCGCGCCGCGCTGCCGCCAGATCCTGCTCCAGCTGCGCGCTCCGCTCGTGCTCCCTTTGCAGGGCCGACTGCAGCTCCGTAGCGCCGCTTTCACGCATCCCCTTCAGCTGGGAAACCTCCTCGCCTGCCTTTGCCGCCAGCGCCGTCTGAGTCTCGACGTTGCGGCGCAATGCCTCGAGAACCTGCTCGAGCCGCGCGGACCGCTCGCGCTCCCGCTGCAGATCCGCCGCGCCACCTTCCGCCGCTGCTTTCAGCCGAGACGCTTCCTCACCCGTTTTTGTCGCCAGCACGGTCTGGGTTTCGACATCACGCCGCGCTGCCGCCAGATCCCGCTCCAGGCGCTCCGCCCGCTCACGCGTCTCTTGCAGGGAGTTCAGCAACTCCGCGCCGCCCTGCGCGGCCTGCTTCTCTTCGGCCGCCTTGTCCGTCAACGCGGCCTGGGCCTCGATATCGCGGCGCGCCGCCGCGAGACTCTGCTCCATCGACTCGGCCCGATAGCGCTCTTGCTCGAGACGTTGCAGCAACTCGATGTCACGTCTTGCATTCGTCAGTTCGCAGGAGAGCGACTCCGCCCAGTTGTATTCCCGTTTCGAGGCCTGCCCCGTGTCGCCGACGCTCGCTTGGGCGACCTGCACCGGTCTGTCATTGCCGCCTCGACCCGGCGGCAAGGCTTCGGGAGCGCCGTTCCTTGCCGCTTCGATGAAAGCGGGACTACCGGCCGCCGCCGAATGCTGCGGTTGCGTCGAAGGGCGCGCCGGATCTGGGGAAGCCCGTGTTTCCGGCGCGCACACCATTGCGAGCATGGCAGCAGTCGTCCACGACAGCGCGGACCGTCCCGCCTTGGGCAGCAGGCGGCGCGACGAATCTGCGATGTCGCAGCCGGCAACTGCCTTGTCCTTGAGGATCACCGGGCCCATCCGCAATCACCTGTCGCGTGGCGACACGATCTGTTGAGGTACGGCATTATGCGCCGTACCGCAGCGCGAAGCCTACAGCCCGCATGGAGGACCCCACCCACCCCTTTCGGGTTAGGCCACAGGTCACGGCTTCACATAGGACCAGCCCTTCTCCTGCAGTTCCATCACGCGCACGACGCCTGACTTCACCACCTCCGCCTGGCGAACAATCGGGATATCCTTGTTCTCGGCCTTGTGCATTTTTTCCTGGGTATTGCCACAGGCCTTGAACGAGACCTCCGGCGTGCTCAGCGCCATTTCCTCGAGACGGGCTTTCACCGGCGAGGTGTCGTCGCGCAGCATGTGCAGGCCGGGTCCGAAGGTGACCACCTCGATCTTCACCTTCTCGCCGAGATCCTTGTAGTATTGCGCAACGTTGACTGCGTTGTTGAGCGCGAGATTCATGGCTGCGGGATCGTTCGTGTTCACCTGCAGGATCAGGTTGTGCGACTTGGCGTTGGATGGAAGCCGGGCGTTGGCGTCGAGAGGAGATCGTTCCCTCTTGTGGGTGGTCGCCTTGCGCGAGATATGAACCCTTTGGACCTTTTCTGAAACGTGCTGATAGTCCGCAGTGCGGTTCGTTGTTGTCGGTGTCCAGTACCGTCCGCCGCCTTGCTCCGCCGCAGCGTATGAAGCGGCCAGGAGCGCCGTTGCGGCTCCGATGATGGTTACCTTCGCAATATGCTGAAACACGCGCATGGATACCTCCTGTTAAAGACACGTTATTGAAATCCCTAGCCGTTGGGTTTTGCGGTCGGCTGTGGCCACCTGCAGGCAGCGGTGATCTTCGCGCGCACCACATCCATCCCGCCCAACGGAAACACCGCATCCAGCGCCGGTCCGGTACGGGGTGCGAGGTGAATACTGAGACCTCCGCCGTCCGGAAGGGACTGCAGCAAGCGAATCACGTCGCCGCCGAACGCAACGCCGGTCCCGGACGCAGGCACAGCTGCCGCGACTTGCTGCGGCGGACCGTCGTTGATGCGGTAGGAAATCGCATATCCATCGCCGCGACCGGACACGCGGGAGCCCGCGACGATCAGTTCGCTCCGCCCGCCATGGCAGCGAATCGAAAGCGTCATTGCGCTTTCGCCAGCACCGTCGCGCGATGACGTCGTGGCGGTGGCGACCGGTGAATAGTCGAGCGGTGAAGTCGTCAGGCTGACGACCCAGCTGTTACCCAGGTTCGCCTGGGGCAGCGCCGACGCCCGCGGTGTCTTCTCGGAGCACTCCGGCCGTTCGGAGCGTTCCTTGGCGGAGCAATCGCGGAGCTGAGCGATCTGGCGATATCCTGCCGCCTGCGCCGAAGCAATGCCGCTTGCGAGCAAGACTCCAGCCACCGCGCAGGTCGCCGCGCGTCTCATTGCGATGTATTTGCGGCGGCGCGCGGCTCGCGATCGAGCCACGCCTGCGCTGCGGGGAAGCGCGTCAGGCCGGGAACGGTCGCGGCGAGATTGATCGTCTTCCACTTTTGGTCGAAGCCCGGCTGCTGCAGCTTGTCGATCCGCGAGAACAGATACTCCACGAAGCGCGCAAGGCGCTCATAGCGGTTCGATTTGGCCGGAAAGTTGAAAGCCACCAGGGCGGTCGGCACGGCGATTGTCGTGACGCGCTCGCCCTGCTTGATGAGATTGGGATACTCCGTGGCCTCGAGCGAGGCGGGAAGATAAAAGTCTTCGAACCTCCTGTCATAGGGAACAGGCAGGAACTTGAACCCCGGGTCCCAGCGGCCGCGCACGAAGGCATCCACCGGCTTCGAGGTGATGAAGACGACCGCGGCCATCTCGCCCTTGCGCATCTGCTCGAGCGCGACCTGATGGGGAATGAATGTTTTTTCCACATCGAGGCCAAGGCGGCTGAAGATCAGCGGCCCCGAATAGGCCGCTGCGGTACCCAGATTATTGAAGTTCACCTTCTTGCCGGCGAGATCGCTCAGGCTTTGGATCTCGGGACGAACGAAGATATGCAGTTCGGACGGAAACAGGTTCAGCACGAAAGCCAGCCGTTGCTGGATATCCGGCACCTGGCTCCTGTATTCCTCGAGCACGTCGGAATTGATGATGGCGGCATCGATGCCGCGCAAATACAGCAGCGAGTTCACATTCTCCGTCGGCCCGCGCGTCACGACCGGCAACACATGCAGCTTGTCGCCATCGTCTACCACGCGGGCGATTTCGGCCGCGAGACGAATGGGCGCGCCCTCGAGCAGGCCCCCGGCGAGGCCGATCGTCCAGGCATTCATCGTCACCTGCGGCTTTTGCGGCGGCGGCTCACGGCGCAATTGACGCGGTGCAGCAGGTTGCGCCTGTGCATCCACGTTTGACAGCGGAACGGTCGTGAGCAGCGGAATCAGCAGCGCCAGCATGCGCAACGGGTGCAATTCCCTTTTTGCGGTCTGTCCCATGGGATCTCCGCCCTCGCCGATCGGTGATTTTGTCGTAGTTTCATGCAGTTCATCGGCGCGCGCTATTTCTCCCCATGGGGGAGCCCACTACTCCTTCCGGATTATCCATTGTGCGTGTCCCCACGCCGCGGCAGCGAGGGACCGGTCACCGGCACCAGACATCCGGGATTTCCCTCACTCCAGCCCCGCGGACGGCAGACGTATCGCCACTCGAAGTCCCCCGAGTGGAGACCGGTCCAGGCTAAGGGATCCGGCGTAAAGCTCGGCGAGTTCCCGCGTGATCGACAGCCCGAAGCCGAATCCTGGAGAGCTTTCGTCGAGCCGTTGGCCGGCCTGCACCGCCTGCGACATCTGCTCCGGCGAAAGCCCCGGTCCATCGTCCTCGACGACGAGGACCACACTTCGCGTCTCCTCGCGAGATTCGACGACAACCTTGCTGCCGCACCAGGAGAAGGCGTTCTCCAGCACGTTTCCCAGCATCTCGTCGACGTCCTGCTGTTCGCAGGCTACCGCCAGGCCGGCTGGTATATGATTGACGAAATCGATCGTCTTGTCGGCGTTCACTTTGCCGAGGACGAGACCGAGATCCGCGACGCGTGGCGCGATTACTGTTCTTGTCCGAACCGGACCGCAAAGTGCGGCCGATCGGGCGCGACCCAGATGATGCCGGATGCGCCGGTCCATTAGGACGACGAGACCGTGAAGATCCTCTGAGCCTGACGATTGCTTCTGCAGCGCGACCGCCAGCGTCGCAAGCGGCGTTTTCAGTCCGTGCGCCAGATTCGAGACGTGTTTGCGCGCCCGCTCCAGGTTGGTGGCGTTCTGAACCAGCAGCGCATTCAGTTCGGTGGCCAATGGCTGCACCTCGCCCGGCTGCGCGTCGGGCACGTTGTCGCGAAGTCCAGCTCTTACATCGGCGACCGCCTGACGAAGTCGTTCGAGGGGACGCAACCCCAGACGAACCTGGATCAGCATCGCTAAGATCAATGCGATGCCGAGCACCGCGAGCGACAAGGCCAACGTGCGCATTGCTTCCCACAACGGCCCGCGCACCGCGTCTCTCGGCGCGGAGGCCACGATCGTGACAGGAGTGCCGGACACCGCGACGTTCAAAATGCGAAAGTGGAGTACGTTGTCGTATGGACCCTTGCCGTCGGCAGGCAGCGGGCGTTCTCGCGGAGGCGGATCTTCGCCGATCGGGGGAGGCGGCGGCGGGGGCGGCAGGGGTCTGTTGCTGATATCGGGAGGAGCCAGATCCGCTCCGTCGAGCGACCGCGACCGCAAGGCGTTCTTTGGCCCCAAAATCTGCCAGTACCAGCCGCGTCGGCGTCGATCGAATGGCGGCCCGTCGGCGGATCCCGCCAGACGAATGTTGCCGGCGCCGTCGGCTTCAAGCATGGACGCGAGGAAGAGGATCTGCGCGTCGAGCCTCTGATCGATCTGCCCCTGCACGAATCGATGCAGCACGAACGATATCAGGATCGCGGCGACGATCAGGGCCGCGGTGATGAACACGCCGGCTCCGATCATGAGGCGCCGGCCGAGCGATGCATTCCGGCTCATCATGGGGATCCCGAGTTGAGCTTGTAGCCGCGGCCCCTTTCGGTCTCGATCAGCGCCTTGCCGACCTTGCGCCGGAGCCGCGCGACGATCACTTCGATGGAATTCGAATCCGTCCCGACGTCGCCCTCATAGACCTTTTCCGACAGCAGGCCTCGCTCGACCACGGTGTCCTTGCGCAGGATCAGGCATTCGAGAACACGCCACTCCAACCCGGTCAGCTTCAACGGCAATCCATCGAGCTCGAACACGCCGGTCTGCGTTTCGAAGCTCAGGGGTCCGCAGGAAATTCGCGGCACAGCATGCCCCGAGGCGCGACGGACCAGCGCGCGAAGGCGCATGACCAGTTCCTCGATCCGGAATGGCTTGGTGAGATAGTCATCGGCCCCGGCCTTGAAGCCTTCCACCTTGTCGGTCCAGCCGTCGCGCGCAGTCAGGATCAGCACCGGCAGGTGCCGGCCCTGCTTCCGCCAACCGCGCAGCACCTCGACGCCGGGCACTTTGGGCAGCCCGAGATCGAGCACCGCGGCATCGTAGGATTCGGTTTCGCCGAGGTGCTGTCCGTCCTCGCCGTTGGCGGCGATGTCGACCGCGAAATTCTCCTCACGCAGGGCTCGGGCAATCTCTTGCGCGAGCAGGCGATCGTCTTCGACCAGAAGGATTTTCATTCGGCTCACACCTCGGACCGGAACTAGGCGCCCAAGCTTAACTCAAGCTGAACGGAACGGTTCAGGCTGGATTGGGGACAGTGTCCTAGGCTTCAGGCATCGCAATCATGAAAGGAGCGTCCAATGACCGAAAGCGATGCACAGAGGGATACGAGCCCGTCGCTGCCTGGGCGTCGGCAGGTCCGGCATCGTGGCCTGTTGGCAGGGGCCGCGCTTGCCGTGCTTGTCGCCGGCGCAGCGGCCGGTGCCGCTGGCGTTCGCGTCGCCCAGAATTGGCCGCCGCGCAACGTCATGCTGCTGCAGCCGACCGCGATCGACAGGCTGCAACCCGGCGGTCCGTCCGCCGTGCGCGGCAACGTCGCTGAGATCTTCGGCCACATGTTCTTGATGGAGGACGGCGGCGGCCGCGCCCTGATCGATCTCGGACCGCGTGGGGATAATGCCGATGCCGTCACCAGGGGAGAGATCGTGACGGTCCAGGGAATGTTCGATCAGGGGATCTTCCGCGCTCAAATCGTCTCGCATGCCGACGGCCGAACCGAAGCCTTCGGTCCTCCGCCGCATCCGCCTCGCGGCGCGCCACCGCCGCCTCCGCGGGCCGACGGGCCGCCTCCGCCGCCGCCCCCAGGGGCACCACCCCCACCACCGCGGGCTGACGCCCCGCCACCACCGCCCGGAGCACCGCCACCGCCCCCTGGGCCCAAAGCGCTTTGAGCAAATCACGAACAGTAGAAAATCAGGAGATCAGGATGTCGGAAGACCAGATCAAATTGTCCGGCAGGATCGTGCACGTTTTTGCGCACCGCTTTGTGGTTCAGACCCCGAAAGGCATGGTGCTTGCCGATCTCACGCCGCATGGAGCAGACCTCGTCAAGCTCCGGATCGGAGCCGATGTCGAACTGGAAGGCGAGCAGAAGCCTTCTGAGCTCAAGGTGACGCATTTCGCGTGCGATGGCGCGGGCGTGACGATCCAGCACAAGAAGAAGCCCGAGCACGCCCACCACGAACCCGCAGACCCCGCCGCAGCGATCGAGGCCGCTCGCTCGGCCGGGTTCGAACCGATGGGTACGCCCCGTCGCAAGCCCAAGCATTTCGAAATAGACGGCCGGCGCAACGGCGAGACCTACGAACTGCACGTCGAATTGGGCGGACGAATCCGGAAAGCCAAGCTCGTCGGCAACGGACACGAAGCTGCTTGACGCTTAGGGGACGACTGACGCCGCTCTGAGCAACCGTAACAGGAAACCGGACCCGAACCGGACTCAACCGGCTCGGGTGCGTCGAGGATCTCATCGGACAGGCAGTTTGTTTAATCAAGCATCGGGATGCAACGTGTCGATAGCACCGACGGCCTCATACAGCGCGAGTCCAGAGAAGGCGCTCCGTCCGCTGCTCGCGCTGAACTTCTTCATCGCCGACATGCAGGCCGGCATCGGGCCGTTCCTCGGCGTATTTCTGCTCGCGCAGGGCTGGCAGGCCGGCTGGATCGGGACGGTGATGACGGCGGGCGGCGTTGCCGGGATGTTGATGACGACGCCGGCCGGAGCCCTGATCGACGCCACGCGCAGCAAGAAGCTGTTCGTCATCATCCCCGGCATCTGCAGTGTCGTCGCCTCCGGCATCGTGCTGCTGTCGCAGGAGTTCTGGCTCGTGGCAGCCTCACAGGTCGCGACGGCGATTGCCGGCGCCGCGATCGGTCCGGCCGTCGCCGGCATCACGCTGGGTATCGTCCGCCAGGCAGGCTTCAATCGACAGAACGGCCGTAACCAGGCCTTCAACCACGCCGGCAACATGGTCGGCGCCGGGCTGTCCGGATTCGTCGGCTGGGTGTACGGCTTCACCGCGGTGTTCTGGCTCGCGGCGGTCTTCGGTGTTCTCTCGATCGCTTCCGTTATGATGATCCCGAGCGCGTCCATCGACGACGACGCAGCCCGCGGGCTCGAACGCGAGAGCACGGACGACAAGCGCGCGAGCGGGTTGCAAGTGCTGATCGAATCGAAGCCATTGCTGATCCTCGCCGCAACTCTGCTGTTCTTCCACCTCGGCAATGCGGCGATGCTCCCGCTGTACGGCCTGGCGGTCGTGGCCGACAAGCAGGCCGACCCCGCGAGCTTCGTCGCGATGACCATCGTCATCGCCCAGGGCACCATGATCCTGACCTCGCTGGTTGCGATGCGGATGGCCGAAAGGGAGGGCTACTGGCTGGTCATGCTGGTGTCCTTCATCGCCTTGCCGGTCCGGAGCCTCATCGCGGCGTGGCTCCTGAACAGCTGGGGCGTTTATCCGGTACAGATTCTTGACGGCGTCGGCGCGGGATTGCAGAGCGTGGCAGTGCCCGGCCTCGTCGCGCGGATTCTCGACGGGACCGGGCGGATCAATGCCGGCCATGGCGCGGTCATGACGGTCCAAAACATCGGTGCCTCGCTCAGCCCTGCGATCGGTGGCTGGATCGCACAGGAGTTCGGGTATGGGCCGATGTTTCTCATTCTCGGTGGCAGCGCCACGGTCTCAGTCGCGCTGTGGAGCGTCTTCGCGCCGTTGTTGAAGCCTGCTTGTGCGACAAAGCCCGGGCACGCATCGGATGCAATGGTTTCAAGCGCCGCGAGTGTCGCCTGATGTTCACTCACAACGCCGCGACCTGGGGAATCGCCGGTCTTGCGACCTTGGGCGTCATTGCGCGCCCCTGGAATCTGCCGGAATACATCTGGGCAGTGACCGGCGCCGTCCTGCTGATCGCCTTCGACCTGTTGCCGTGGCGAGACGCCGTCGCGGCGGCAGGCAAGGGAACGGACGTCTACTTCTTTTTGATCGGCATGATGCTGCTGGCCGAGGTCGCTCGGAAAGAGGGCTTGTTCGATTGGTTCGCCGAACTCGCCGTCAAGCATTCGCGCAACTCAGCGTCGCGGTTGTTTTCGATCGTCTATGCGGTCGGTACGCTGGTCACCATTTTCCTGTCGAACGACGCCACCGCCGTCGTGCTGACGCCCGCGGTCTACGCCGCGACCCGTGCCGCGAAGGTCGAGCCGCTGCCGTATCTTTTCGTCTGTGCGTTCATCGCCAACGCCGCCAGCTTCGTGCTGCCGATCTCTAATCCGGCCAACCTCGTGTTGTTCGGCGCGCGGATGCCGACGCTGCCGCAGTGGCTGCACTACTTCCTGCTGCCCTCGATCGTGGCGATTGCAGCGACCTTCATCATGCTCCGGCTCAGCCTGCGGAACAGCCTGTCGGGTAGTGTCGATGTGCGCGACGGAGAGCCGGCCGTGCTTGCCAGAAGTGCCGCGATCGTCGCCGCCGGCATCGGCGCGACGGCGGCGGTCCTGCTCGCCACATCGGCGTTGGGTCTGGATCTTGGAATCCCGACATTTGCCTGCGGGGCGATGGTGACCGTGATCGTGCTCCTGCTCGGCCGCACATCGCCGCTATCGATCGCGCGCGATATCTCATGGTCGGTCCTTCCTCTCGTCGCCGGACTGTTCATCCTGGTCGAGGGCCTCAATCGCACCGGCGTGCTGCCGGCACTCGCGGAAGAGCTCGAGCGAACCGCCGCGCGATCGCCGCACGCAACCTCATGGGGCGCCGGCGTCATCACGGCGATCGCCTCGAACCTCATCAACAATCTGCCGATGGGTCTGATCGCGGCGACGACCACGCAAGCCGCGCAGGCGTCGCATCACGTCACCGGCGCAATCCTGATCGGCGTCGACCTCGGACCCAACCTGTCAGTCACCGGTTCACTCGCCACGATCCTGTGGCTGATCGCGCTGCGGCGCGAGGGTGAGCATGTTGGCGCGCTTCGCTTTCTGCAACTCGGCATTGTGGTCATGCCGCCGGCATTGGTACTTTCGCTGCTTGCGCTCTCGCTGTCTGCCTCATAAGAGCGGTTGCGGCTTCGATTGCCAGAAACGGGGGAGCTCCAAGAGGGCTCAACTTCTCTTGGCGGGGCCGCGCATGTTGTGTAAGCGCTGCATACGCGCCGCCGGTCGCACAAAATCGTAGAAGATCGCGGCTTGGCGCACTAAATCGTGGAAATGGCGGAGAGAGTGGGATTCGAACCCACGGTACGGTTTCCCGCACACACGCTTTCCAAGCGTGCGCCTTAAGCCACTCGGCCATCTCTCCGGGAGGCCCTCTCTTGAAGGGCTGAGGCGGATTTTGCAAGGGAGCGCAGGCCGGGAGCGCGAAATTTCCACAACAGATTGAAAACATTGGGTAAATTGATAACGATGGCGGCCGCGCGCCGCGGCCTTGCGCGCGGCCGCGCGCGATTTTGGCCGGCGGTCGGTCAGGGACCGGCGCAAATCAATGAGTGCATGCGATCAACCCGCCGTTTCGTCATTCCGGGGGTTCGCCGCAGGCGAGAGCCGGGAATCTATTGGGCCGCCTCACTCGTGGAAGAATGGATGCCGGGTTCTCGCCTTCGGGAGCCCCGTCGCGAGCATGCGAGGTTATGACCACTGACCGCGCAACACACTCAGTGCCGTCCCAGCGAAAGAGGGACCCATAACCACAAGTGCCGATTATTGCGCGATGCTGCTACGACGAGCCCCGTTCACAACATCCACCGCGGCGTATGGGTCCCTGCTCCCGTGCCCAATTGCGCACTAGGCAGGGACGACAGCACCGCGGATGGGCGAACCAACGCACCCACCCTGCATCGTCATGCTCGCTCAGTGATAGCGCGCGGCAAAATCCGCCGTGCGGCGCGGCCACAGGGTTGGTGGCTCCGGCAGCGCCGCGTTTCCCGCATTGTGCGTATCCTGCAGCGCCTCGATGAAGTCGGCGAACCATTGCTGGATGGTGCCGCTGTTGAGCTTCTCCATCATGGCTTCCCAGCGCATCCGCCGCTCGGTCAGCGGCATCGCGAGGGCCGTCGCCAAGGTGCGCGCCATGCCGTCGATATCGTGCGGATTGACCAGCAGCGCGGCGTCGAGCTCGTTCGCCGCACCGGCGAATTTCGACAGCACCAGCACGCCGGGGTCCGCCGGGTTTTGCGCGGCGACATATTCCTTGGCGACGAGGTTCATGCCGTCCTGCAGCGGCGTCACGACGCCGACCTGCGCGGTGCGGTAAAGGCCTGCGAGCACGCCCTGGCCAAAGCCCTTGTTGAGGTAGCGGATCGGCGTCCAGTCGACCTCGCCATGCACGCCGTTGACGTCGGTAACGAGCTTCGCCACCTCGCTCTGCAGATTGCCGTAGGCTTCGATCGCGCCTCGCGAGGGCGTTGCGATCTGCAGCAGCGACACCGAACGTTTCAGGTTCGGATGCAGCGTCCACATCTTGTCGAACGCCTTGATGCGGTTGACGAGGCCCTTGGAGTAGTCGAGCCGGTCGACGCCGATCGCGAGCTTCTCGCCATTGAGGCTGCGCCGCAGCCGCGTCACGTCGGGATGCGTCATCGCCTTGGTCGCCTGCTGCGCGAACTTGCCCGGATCGATGCCGATCGGAAACACCGCGGCGCGGGTGCGGCCGAACGACGAATTGATCACGCCGTCGCGCACCTCGAAGTCGAGATCGTGCTGCACATAGCTCAGGAAGTTCTCGCAGTCCTCATCGGTCTGGAAGCCGATCAGGTCATAGGACAGCATCGCCTCGATCAGTTCGCGATGATTGGGCACGCCCGCGATTACCGCGCGCGCCGGCCATGGCGTGTGCAGGAAGAAGCCGATCGGCTGCGTGACGCCGAGATCGCGCAGCTCGGCGCCGAGCGCGAGGAAATGATAGTCCTGGACCCAGAACACGGAATCCGGCTTGCGGAAGCGCAGCAACGCGCGCGCCATGAACGCGTTCACTTCGCGATAGCTCGCGTAGTCCTCGCGAGACGCACGAATCAGATCGGCGCGCGAATGCATCGCGGGCCACAGCGCCGAATTGGCAAAGCCTTCGTAATAGCCGCCATAGTGCGCGGCCGGCAGATCGAGCATCGCCAGCGCGCCCGCCCCGAGCGCTTCGACCTCTGCGAAAGGTTCCTTCAGGTTCCCGTCGCGGACGCGTCCGCTGGAACCAACCCATATTGCCCCTGTCTTTTCCACCACCGGCAACAATGCCGCAGCCAGCCCCCCCGTCATGGGTTCATTGGGTTTTCCGCGCGAGACGCGGTTCGATACGACGACGAGGTTCACCAGGTCCCCTCCTGTTGGTCAACTCGCGTATTAACAACCATTCATCAAGATGGTTCCTGATCAAGGAATCTCCCAATTGAAACCAAATTCTGGCGAACACGCACGGAACTCGCGGGAACTCGCGAAAAGAAAATTACGCGCGAGGTTGACGCCACGACGCAAAAGCACCGTATTCGATTCGGCTGCGATGAATGCGTTTCGGTTAGGACAGGCTGACGTCCCTATCAACGTCGAGCAGATGCGCGAGGAATTCGCGCACATCGCTCGGTCCGTCGAAATGTCCGGCGACGCCGGTTGCGCGACGGCCGACGGAGAACGCTAGACCGTCGAAATCGGGCATGATCGCGAACACGGTCTCGTCGGTGACGTCGTCGCCGATGAAGAACGGACGCCGCCCCTTGAACGGCTCATGCGTCATCAGCTCGAGCACGCCGGTCGCCTTGGTGAAGCCGGAATGCTTGATCTCGCAGACGCTCTTGCCCGGCAGCACCTCGATCGGCGCATTCGGCAACTCGGCGCGGATCAGCGACACCGCTTCATAGATCGCCTTCTCCGCCTGCGGCGCCAGCCGGTAGTGCAGCGCCAGCGAATAGCCCTTGTCCTCGAGCAGAATGCCGGGGCTGAGCTTTGCGATCGCGGCAAGACGGCGCTTCAACTCCTTGTCGAGCGGCGGCGCGTGTGCGGCGACCGCCTCGCTGTCCGGCTGCAGCCGCATCTCGGCGCCGTGGCCGCCGATCGCAGGAAACACTTCCGGCGCGAAGATCAGGTCGATGTCATTGAGGGAGCGGCCGCTGACCAGCGCCAGCGCGCCATGGGTGCGCTCATGCAGCTGCTTCAGCGTGGTCGACAGTTCCGGCGGCACCCAGACCTCGCGCGGCGTCGGCGCGAAATCGAGCAGGGTGCCGTCGATGTCAAGCAGCACCGCGGCCTGGCGGAGCGGCGGAATCAGCGACGCCGGCGTCGGCACGCTGTCCGTCTTGGCGTCAGGGGCGATGTCATCATCCATGGGCATCTCGGCCACGTCATGTTTCGTCATAGTCTACTCCACACATGCCAGTGGTCGCGCGACAGATTCGAGCGATTTCCGCTCGGCCGCGACGGCATAGCGCCATGCGACCGCTGCGGCGACCATCATGAGCGCCGACCCCAGCAGGTAGCCGGCGAAGACGCTGTTGCGCGATCCGGTGTCGATCAGCACGCCGAACAGCGCCGGTCCAATCACGCCGCCAATGCCGGTGCCGATCGCATAGAAGGCGGCGATCGCGAGCGCGCGGACCTCCAGCGGAAACGTCTCGCTGACGGTAAGATAGGCGGCGCTCGCGGCCGGCGAGGCAAAGAAGAAGATCACCATCCAGGCGATGGTCTGGGTCTGCGCGCTGAGCACGCCGATCGAGAACAGATAGCCGGACAGCGCCAGCAGCACGCCCGAGATGCCATAGGTCAGCGCGATCATGGTGCGGCGGCCGAGCGTATCGAACAGGCGGCCGAGCAGCAGCGGCCCGAGGAAGTTGCCGGCGGCGAAGGGGAGGATGTACCAGCCGACATTGCTGGCGGCGACACCGAAGAAGTCGGTCAGGATCAATGCGAAGGTGAAGAAGATCGCATTGTAGAAGAACGCCTGCGCGGCCATCAGCGTGAGCCCGACCAGCGAGCGCTGCCGGTAGGTGGAGAACAGCGTCACCGCGACCTCGCGGAGCGGCGTGTGATCGCGCATCCGCAGCCTGATCTTCTCGAAGTCTGCGCTCGACTGCTCGTGGCCGAGCACGGAGGTCTCGATGTCGGCCACGATCTTGTGGGCCTCCTCGGGACGCCCGTGAATCATCAGCCAGCGCGGGCTCTCCGGGATCCACATCCGCATCAGCAGCACGACGAGGCCGAGCACCGCGCCGGTGAAATAGGCGATCCGCCAGCCGTGGTCCGGCGCAAGGAACGCGGGGTCGAGCAGGATGATGGCGCTCAGCGCACCGATCGCCGCCCCGATCCAGAAGCTGCCGTTGATGACGAGATCGGTCCAGCCGCGATAGCGCGCCGGCACCAGTTCCTGGATGGTCGAGTTGATCGCGGTGTATTCGCCGCCGATGCCGGCACCGGTGAGAAAGCGAAACAGCGCGTAGCTCGCGACATTCCACGACAGCGCGGTCGCGGCGGTCGCCGACAGATAAAGCGCGAGCGTGATGAAGAACAGCTTCTTGCGCCCGATCCGGTCGGTGAGCCAGCCGAAGCCCAGCGCACCGAGCACGGCGCCGGCGAGATACGCGCTGCTGGCAAGACCGACATCGGCGTTGGAGAAGCTCATCGTCGGGCTGTCCTTCAGCGCGCCCGACAATGCACCCGCGAGCGTCACTTCCAGCCCGTCGAGGATCCAGGTGATGCCGAGCGCCAGCACGACGCGGGTGTGAAAGCGGCTCCAGCTGAGATTGTCGAGCCGGACCGGAATCGAGGTCTCGATGATGCGGTCATCGTCCGGCGTGACCGGAGCCACGGCCTGTTGCGTCGTCGCGGAACTCAATTGTGTCGGCTGCACTGTCATCAGAATCGACCAATGAGAAAAACCCCGGAACGATCTGCTCCAAGGTTCACTCACCCGGAATTGCGGCAAACGGAGTGCCCGCCACGCGGTGTCAACGCGGCAGGCCGGCGAGGGTTCCCGCAATGCGGCATAGGAACCGCGGTCGCGGCGATCTGTTCTCGGCTCAAAAGACACGGAGGCATCGATGGCCGCACACAAGAAAGCAACGCGCAAGACGGCAAGGACATCACCGGCACGGTCCACGAGCGCGACGCGTCGCAGGCGTGGCGCAAGCAAGAGGACGGCGAAGCGCTGGTCGCAGCGGGTGACCAAGGAGAGCGATGCGCTCGACCTCGAGCGCGGCGTGTTCAAGCAGACCAGCGCGAAGAAGATCGCATCATCGCTGAAGCGGTCCGCCGAGCACAGCGCGCGCCGCAAGAGCGGCGCCTATCGTTCCGCGCTCTCGATGCTGACCTTCTATATCAACCGCGCCGGCAAGACGCTGCCGAAGACCGAGCGGTCGCGGCTGGAGCGCGCCAAGGTCGAGTTGAAGCACCAGTTCGGACGAGATTAATCGCATCATCTCGCCAACCAAACAGCGTCGTCCCGGCGAAAGCCAGGACCCATACGCCGCGGCCCAACAAAAGGGCACGCGGCGAGTTGCACTTAAAACATAGTGAGTGGTGATTATGGGTCCCCTGAGTTCACAAACGAAGTGCAACACTTCCTTGAGGAGGTGTTGCCATGGGGCGGACTTACAAGCAGCTCTCTCTGGACGACCGATGCGAGATTGCCTGCCTATCGGCCAATGGCAGCTCGGTCCGGCAAATCGCGGCAGCTCTGGATCGCTCGCCATCAACGATCTCTCGGGAACTGAGGCGCAATCGGGGGAGCCAGGTCGGCTACAAGCCGAGCTATGCCCAGCACCAGATGCGAGCGCGGCGCTGGACGGGCGGACGCCTCGAACGGGAGCCCGGCCTGCGCCGCGCGGTGTTGCAACGCCTTCGCCGCGGCTGGTCGCCCGAGCAGGTCGCTGGCCGGCTGGCCCGCGAGTACGGGCGCAAGGTGATCTCCCACGAGACCATCTACCGCTTCATCTATCGCCAACTCAGGCGCACCACGGACTTCAACTGGCGGCGCTATCTGCCGCGCGCCAAGAGCAAGCGCGGCTGCCGCGGCAAGCGGGGCGGCAGCCCCGCAAGCTTCATCGAAGGCCGTGTATCCTTGGCAAATCGGCCGCTCGAAGCGGCCGACCGCAGCGTGCCCGGACACTGGGAGGCCGACCTGATGATGTTCTCGAAATACGGTCAGGCCGTGCTGACCGTGCATGAGCGCACCTCGCGGCTGCTGCTCGGCATCCGCCTTGCCAGCAAGGTCGCGCGCGGTGTCGCCCGCCATCTCGTGGGCTTCTTCGCGCCCCTTCCACAAGAGCTGCGCCAGAGCGTTACCTTCGACAACGGCACCGAGTTCGCCGGTCACCTGGCGCTGCACCGCCTCTCGATCGCGACCTTCTTCTGCGATCCCCATGCCCCCTGGCAGAAGGGTGGCATCGAGAACGCCATCGGCAGGATGCGCCGCTTTATTCCCCGCAAGACGGATCTCGTAACCCTCTCGACCGCCAGATTCCGCCAGTTCATCGCCGCCTACAACAACACCCCGCGCAAATGCCTTGACTACCGCACGCCTGCCGAGTCCTTTGCTCAAGTGTTGCACTTCGAATGTGAATCCACCTCCTGGCTTTCGCCAGGACGACGATGGATAGATCCGCGCGCGCCTTATGCCGCGCGGATATTGGCCATAAAGCGGTCGAGCTCCTCGCGCAGCCGCGAGCTCTCGACCGACAGCGAGCGGGCTGAATTCAGCACCTCTTCGGAAGCAGCTCCGGTCTCGGTGGCGCCGCGATTCACCTGGGTGACGCTGGACGCCGCTTCCTGTGTGCCCTGCGCGACGTTCTGCACGCTGCGCGCGATCTCCTGCGTTGCCGCGCTCTGCTGCTCGACCGAGCTTGCGATGTTGGTCGCGATGCCGGAGATCTGCCCGATAGTGCCGCCGATCTCCTTGATAGCGGCGACCGATTCCTGCGTCGCCGCCTGCATGCCCGAGATATGGGTGGAGATCTCGTCGGTGGCCCTGGCGGTCTGGCTCGCCAGCGACTTCACCTCGGCCGCAACCACCGCGAAGCCGCGGCCGGCATCGCCGGCGCGCGCGGCCTCGATGGTGGCGTTCAGCGCCAGCAGATTGGTCTGCTCGGCGATCGCCGTGATCAGCTTGACGACGTCGCCGATCTCCTGCGCAGCGCGCGAGAGCTTGCCGATCCGCGCGTCGGTCTGCTCGGCCTGACGCACGGCGGAATCCGCGATCTGGCTCGACTCCTTGGCGCGACGGCCGATCTCGTCGACGGACGCCGACAGCTCCTCGGTTGCGGAGGCGACCGATTGCATGTTGCTGGAGGCTTCCTCCGAGGCGCCGGCGACCTGGCTCGACAGGTTCTGCGTGGTCTCCGCCGTCCGGGTCAGCGTACCGGCCGCGGATTCGAGCTGCACGGCTGAGGCCGACACGTTGGAGACGATCGAGCCGACCGCGGATTCGAATTCGTCGGCAAAACGAATCAGCTCATTGCGCCGCGCGGTCGCACTTGCCTTGTTCTGTGCTTCCTGGGTCGCGGCATCGCGTTCGGCCTTGGCGATCGCCTGGACCTTGAATTCCTCCACGGCGCCGGCCATCTCGCCGAGTTCGTCGCGGCGGCCGAGGCCCGGCAGCACAACGTCGAAATTGCCCGCCGCGAGCTCGCGCATCGCCGCACACATCGCCGCGATCGGTCGCGAAATACCCTTGCCCAGCAGGAACGCCCAGACCAGCCCGAGCACGAAGCTGCCGGCGGCGAGCATCAGGATCAGCTGCTCGGTCTCGCCGATCATGGTGTGCGATTCGTTTTCAAGCCGCTTCTGGTCGGCGAGCAGATCGGACTTCATCGCCGCCGCGCCCTGGCTGATGGCGGCCGCGGACTCCGTCATCTCGACGGTTAGTTCGTCGATCGACTTCGCGTTCGCGATCAGCTTGGCGAGCGCCTCGCGGTACTCTTCGAGCAGCGCGGTGATGTCCTTCACGCTCTGGGTGATCCGCTCGTTATTCGAGGTGATCGCCTTCACGAGATTGTCGGCGAATTTCAGCCGGGCGAGCGCGCTCGAAGCGACCGTCTTGTCGCCGTTGACGACGAAGGTATTGACGGCCCCGGTGATCGACTGGAGTTGGTCGGCCACCTTCTTGGCGCCGAACTGGATCGACTGCAGCTCGGAATCATCGGCGTTGCTCGGGAGATCGTCGAGCTTGTAGCGCATCGAGGTCGCGCTGCGGGTCAGCTTGTTCTGCGCGGTCTGTGCGCTGTCGTTCTTGATGCGGACGATCTCGGCGAAGATCTTGGTGAAGGCGCGGAATTCGCGCTCCAGCTTGGTGATCTGCTCGAGCCGGGCCGGGTTGGTGGTGCCCTTCATCGACGCCATGATGGCATCCTTCAGGCTGCCCTCGGCGGCGAGCGCGGCCTTGGCGTCGTCCTCCTTGCCGGTCGCAACGAAGTAGCGCGCCAGCGAACGGTAGGAGATCAATTCGCGATCGATGTTGCGGGCCAGATCGGCTTCCGCGACGCTCTGGCGATAGGAGCCGACGCCGGCGGAGACCCGCTCGAAGCCCATATAGGCAAAGCCCATGGTGGCTGCCGAAAGCGCCAGCGTGACGGCAAAGCCGAGCATGATCTTGGCGCGAAATCTGAGGGTTGGGATCCTGATCGACAACGATCGCTTCAGCCCCGGCATTCCAACCCCCGTCTTCATTCTGAAAACCACGCGAGGTCCGGCAGCAACCCGCCCCAGACCCCGGAGCGCAAAACTAAGGCAGAATCGATAAGGCCCGGTAAATGGGCAGCGGCCGCCGGGCCCGGCGCGATACTACCTTGGTCGGGCTAGGCGGGTGGGTAAGGTGATTGACGCGCAGGTCCGGCCCGATAGTTTAGAACCGATCAAATCCTGTCCCTGCCCGGGCCAGGAGAACACACATCGGGAGGTGTCCCATGTCATCGCGTCGACCGGCGCCATTGGCGCTTGCGGCGAGCGTAGCTGCCGGCGCAATAGCCCGGCCAATGGCATTTCCCCTCACGACCTGAAAGCCGCGGGCAAGCCGGAACGCCAGCCATCGCGGCATGGTCCGGATGCCCTCACGACCCGCGCGGGTTCAATCGGCCGCGCCAAGAAAAGCAAAAAATTCTGGTCAGGGAGAGCGCCTTTGGCGAAGCAGAACGGTGGCACCGCCGACAGTATCGTCGTGGTGCAGGCAAAGACCAACGGGCCGCGGGAAGCAGCCGACGAGATCGCGCGCCAATTGGCGGCGGCTGATCTCGCGATGCTCGTGGTGTTCGTGTCACCGGTCTACGAGCCGCAGACATTCATTGCCGAACTGTCCAGCCGGATGCCCGACGTACCGATCTTCGGCTGCACCACGGCCGGCGAATTGTCGCCCGGCGGTTGGGACGAGGACAGCGTCGTCGCGATGGGCTTCAACGCGGCCGATTTCGTCATCGCGGCCCGGCCGCTGTTCGACCTTTCGACATTTCGGGTCGATCACGGCCGCTCGATCTGCACCGAATTGCAGCACGAATTCGCGCAACGCACCGAGCATTGCGATCACACCCATGATTCCTTCGGGCTGCTCTTCATCGACGGCATGTGCCAGCGTGAGGAGACCATCATGTCGGCGATCTATGCGTCGCTCGGCGACATCCCGGTGGTCGGCGGCTCCGCCGGCGACGGCCTGCGCTTCGAGAAATCGTGGGTCTTCCATGGCGGCGAAGCCTTTACCGATGCCGCGGTCCTGATCCTGATCCGGACCCGGCTGCCGTTCCGCCTGTTCAAGTGCGACCACTTCGAACCGACCTCGACCAAGATGGTGGTGACCGAGGCCGACATCGAGCACCGGATCGTCAAGGAATTGAATGCCGAGCCGGCCGCGCGGGAATATTCCCGCGCCGTCGGCCTCAGCGATAGCAAGCTCGAATTGTTCTCGTTCGCCGCGCATCCCGTGCTGGTTCGCGTCGGCGGCGCCTATTACGCGCGGTCGATCCAGCGCACCAACCCGGACGGATCGCTGCAATTCTTCTGCGCCATCGACGAGGGCATGGTGCTGACGGTGGCGCGCGAGCGCGACCCGATCGACGTGACGAGCCGCCTGCTCAAGGAGCTGACCGAGGATCTCGGCGAGGTCTCGATGTTCATCGGCTTCGAATGCGTGCTGCGCCGGCTCGACGTCGAGCAGCGCCAGCTGTCGCGGGAGATGTCGGAGCTCTATCGCCGCAACAAAGTGATTGGCTTTCAGACCTATGGCGAGCAGTATCGCTCCATGCATGTCAACCAGACGCTGACCGGCATCGCCATCGGCAAGCGGGCACTCGCGCCGCAATGACGGATACCAAGACCACGCGAATTGCGGCGCTCGAACGCGAGGCCGAGAAGCTGCGCAAGATCAACGCGGCGCTGATGTCGCGCGTCGAACGCTCGACCGATCAGCAGCTCAACGCCTTCTCGCTGTTCGAGACCGCGATCGCGCTGGATCAGCAGGTGCGCGACCGCACCCAACAGCTCAAGCAGGCGCTGCAATCGCTGGAGAAAACCAATGGTCGCCTGCTGCAGGCCAAGCAGCAGGCCGAAGCGGCGAGCTCCTTGAAATCATCCGTGCTCGTCTCGGTCACGCACGATCTGTTGCAGCCGCTGAATGCGGCGCGGCTGACGCTGTCCGCGCTGACCGAGATGGCAACCGAGTCCAAGAGCGTCGCGCTTACCGATCAGATCGATCGTTCGCTGGCGACGCTCGAGGACATGCTGCGGACGCTGCTCGACATCTCCAAGCTCGATGCGGGCGTGCTCAGGCCCGAATTCGGGCCGATCGCGATCGCCTCGCTGTTCGAGCCGCTGGAGCAGGAATTTGTCGCGACCGCCGCCAAGCGCAATCTCGGTTTCCGGATCATGCCGTCGTCCGCGGTCGTTCGCTCCGATCCGCTGATGCTGCGACGGATCCTGCAAAACCTCGTCGCCAATGCGCTGCGCTACACCCAGCGCGGCAGCGTGCTGATGGGATGCCGTGCCAGGGGCGATGACATCTGCATCGAGGTGCACGACACCGGGCCGGGCATTCCTGAAGCGCAGCGCGAAGCCATCTTCGTCGAGTTTCAGCGCGGCGAAACCAGCGCCGGCGACAAGGCCGGCATCGGGCTTGGTCTCTCGATCGTGCGCCGGTTTGCCGACCTGCTCGGCCATGACATCAGGCTGAGCTCGCGCGCCGGCAAAGGCTCGGTGTTCTCGGTCACCGTGCCCCGCACGCTGGATCCGGTTGCGATCCCGGTGCGCGAACAGGCCAGCGTCGACTATCGCTATGGCGGCATGGAGGGCGCCAAGATCCTGCTGATCGAGAACGACCTCTCGAGCGCCGAGGGGCTCGCCCATTTGCTGGAGAAATGGGGCTGCGACGTCGCGGTGACGATCTCCAAGACCGAGGCGCTCGAGCGCATCCACGCGCTCGACGGCATTCCCGACGCCATCATCGCCGATCTGCATCTCGACAATGGCGAGACCGGCATTCAGGCCGTCGATGTCATCCGCGGCGCGATCAACGCCAAGGTACCGGCGATCATCGTGACCGCCGACTACTCGGCCAAGGCCGCCTCCGACGTATCGGCCTTCGGCCATGAGCTGTTGAAGAAGCCGATCAAGCCCGCCGAGATGCGCTCGCTGCTGTCGTTCCTGCTGGCGGCGGAGCAGTCGGGCGCGCGGTTATGAGCAGAGCGTTTTCGAGCGAAGTGGATACCGGTTCGCGTGAAGAAAACGCGTCAGACAAGAACCTGGAGCCTTTCCCGTTGCGATTCCATCGAAACGGGAAAGGCTCTAGGCGCCATGCGACGACCGCGAGGCCGTCACCGGCGCGTGGTCGTGCTTGCCGAAGTCCAGCTTCGACAGCGCGATGATGGCCTCGGTGCGGCTGCGCACGCCGAGCTTGCGCAGGATCTCCGAGACATGCACCTTCACGGTGGTGACCGAGATATCGAGCTCATAGGCGATGTGCTTGTTCTGCAGGCCGCGGCAGATCATGTCGAGCACGCGAAGCTGCTGCGCGGTGAACTGGCCGAGCTGCTGCACCAGCTCGCGCGCCTCGGCCTGGGCCTTCCGGGCGGCGGCGGTATCGCGAAAGCGCGGCGGCAGGCACACCGCGCCTTCGAGAATGCCGCGCAACAGCCGCGCCAGCTCGAGCTTCGGCGTCGACTTCGGGATGTAGCCGGAAATCCCGAGCGAGATCGCGCCGCCGACGATCCGGGGATCGTCATGCGCCGACACGATCACAAGCGCGCTGCGCGGCGCGGCGGCACGCACCCGGTAGGCGCCGAGCAGGCCCGTGGTGCCGGGCATCGACAGATCGAGCAGGATCAGATCGAGCCCGTCGCGCGCCGCGATCACATCCAGCGCACCGTCGATCGACGTCGCCTGCAGCACCTCGGCATCGGGAAACTCGGCCCCGATCACGCCGATCAGGGCGGCACGGAACAGCGGGTGATCCTCGACAATCAGCAGTCGAGGCGTACCCGCCTTGCCGAGCGGCGGCTCGTCCGCCAGGGGCGCGGTCGTGGTCAATGCTGCGCCGTCCTCCCTCGGATGCTCATAACAGCCATTGTGCGCACGACGTTATCTCAAAGCCGGATGGCAGCCTATAGGCAGGATTTCCAATGCGCCCGCCTCGCAGTGCAGCACGGCTAGTGTCCCGAATCCGAAGTTCGCATCATTTGCCGCACCTTCGGAGCGAACTTCGGATTCGATAAGGACACTAGCAAACTTATGATTCTAGTGTGCTTTATCAATGCGAAGTTCGTGAAAGTGGCTGCCGCGAAATCGCACGAACTTCGCATTCAGCACACTAGGGCGCCTTCTCCGCCTTTGCGCCCGAACAGGCCTCCGGGACCGGAAGCGGAATCTTGCCGAGCTCGATGATCGCCTTGTTGCGGCTGAACAGCTTCAGCTTGCGCAGGATCTCGGTGACATGCGCCTTCACGGTGGATTCCGCGAGCTTGAGCTCGGCGGCGATCTCGCGGTTCTGCAGGCCGCGGATGATCAGATGGAGCACCCGGATCTGCTGCGGCGTCAGCTTCTGAATGCGTTCGCGCAGCGTCCGCGCCGTCTCGGACTGTTCCAGCGCACCGACCGCGACGAAATCCCGCGGCGCCGAGACCGAGCCGCTCAGCACGCGCGCGATCGCCTGCGAGAGCTCGCCGAGCGAGGTCGACTTCGGCAGATAGCCGACCGCGCCCATCTCGAGCGCCTCGCGGATGGTGTGCTTGTCCTCCTCGCTCGAGACGATGGCGATCGGCAGCCGCGGATAGCGATCCCTGATCTTCTGGAAGCCGGAGAAGCCGACCACGTCGGGCAGCAGCAGATCGAGCAGCGCCAGGTCGATATTCGGCTCGCTGGCGAGGATGCCAAGGGCCCCCTTGATCGAGGTGGCCTCATAGATCCGGGCATCGGGATGCGAGATGCGGATGGCGTTGCCAAGCGCCTCCCCGAACAGGGGGTGATCGTCGATGATCAGGAACCCCATCATGAGGACCCTCGCACTGCCCAAGCCTCCGTTCCGATTGGATCGGAACGGGGCTCTCGATTCATGTTCTGACGCGTTTTCTTCACGCGAACCGGTATCCACTTCGCTCGAAAACGCTCCTCTTGCGAACCGCAGCTTCTAGTTCGATCCGCCGGTATCCTGCACGCTCTGCAGATAGACATATACGTTTCTGAGCTCGTCGTCGTTGAAGACGTCCTTCCAGGCCGGCATGCCCTTGGCCGGCCGCCCGTCATGGACCGTCTTCCAGAATGTCGATTCCATGTCGTCAGCATAGCGCTTCTTGAGCAGCCTGAGATCGATCTTTCGCTCGGCCTGCACCGCGTCCGGGCCGTGGCAATGCGCGCAGGTTCCGTTAAAGACCTCCCGCCCGGCGGTGGCATCCCCCTTGGCGTCGCCGGCGGTCGCGGCGGTCTGAACCGGTCTCTCGGCCGCCGCGGCCGCGGCCTGCCCGACCGTGACGGGCTCGCTGGCGCCGACGGACGACGTCGTCGCGCGGTCGGCCTCGCCGAACTTCACCGGTGCGCCGTTCGGCACGCCATATTTGGCAAACAGGGCGGCAATCTCCGGCTGCAGCGCCGGCAGCACGCCGTCGACTTCATCGCGCAGCGCGCCGGACGCCTTGGCGAAACCGATCGCGGTCGCCCAGAGCAGGCCGTCGCCCTCGGTGGACACGATCTGATATTTGTCGCCGAAGCTGGTCTTGTTGAGCCAGCCCGCCACCGGCGCCCAGATGAAGGCGATGTCGGCCTTGCCCTGTTCGAGCGCCGCCATGCCCTCCTCCGGGCTGAGCACGGTCACCTTCTGGACGTCGTCGCGCAGCGCGAGCAGGTTCTGCGGCGTCGATTGATACTGCACCGCAACCCGCAATCCCCTGAGGTCGTCGACGCCGGCAAGCTTGCGGTCCTTGCTGCCGACCAGCGCATAGCCCTCATGGGCGATCGGCTTCGAGAAGATCACCGCCGGGCCCATGAAATCGTCGATCAAAGGCAGGCCGACCATGGCGTCGCACTGCTTGCTGAGCAGCGTCTCCCGCACCGTGCGCTTGCCGAAATAGGACTTGTACCAGTTGGTGCTCACCGTGCGGCCGAGCTTCTGCGCCACCGCCTGGCCGATCTCGAGATAGAGGCCGGGCTTGCCCGGGTCGTCGCTCGAGAAAGGCAGGTTGGTCGGGTCGGCGCAGAGCCGCAGCGGCGGCTTTGTCTCGTCGGCGCCGGCCGCCAGGGCCGGCACCATGAGCAGGGCGGAGAGCAGCACGGTCCGGATTGCATGTTCCAACCGCGTGTTGCGCGAGGGGGTGCGCAGTTCGTTTCGGGCGATGCAGGACACGGACAATGCTGCCTCCTAGACGATCGTTTACTGCAGGGCGAACACGAACAGCGAGCCGCCTTCGGGCGCCGCGGCGACCATCTTCTTGCCGATGTCACCGAGGAAGGCCGGCAGCGCCGCGGTG
Organism: Bradyrhizobium sp. 33ap4; assembly: GCF_032654765.1. Lineage (NCBI taxonomy): Bacteria > Pseudomonadati > Pseudomonadota > Alphaproteobacteria > Hyphomicrobiales > Nitrobacteraceae > Bradyrhizobium > Bradyrhizobium sp. 33ap4. The sequence goes on along the minus strand of NZ_JAUMTJ010000010.1, from coordinate 98,392 downwards.
CGTCCGACCACGATCGCGACATACTGCTTGCCGTCGACCGAATAGGTCACTGGACCTGCACCGATGCCGCTGCCGAGGTTCTTGCTCCACAGCACCTTGCCGTTCTTGGCATCGATGGCGCGGAAGTCGCCATGCAGGTTGCCGGAGAACACCAAATTGCCGCCGGTCGTCAGCGTGCCGCCGTTGAAGGGCAGGTCTTCCTTGATGCTCCACACCTTCTTGTTGGCGATCGGATCCCAGGCTACGAGCTCGCCGAGGAAGCCGCCGGGGCCCGGCTTGGTCGGGAATTCGGCGCCAAGATAGAACACGCCGCGCTTGTAGTTCACGTCAGAGACCGACCAGTCCATGCACACATTGTTGCTCGGGATGTAGACGAGGCCGGTCTGCGGGTTGAACGACATCGGCTGCCAGTTCTTGCCGCCGATCAGGTTCGGGCAGATGTCCTTGGCGGGATGGCCCGGGCCCGGACGCTTGTCCGGATCCTCTTCCGCCCGCATCGTGTTGATGTCCCACTTCTTGGCCCAGTTGGCGAAGACGTATTTCTCCGCGGAGATCATCTTGCCGGTCTCGCGGTTGGCCACGAAGAAGAAGCCGTTGCGGTCCGCCTTCATCAGCACGGGCGTCTCGGTACCCTTGATCTTGAGGTCGGCGAGCAGCAGCTCGTTGACGCCATCATAGTCCCAGGCGTCAGCCGGCGTGCCCTGGATGTGCCACTTGATCTTGCCGGTGTTGGGATCGATCGCCAGCGTCGAGGCCGTGTAAAGGTTGGTCAGCTTGCCGAAATTGCCGTCGCCGGTGGAGCGCACCGCGGTATTCCACGGCCCCGGATTGCTGGTACCCCAGTAGACCGTGTCGGACTTGGCATCGTAGGAGCCGACCAGCCAGGCGGCGCCGCCGCCGTGCAGCCCGGTGTCGCCCTTCCAGGTGTCGCTGCCGGGTTCGCCCGGCGCCGGCACCGTGTAGGTCTGCCAGAGCAGCTTGCCGTCCTTGAGCGAGAACGCCTGCAAGGCGCCGCGGACGCCATATTCGCCGCCGCCGAAGCCGGTGATGACCTTGTCGCGGACGACGAGCGGCGGCGAGGTGATGACCGAGCCCTGCTTGTAGTCGACGACCGTCGAGGTCCAGAGCTCCTTGCCGGTCTCGGCGTCGAGCGCGGTCAGCTTGCCGTCGAGCCGGCCGACGAAGATCTTGCCGTCAGCATAGGACACGCCGCGATTGTTGACGTCGCAGCAGGCGTATTGAAGCACGTCATCCGGAATATCGGGCTGCCAGGTCCATTTGCGCGCGCCGGTCGCGGCATCGATCGCATAGACGTATTTCGGACCCCACGAGGTCGACACATACAGGTTCTTGCCGATCACAACCGGCGACGACTCGTTGGAGCGGAGCGAAGCCAGCGACAGCGAGTAGACCAGCTGCAGCTTGCCGGCATTCTCGGAGTTGATCTGCTTCAACGGGCTGAAACGCGTATTGCCGTAATCGTGGCCGGCAATTGCCCATCCGTTGGGATCGGATGCCGCCTTCACGACGGAATCATTGGCTTTCGACGCACCAATGCCTGCCAGCACCATGGCGACCAGCGACACGCCGGCAAAGAAAATCCTGCTCCTCAGCTTCATTGGCTTCCTCCAATATGGTTTCGTTGCCGCGATGGGTGCATCGCGAGCGCGTCTCTCGACCCAATTTCGTGAACCAGCGATCTTCCGTCGCTGCGTCGGCGATGAAAATGACAGCAACGCTTTTGCGTCGTTATAGGCGGAAGGTAGTAGCGATCGCGGCGACGATTTTGGCGTGCGGCGAGCACCGTCAGTTTGCCGAAAACCGCTTGCGCTGCCGGGCAATTTCGTCGCGCCGGAGCACGCCGCCGGCTGCTTGCAAATTGCCCATTGAACGGCCGCCTGCTAGGATCGCAGGCACTGCCCGGCGCCTTCATGACAGGGCCGCGACTACGACTTTGATCGCGGTTACGACCCACATGAAGCGTGGTCTACTGGGCCCATAACGAAGCTATTGGGAGAAACGCGTGTCTACAGTCAAACTGACGGTAAACGGCAAGGCGGTCTCGGTCGACGTTGAGGACCGAACCCTCCTCGTGCACCTCTTGCGCGAAAACCTGAACCTCACCGGCACCCATGTCGGCTGCGATACCAGCCAATGCGGCGCCTGCGTCGTCCATGTCGATGGACGGGCGGTCAAATCCTGCACCATGCTGGCCGGCCAGGCCGCGGGCTGCAACGTCACCACGATCGAAGGCCTCGCCAAAGGCGACGAGCTGCACCCGATGCAGGCGGCGTTCCGCGACAATCACGGCCTGCAGTGCGGCTATTGCACCCCCGGCATGATCATGTCCGCTGTCGACATCGTGCACCGCCATGGCGGCAAGCTCGACGAGGAAACGGTTCGCCACGAACTCGAAGGCAACATCTGCCGCTGCACCGGCTACCACAACATCGTCAAGGCGGTGCTCGACGCAGCCGGCCGCATGAAGGTTGCGCAGGCCGCCGAATAGCGCGCCACGCACCGCACACGATCAAGCTCACCACCGCCGGTCTCGATGGAAACGGCGGCAAATCGAATCTCCGGTCGGGAGGACTAGACAATGGGTGTTGAAGGAATTGGCGCACGTGTCGTGCGCAAGGAAGATCGCCGGTTCATCACCGGACAAGGACGTTACGTCGACGACGTCAAAATGGTCGGCATGAGCTACGCTCACTTCATCCGCAGCCCGCATGCCCATGCCAAGGTCAAGGGCATCGATTCCGCCGAGGCCATGAAGATGCCCGGCGTGATCGCGGTGCTGACCGGACAGCAGATCGTCGACGACAAGGTCGGCAATTTGATCTGCGGCTGGGCCATCACCTCGAAGGACGGCTCACCGATGAAAATGGGCGCGTGGCCGGCGATGGCGCCGGAGACCGTGCGCTTTGTCGGGCAGGCCGTCGCGGTCGTGATCGCCGAGACCAAGAACCAGGCCAGGGACGCCGCCGAAGCGGTCGTCGTCGATTACGAAGAACTTCCCGCGGTGCCTGACATCAAGGCCGCGATCAAGCCGGGCGCCGCGCAGCTTCATCCCGAAGCTCCCGGCAACATCGTATATGACTGGCATCTCGGCGACGAAGCCGCGGTCAAGGATGCCTTCAGCAAGGCGGCCAATGTGGTGACGCTCGACCTCACCAATAACCGCCTGGTGCCGAACGCGATGGAGCCGCGCGCCGCGATCGCGCATTACGACCAGGCCGAAGAGCACTACACGCTCTACACGACGTCGCAGAACCCGCACGTCGCCCGCCTCGTGCTGTCGGCGTTCTACAACATCGCGCCCGAGCACAAGCTGCGCGTGATCGCGCCCGACGTCGGCGGCGGCTTCGGCTCCAAGATCTACATCTATCCCGAAGAGATGGTGGCTCTGTGGGCCTCGAAGAAGGTGGGCCGCCCGGTGAAGTGGACCGGCGACCGTTCGGAAGCCTTCCTCACCGACGCGCATGGCCGCGACCATGTCTCGAAGGCGGAGTTGGCGTTCGACAAGGACAACAAGATCCTTGGCCTGCGGGTGAAGACCCACGCCAATTTCGGCGCCTATATGTCGCTGTTCTCCTCGGCGGTGCCGACCTATCTCTACGCGACGCTGCTGTCGGGCCAGTACGTGATTCCGGCGATCTATGCCGAGGTGATCGGCGTCTACACCAACACCACGCCGGTCGACGCCTACCGCGGCGCCGGCCGCCCCGAGGCCAGTTTTCTGATCGAGCGCATGATGGAGACGGCGGCGCGGCAGTTGAAGGTCGATCCGACCGAGCTGCGCAAGAAGAACTTCATCACCCAGTTCCCGTATCAGACGCCTGTAATCATGGCGTATGATATCGGCGACTTCCACGCCTCGATCGATGCTGCGATGAAGGCGATCGACTATGCCGGCTTCCCGGCCCGCAAGGCCAAGGCGAAAGCCGACGGCAAGCTGCGCGGCATCGGCATCTCCTGCTACATCGAGGCCTGCGGCATCGCGCCGTCGAAGGCGGTCGGCAGTCTCGGCGCCGGCGTCGGCCTGTGGGAGTCGGCGGAGATCCGCGTCAACCCGGTCGGCACCATCGAGGTGCTCACCGGTTCGCACAGCCACGGCCAGGGTCACGAAACGACGTTCTGCCAGATCATCGCGGAGCGGCTCGGCGTGCCGATCAGCCAGGTCTCGATCGTCCATGGCGACACCGACAAGGTGCAGTTCGGCATGGGCACCTACGGCTCGCGCTCGCTCGCGGTCGGCGGTACGGCGATCGTGAAGGCGATGGAGAAGGTCGAGGCCAAGGCCAAGAAGATCGCCGCGCATGCGCTCGAGGCATCCGAGAGCGACATCGTGATCGAGAACGGCGAGTTCAAGGTCACCGGCACCGACAAGTCGATCGCGCTGCCGATGGTCGCGCTCGCCGCCTACACCGCGCATAATTTGCCCGATGGCATGGAGCCCGGCCTGAAGGAGACGGCGTTCTACGACCCGACCAACTTCACCTTCCCGGCCGGCGCCTATATCTGCGAACTCGAGGTCGATCCCGGCACCGGCAAGACCTCCTTCGTCAACTTCGTCGCAGCCGACGATTTCGGCCGGCTGATCAACCCGATGATCGTCGAGGGCCAGGTCCATGGCGGCCTTGCGCAGGGCATCGGCCAGGCACTGTTCGAAGGTGTGGTCTATGACGGCACCGGTCAGCTCATGACCGCGTCCTTCATGGACTACACCATGCCGCGGGCCGACGACCTGCCCTCGTTCCAGCTCTCCCACACCACGACGCTGTGTCCGGGCAACCCGCTCGGCGTCAAGGGCTGCGGCGAAGCCGGCGCGATCGGCGCCTCGGCTGCCGTGATCAACGCGATCACGGACGCCATCGGCAACAACAAGCTGGAAATGCCGGCGACGCCCGATCGCGTCTGGCATGCCATTCACGGTTGAGGGAGGAAGAGCCATGTACGAGACAAATTATCACCGCGCTTCCTCGGTCGCTGACGCCGCCGCAACCTTCGCCAAAGGCGCGGAATCAAAATTCCTCGCCGGCGGACAAACCCTGCTTCCGGTGATGAAGCAGCGTCTTGCCGCGCCTTCCGACGTGATCGACCTGTCCAAGGTGCAGGAGATGATCGGCATCGAGGTGTCGGGCGACACCGTCACCATCAGGGCCGCGACTCCGCATTACGATGTGGCGCAAAACGATGCGGTGCAGAAGGCGATCCCGGCGCTCGCCAATCTGGCGTCGATGATCGGCGATCCCGCCGTGCGCTATCGCGGCACGATCGGCGGCTCGCTCGCCAACAACGACCCGGCGGCGGATTATCCGGCGGCGGTGCTGGCGCTCGGCGCGACGGTCAAGACCAACAAGCGGTCGATCGCGGCGGATGATTTCTTCAAGGGCCTGTTCACGACGGCGCTCGAGGATGGCGAGATCATCACCGCCGTGTCGTTCCCGATCCCGGCCAAGGCGGGCTACGCGAAATTCCCGAACCCGGCCTCGCGCTTCGCACTGACCGGCGTGTTCGTCGCCAAGACCAAGTCGGGCGACGTCCGCGCCACCGCCACCGGCGCGTCGCAGAGCGGCGTCATGCGGGTCGCGCCGATCGAGCAGGCGCTGAAGGCGAACTGGGCGGCCTCGGCGCTCGACAGCGTCAATATCCCGGCGAGCGGCCTGCTCGCTGACATCCACGGCTCGGCCGACTACCGCGCCAACTTGATCAAGGTGATGGGACAGCGGGCGGTCGCGGCCGCGGGCTGATAGCGCCTAAACACAAGTCCAGAACGGCGCGCAGCGATGCGCGCCGTTCGCGTTTTTACCGGCGGCACAGGACAAAAGGTGCTTGCCACATCCGGCTTTAGGCGAGACAATTTAGCTAATCAGCTAATTAAAAATACCGTCCCACGGACGGCTGGGAGAACGCATGAAGTTCGGCACCAAGCCAGCCGCGACATCTCAGCCGCCTAGCGCCCCGCAACCAACGGAAGAACAACGTGCTCGATAAACCTGCCTCCCAGACCGCCGCCCGCACCTCGGGCCCGCTCGCCGGCTTCCGCATCGTCGAATTCGCCGGCATCGGTCCCGGCCCGTTCGCCTGCATGCTGCTCGCCGACATGGGCGCCGAGGTCATCACGCTCGATCGGGTCGGCGCCGGCAAGAATCTGAAGGCGGTCGCAACCCGCGGCCGCAAGGTCATCGAGCTCGACCTCAAGAACAAGGCGGCGATTGCTGAAGTGCTCGACCTGCTCGGCCACGCCGACGCGCTGATCGAGGGCTTTCGTCCCGGCGTGATGGAGCGCCTCGGCCTCGGCCCGGATGTCGTGCTCGCGCGCAATCCAAGACTGGTCTATGGCCGCATGACCGGCTGGGGCCAGGAAGGCCCGCTGGCGAATGCCGCCGGCCACGACATCAACTACATCTCGATCACGGGCGCGCTGGCTGCGATCGGCACCAAGGAGAAGCCGGTGCCGCCGCTCAACCTGGTCGGCGATTTCGGCGGCGGCGCGCTCTACCTCGTGGTCGGCGTGCTCGCCGCGCTGCTGGAAGCGCAGAAGTCCGGCAAGGGCCAGGTGGTCGATACCGCGATGTGCGACGGCGCGGCCTCGCTGATGTCGATGTTCTACGACATGGCCGCGCAGGGCCGCTGGAGCGGCGGCCGCGACCAGAATTTCCTGGACGGCGGCGCGCATTTCTACGGCGTCTACGAATGCTCCTGCGGCAACTTCATCTCGATCGGCTCGATCGAGCCGCAATTCTACGCGCTGCTGCGCAAGCATGCCGACCTGACCGACGCCGACTTCGACGCGCAGATGGACCGCAAGGCCTGGCCGGCGCTGAAGGAGAAGCTGACCCAGGTGTTCAAGAGCAGGTCGCGCGCGGACTGGTGCCAGATCATGGAAGGCACCGACATCTGCTTCGCGCCGATTCTGACCATGGAGGAAGCGCCCAAGCATCCGCACATGGCCGCGCGCCAGGTGTTCGTCGAACGCCACGGCGTCACCCAGCCTGCCCCCGCGCCGCGCTTCTCGCGCACGCCGTCCGCGATCCGCGAGCCGGAGCTGGCGAATATCGGGGATGTGACGGCGGCTTGGAAAGCAGCGAAGTAAATCTCGTTGTCGTCCCGGCCAAGCGAAGCGCGAGCCGGATAACCACGACACGCGGTTGTGGCGCGCGGCTTTTTCCGCGGGACTACTACCCGGCACACGCGATAGATTCCGCGGTATGAGTCCCGGCTCCCGTGCGCAATTGCGCACGAGGCCGGGACGACACCCTTTGCTGTGCGCTGGCGCGGCGCGCCATGGCTCACGCCGCGTGATCGACCTTCAGCACGCCGCGGCGGATCTGGTCTTCCTCGATCGATTCGAACAGCGCCTTGAAGTTGCCTTCGCCGAAGCCATCGTCGCCCTTGCGCTGGATGAACTCGAAGAAGATCGGTCCGATCGCGTTGGCCGAGAAGATCTGCAGCAACACCTTGGTCTGGCCGCCGTCGACCACGCCCTCGCCGTCGATCAGGATGCCGTTGGTCCTGAGCCGGGCGACGTCCTCGCCATGCTTGGGCAGGCGGGCGTCGATCCGCTCGAAATAGGTATCGGGCGGCGACGGCATGAACGGCAGGCCGTCGGCGCGCAACCTCTCGACGGTCGCGTGGATGTCGCGCGCGCCGCAGGCGATGTGCTGGATGCCCTCGCCGCGGTAGACGTTGAGATATTCCTCGATCTGACCGGAATCGCCGGCGTCCTCGTTGATCGGAATCCGGATCTTGCCGTCCGGACTGGTCAGCGCACGGGAGAACAGGCCGGATGCGCGGCCCTCGATGTCGAAGAAACGGATCTGACGAAAGTTGAACAGTTTTGCATAGAAGCCGGTCCAGACATCCATCCGGCCGCGATGGACGTTATGGGTGAGGTGATCGATGTAATAAAGCCCCGACCCGGCCGGGCGCGGGTTGACGGCCCCGAGCCATTCGAACTCGGCATCATAGGCCGAGCCCTTGGCGCCGTAGCGGTCGACGAAATAAAGCAGGCTGCCGCCGATCCCCCTGATCGCGGGCACATCGAGCGTCTTCGCTGCGGGCGAGACATCCGCCGGCTCCGCGCCGAGCGCGAGCGCGCGCTCATAGGCATGCTTGGCGTCGACCACACGGAATGCCATCGACGGGGCGCAGGGACCGTGCGCGGCGACGAAGTTGAAGCCGTGGCTGCCCGGCTCCTCATTGACGAGATAGTTGATGTCGCCCTGGCGATAGACCGTGATCTGCTTGGTCCGGTGGCGGGCGACCGCGACGAAGCCCATCAGCTTGAAAAGCGCGTGCAGCTCCGCCGGATTCGGATGGGCATATTCGACGAACTCGAAGCCGTCGGTGCCCATCGGGTTCTCAGTGCTGATTTCGGCCGGCGGCGCATCGTGCGGAAACGGACCCATGGCGGCAACTCCCTGATTTGTCTGGGAATCAGTTTCCGTCATTTGCTGCACAACGTGCGTGCAAAATCGGTCCCATTTTGCTAGATTTGCGCACGATCCGTGCACGAAATGGACATTTGACGCATGCCTGAAGTGGACGCCTTCGACCTGAAAATGCTCGCCGCCCTGCAGGACGACGGCCGGCTGACCAACCAGCAGCTGGCCGACCTCGTCGGGCTGTCGGCATCGCAATGTTCGCGGCGGCGGATGCGGCTGGAGGAGGAGAAGGTCATCGCCGGCTACCACGCCGACCTCGCCGGCGAGGCGCTCGGCTTCGGCCTGATCGCCTTCATCCACATCACGCTGGCGACCCACTCGCCCGACAACGCCAAGCGGTTTCGCGAGCTGGTCAACCGGGTCGATGATATCCAGGAGGCCTATGCGCTGACCGGGGATGCCGACTACGTGCTCAAGGTGATGTTGCGCGACCTCAAGAGCCTGTCCGACATCGTCAACAACGTGCTGATGCCGCACCAGAGCGTGGCCCATGTGCGCTCCTCGATCGTGCTCGACCGGCTAAAGGAGAGCACCAGGCTGCCGCTGAAGTCGCTACAGGCGTGATGGCTCGAATCGAGGGAAATCCGCCATTCGCTTTTGCGGCTTGGCTTGCGATCATTCCGACAACGGCAAGAGAGACGAACCATGGCGCTGCAGCTGCGACCGAACTGCGAATATTGCGACAAGGACCTGCCACCCAGCGCCATCGACGCGCGGATTTGCTCCTATGAATGCACGTTCTGTGCGGATTGCGCCGAGACCAGGCTCGGCAATGTCTGCCCGAACTGCGGCGGCGGCTTTGCGCCGCGGCCGATCCGCCCGGCCAAGCCGTGGCGGCCGGGTGTCTGCACGGTCAACCAGCCGCCGTCGGACAAGCGGGTGCATTTGAAGTACAGCCTCGAGGACGTCGCCGCGAATACGGCGCGCTTGAGGGATGTCAGGCCCGAGGAACGGTAGCTGGCCCACCCGTCATTCCGGGATGGTCCGAAGGACCATACCCGGAATCTCGAGATTCCGGGCTCGATGCTACGCATCGCCCCGGAATGACAGCGCGACCTACTCCGTCGCGACGATCGTGCCTTCGACCTCGCCGAAGCCGACGCGATAGCCGTCGCCCTGGCACCAGCCGCGCATCACGAGCGAATCGCCGTCCTCCAGGAACGACCGCGTCACGCCGCTGGCAAGTTCGACCGGCTCGGTGCCGTTCCAGCTGATTTCCAGGAGACTGCCGCGCTGGTGCTTCTCGGGGCCGGAGATCGTGCCGCTGCCGAGGAGATCGCCGACATTCATCGCGCAGCCGCTCGAGGCATGGTGCACGAGCTGCTGCACCGACGACCAGTACATGTATTTGAAGTTGGTGCTGCAGATTGTCTTCGCCTCGTTCATTGCACCGGCGCGCAGCGCGACGTCGAGCTGCATGTCGTAATTGTTCGGCTGGGTCTGCTTGAGATACGCCAGCGGCTCCGGCTGCTGCGCCGGGCCCTGCATGCGGAACGGCTCGAGCGCCTCGCGCGTCACCACCCACGGGCTGATCGAGGTCGCGAACGCCTTGGCCTGGAACGGGCCGAGCGGCACATACTCCCACTGCTGGATGTCGCGCGCGCTCCAGTCGTTGAGGATGACGAAGCCGAAGATCATCTCCTCGGCCTGCTTCTCCGTCAGCATCTCGCCCATCGGCGAGGCCCGGCCGACCACCACGCCCATCTCGAGCTCGAAGTCGAGCCGCTTGCAGGCGCCGAAGCTCGGCACCTCAGCGGTCGGCGGCTTCAGCTGGCCGCGGGGGCGGCGCACTTTGCTGCCCGACACGACCACCGTCGAGGCGCGGCCGTTGTAGCCGATCGGCATATGCAGCCAGTTCGGCTGCAGCGCATTGTCCTTGCCGCGGAACATGACGCCGACATTGGTGGCGTGCTCCTTCGACGAATAGAAATCGGTATAGCCCGAAACCGCAAACGGCATGTGCAGCCTGACGTCGGCCATCGGCACCAGCGCCCGCGCCCGCAATTCCCTGTTGTCGCGCAGCTCCGGATGATCCGAGCGGAGCAGCTCGCTGATCCGCGCCCGCGTCGCCGACCACACTTTCGGCCCGAGCGCCATGAAGGCGTTGAGCGACGGCTGCGAGAACACGCCGAGCAGCCCGACATCGAGCCGCGAGTCCTGCTCGAGCTCCCACAGGTCGAGCACATAATCGCCGATCGCAACACCGACGCGCGGCGCAAGGCCATCCTTCGACGAGAACACACCATAGGGCAGGTTCTGGATCGGGAAGTCGGAGGTCGGGGCGACGTCGATGAAGGAGCGGAGCTTTGGGTCGTTGGGGTGGGTCACTGATTCCTCCAATCAGAAAGTCGTCATGCTCAGAAAGTCGTCATGCCCGGGCTTGACCCGGGCATCCATCTTCGGAAAGCGCGATGGATCGCCGGGTCAAGCCCGGCGATGACGAGGGACACAAACTCACGGCTTGTTCGGGTCGAACTTCTTCTCCAAGCCCTTCCAGCAATCCGAGTAATCGTCCTGCAGCGTCGACGATTTCGCCGCATGTTCGGTCACGCGCTGCGGGAACCGGGTCTCGAACATGAAGGCCATCGTGCCGGTCAGCTTGACCGGCTTCAGCTCGCTGTTGCTGGCGTGCTCGAAGGCTTCGCGGTCGGGACCGTGCGGCAACATGCAATTGTGCAAACTGATGCCGCCCGGCACAAAGCCCTGCGGCTTGGCGTCGTAGACGCCGTAGATCAGCCCCATGAACTCCGACATGATGTTCATGTGGTACCACGGCGGACGGAAGGTGTTGTCGGCCACCATCCAGCGCTCCGGGAAGATCACGAAGTCGATATTCGCGGTGCCCGCGGTCTCCGACGGCGAGGTCAGCACCGTGAAGATCGAGGGATCGGGATGATCGAAGGCGATCGCGCCGACCGGCGAGAAGGTACGCAGATCGTATTTGTAGGGCGCGTAATTGCCGTGCCAGGCGACCACGTCGATCGGCGAATGCGGCAGCGTGGTCTTGAACAGCGAGCCGCCCCATTTGACGTAGAGCTCGGTCGGGGTGTCCTTGTCCTCGTAGCTCGCGACCGGCGTCAGGAAGTCGCGTGAATTGGCGAGGCAGTTGGCGCCGATCGGGCCGCGCTCCGGCAGCGTGAACGCGCCGCCGTAATTCTCGCAGAGATAGCCGCGCGCCGGGCCGCCGGGAATTTCGACGCGGAATTTGACGCCGCGCGGGATCACCACGATCTCGCCCGGCTCGGCGTCGATCCGGCCGAACTCGGTGACGAAACGCAGATTGCCCTGCTGCAGCACGAACATCATCTCGCCATCGGCATTGTAGAAATGCTGATCGACCATCGATTTGGTGATGAGATAGATGTGTGCGGCCATGCCGGCCTGGGTGTTGGCATCACCCGCCGTGGTCATGGTCTGCACGCCCTGCAGGAAGGTCATGTCCTCCTTCGGGATCGGCGCGGGGTCCCAGCGCAACTGTGCGATCGGCATGTCGTATTCGTGGCACGGCGCGGTGCGCCACAGCCCGCTATCTGCCTTGGCGAAGCGGCCGGAGTGCCGCACCGACGGGCGGATGCGATAGAGCCACGAGCGCTCGTTGGTGCCGCGTGGCGCCGTGAACGGCGAGCCGGACAATTGCTCGGCATAAAGCCCATAGGCGCAGCGCTGCGGCGAATTGCGCCCCATCGGCAGCGCGCCGGGCAAGGCCTCGGTCTCAAAGCTGTTGCCGAAGCCGGACATGTAGCCCGGGGTGACTTGCCCTGAGCTGCGGACGATCTGATCAGGCGAGGTATTGATGTTCATCGCTATCCTCCTTGCAGGGCGGCCCACATTTCCTGGTCGCGCTTGTCGGTCCAGATCACGGGATCGTCGATCCCCGACGCCTCGTCATAGGCGCGCGAAACGTTGAACGGCAGGCAGTGCTCGTAGATCGCAAAGCTCGAGAACTTCGGATCCATCACCTCGCGCGTTGCCGCCATCGATTCCTTCAGGCTGCGGCCCTTGGCGACGGATGATTCGGCCGCGCCGTAGAGCGTGGTGACGAAATCGCGGGTCATCGCGATCGCATCGCGCCCGGTGGCGAGGCCCTTCAGCGCATCGCCACGGCCCGGCGCGATCGCCTTCGGATTGAAGGCGCGGATCTCGTTCAAGGTCGTCGGCCATTCGCGCAAATGCGCATCGCCGCAATAGCACGCCGAGTGATATTCGATCAGATCGCCGGAGAACATCACCTCGGCATCCGGCACCCAGGCGACGATGTCGCCCGAGGTATGGCCGGCGCCGAGCTGCATCAGCCGCACCTCGCGCTTGCCGAGATAGATCGACATCTCGCCTTCGAAGGTCAGCGTCGGCCAGGTCAGGCCGGGAATGCTTGCCGCATCCTGGAACAGGCGCGGGAAGCGGCCATATTCGGAATCCCAATCCTGCTGGCCGCGCTCCTCGATCAGGCGATAGGTCTCCTGCGAGGCGACGATGCCTTGCGCGTGATAGGCGGAGGCGCCGAGCACGCGCACCGCATGATAGTGCGACAGCACGACATATTTGATCGGCTTGTCGGTGACGGTCTTGACCCGCTCGATCACCTTGTTGGCCATCGCCGGCGTCGCCTGCGCGTCGAACACCAGGCAGCCGTCGTCGCCGACGATCACGGCGGTGTTGGGATCGCCCTCGGCAGTGAAGGCATAGAGATCGGTGCCGATCTCGGAGAAGGTGACCTTCTTCTCCGAGAGATCCGTGGTCGATGCGAAACCTTTGGCCATCAGTTCAATCCTGTCCGTTCAAGAGCATTCGCCCCCTCTCCCCGTTCTTACGGGGAGAGGGTTGGGGTGAGGGGCTGTCTCCGCATACACGGCGACAGATGTGTCTGCGGAAGCTCCCCCTCACCCGGAACGCATCTGACGATGCGTTCCGACCTCTCCCCGCAAGCGGGGCGAGGTGAGGCGGAGGCTGCTGCGCGACTTGATAAAGATCCATCCTGATTCAGCTCGTAACTATTGCTGTTGCTGTTGTTGCTGCTGGCTGGCGTCCAGCATCCGCCGCTTCGCCAGCGCGATCGCCTCGCGCAGCACGTCGAGATCACCGATATGGTTGGCGAGCACCAGAACCAGCGCAGCATCGAGATCGGCGCTCTGCGCCTCGGTGAGGCCGCGATGGGCCTCGACGATGGCGCGGAAGGCGTCGTCGGGCTTTGCGAAATTCGAACCGGTCGACAGCGCCATGACTGCTCCTCAGTTCAGGCCGGCTGCGCGCGCCAGCGCCGCATCAAGTACCGGCCGCGCCGCGTTGCGGAAGCGTGCCGCGACATAGCCGTCCGGCCGCAGCAGATAGGCGGTGCCGGGCTCGGCATCGTAGCGCTTGCCGGCAAGGCCCTGCGCGTCGACCAGCCCATCCTCGCCGCCGACTCGGATGCTGCCGACGCCATCGGGCACATCGGCAGCCGCGCCATTGCCAAACTCCAGCAGCGTGAAGCGCGTTCCCTGTCTGATGAAAACATCGGTCAGATAGGTGGAACCTCCGCCCTGCTCCGTCACCGGAGCATCCGGCATCGAGGCGCCGGGCCGCGGGCCGCCGCGCCAATCATCGCGATCGCCGCTCGACAGCGGCGTATCGTAGACCGACGGCACCGACAGCCGCCCGCCATTGACCATGCGCTTGCCGAACTCGGTATCCTTGGCGAGCGACAGCACCGCCTGGCGCAGCCGCGCCTCCTGCCGTGTCACCGGCGCCATGAAGTCGGTCGAGCGGGTCGACTCGCGGATGTTCTCGTCCGCAGCCGCGCTGCGCTCGATGTGATAGCTCTCCAGCAAGCCCTCCGGCGACAGCCGGCGCAGCACGCGGTCGAGCTTCCACGCCAAATTCTCGGCGTCCTCGAGCCCGGAATTGGCGCCGCGCGCGCCGAACGGCGAGACCTGATGGGCGGAATCCCCGGCAAAGATCACCCGGCCGTGGATGAACTTGGCCATCCGGCGACACTGGAACTTGTAGAGCGAGATCCATTCGAACTCGAACTTGTCATGGCCGAGCATGCGCTCGATCCGCGGCCGGACATTCTCGGGCTGCTTCTCGGCCACCGGATCGGCATCCGGGTTGAGCTGCAGATCGATCCGCCAGATGTCGTCCGGCTGCTTGTGCAGCAGCGCCGAGCGTCCGGCATGGAACGGCGGATCGAACCAGAACCAGCGCTCGGTCGGGAACGCCGCCGTCATCTTGACGTCGGCGATCAGGAACTGGTCCTCGAACACCTGGCCCGCGAACTCCGCGCCGACCATCTGCCGCAGCGAGGAACGAGCACCATCGCAGGCGACCACGAAGGTCGCGTGCACCTGGTAGGAGCCGTCAGGGGTTGCGATGGTCAGCGCAACGCCATCGTTGCGGCTCTCCAGCGCGATCACCTTGTTGCGCCAGCGTAGGTCGATTTCAGGCAGTTGCCCGACCCGGTCGACCAGATAGGCCTCGGCGTAGAACTGCTGCAGGTTGATGAAGGCGGGCCGCTTGTGGCCTTCCTCGGGAAGCAAATTGAACTGGTAGAGCTGCGAGGCGCCGTGGAAGATCTTGCCGACGCTCCACACCACGCCTTTCTCGACCATGCGGTCGCCGACGCCGAGGCGATCCCAGAACTCAAGCGAGCGCTTCGAGAAGCAGATCGCGCGCGAGCCTTCGCCGATCCGGTCGGCATCGTCGAGCAGCACCACGCGCTGGCCGCGCTGCGCGAGATCGATCGCGAGCGACAATCCCACCGGCCCGGCGCCGACCACGACGACGGGATGCTCCGCGACATTGGCGCCCGAGCGCTCCTGGTCGGGATGACGGCGATAGCCGAACTGGGTTTTGGCCTGTGCCGTGTTGGCGTATGCCATTGCGTGACCCTGGATGTTTCCCTTGCGCCGCGGCCTCTGGCTGCGGTTCTGTGTGACCGGCGTGCGACCGGGACCTTGCGAGCCGGCCGCGACCTTGCTAAATTAGTCTCACTTGCAACTATCTTAAACCCCCAGTCGGGGCTGCCGTCAACTCAAATTGGAGGGATTTTTGGCACGGACCTCTGCAAGCCAGCCTCCAGCCCGGCCGCGCAGTGCCGTGGAAGCGGAGCTGCGCGACACTATCGCGCCGACCAAGAAGCGCCTCGATCTCTTCCATTTCATGCCGTTCCGCCTGAACCGGCTGGCGGCCGAGGTGTCCTCGGCGCTGTCGAGCGAATATCAGGCGCGCTACGGCCTCGACATTCCGGAGTGGCGCGTGCTCGCAACGCTCGGCTTCCGCAGCGATCCCTGCAGCGCGCAGTACATCGCGCACTGCACGCGCACCCATAAATCCACCATCAGCCGCGCGGTGTCGGCGCTGATGGAGCGCGAGATCGTCGAGCGCGTCGAGAACGCCGACGACCGCCGGGAATTCCGCCTGCGACTGACCAAAACGGGCCAGGCGCTCTACGAGGAACTGATCCCGCGCCTGCTGCGCAAGGAACAGGAGATCTTGTCCTGCCTCTCCGCACAGGAACGCCGCGACCTCGGCCGCTTGCTCGGCAAGGTCGAGAACAGCCTCGAACTGGTGCAGACCAGCGAAGAGGCCGACGCCAAGGACGTGTATTAGGCTCACTCAACCCGTCATCCTGAGGAGCGCGCAGCGCGTCTCGAAGGATGCACGGCCCGGCTGGTGGCCGTCGACCCTTCGAGACGCGCGCAAGAGCGCGCTCCTCCAGCGACAAAGGCGAAGCCTTTGCGCGGGGGTGACGGTGATGGAATCTTGTGCGGCTCCTTCCACCGTCATTGCGAGCGAAGCGAAGCAATCCATGCATCCGAGCATGCGGGACGATGGATTGCTTCGTCGCTACGCTCCTCGCAATGACGGTGCCGTTACGCCCTGTCGATATGTGTCGCGATCACCGGAAAATAATTGTCCTTCGATCCCTTGTCGATCGCTTCCTGAAGCACCGTGCCGATCAGCTCCGCGCCGCGGATCTTGATGCCCGCATCGGCGGCGAGCTCCAGCGCGTAGGACAGATCCTTCAGCGCATATTCGGTCGAGAATGCGCGCTCGGGAAACACGCCGGGCACGATCGCCTTCATGCCATGGTTGCGCAGCGCAAAGCTGTCGGCCGAGCCCTTCGACAAGGTTTCCAGCAGCAGCTTCGGATCGACGCCGTTATGCTTCGCCACCGCGACAGCCTCGGCCAGCGCGTTCACGGTCTCGAACAGCACCATGTTGTTGAGGATCTTGGTCACCTGCCCGGCGCCGACGTCACCGCAATTGGTGACATCGGTGGCGAAGCAGCGGATCAAGGGCTCGATCGCGGCATAAAGCGCGGGCACCGCGCCGACCATCACGCTGAGCGTGCCGTCCTGCGCCGCCTGCCGCGTGCGCGCGATCGGTGCGTCGACCCACGCCGCGCCCTTGGCCTGCAACTGCGCGGCGAAATCGCGGGTCTGGCTGACTGAAGACGTGCCGAGATCGACCACGATCTGGCCGCTTCTCGTGTTCTTCAAGATGCCGTCGCCTTCGAACACCGCGCGCACGTGCCTGGCGCTCGGCAAGCAGAGGAACAGCACATCGCTCTGCTTGATGACGTCGGCGACCGACGCGGCAACCTCGGCACCGTCGGCGCGCAACCGCTGCAGCGGTTCGGCCGAGAGGTCGAACACGACAACGCGCTTGCCGCTCTTCTTGACCAGGTTGCGGCAAATCGGCTCACCCATCACGCCGAGGCCGATGAACCCGAGAGTCTTGGTGTCAGTCGTCTTGGTGTCAGTCATATCGCTTCTTTTGACGTTTCTTGACGTGTTGCAGACGAGCCTCGCCCAATCGGCGAGGCTATTTCGCGAACGATCGCGACGGCGCCAGATGCAGCGCGAACGCATCGACCTTGTCGCTGGCGCGCGGATAGATCTCGCTGACGATCGGATCGTGACCGGGAATGAAGCGGTCCGGATGACCGGCGAGCCGCTCGACGGTCTCCCAGCCCTGCGCCATGTCGCCGACATTGTAGACGATCGGGAACGGGCTGCGCTTGTGCAGGTTCGCATAATAATGCGCGGCGTCCGACGCCAGCACGACCGGGCCGCGCGCGGTCTCGATGCGCACCACTTGCAGGCCGTCGGAATGGCCGCCGACGCGATGCACGGTGACGCCGGGTGCGATCTCGCCGTCGCCGGAGTGGAAGGTGACGCGCTCGCCATAGACGTGGCGCACCATCTGCGTGACGTGCTCGATGGAGAACGGATGGCGCAGCATGCCGTTGCACATGCAGCGGCCGGTCGCGTAGCTCATCTCGCGTTCCTGCAGATGGAATTTGGCGTTCGGGAAGCGATCGAGATTGCCGGCGTGGTCGTAATGCAGGTGAGTGACGACGACATCCTTGATGCTATCGGCACTGACGCCGAAGCCGGCCAGCGCGTCGACCGGGTTGAGCGTCAGCTTGCGGGCGCGCGCCTTAGCCTCCTCGGCGTTGAAGCCGGTGTCGACCAGGATGTCGCGGCCATGGCCACGGATCAGCCAGACGAAATAATCCAGGTCCTGCGCGGTGGTATCGTGCGGATCGGGCACCAGGAAGTTGAGGTGGGGCGTGCGCGGCGACATCGTCGCATAGCGCAGGGCGTAGATCTCGTAGGCGTTTCCCATCGGTTTCGCTCTTGTTTGCAAGGCCTGTTTTGAACGGCTTGTCTTTGAATAGCCTGCCGTCCCGAACACAAAGCCATCGCCTCGCGCAAAGGTCAAACCGCGCGGCGTGCGACGAGCGCATGACAGGGTGGCGACAGCCTTCGTGAGTGCAGGCACGTTATCGGCCCGCAGGAACCAGCACCGTGCCGGATGAGGATGGCCGCCATGACCGCATGCTGCTGCACTGCGGTCTGGCTGGCATCACCGCGATAAACGATGCTGCCGCAAGCCGTTGACGGGGTTTGGCCGTGGTTTGATAATGGATTTTCGCTAGAGTAAGGTTCCCGAGGCGCAGGCTGGAAGCGGCGCCGTTTCACTGGAATGCCGCGATCTGGATTTGCTGCGATTATGAAAATCCGCCTTGCCTTGCTCGCCACGCTGATTTTTTCAATCGCGGCGCCCACTTTGTCCTTTGCCGCCGGCGACCGTTTCGCGCTGGTCATCGGCAACGCCAAATATCCCGACGCCGACGCACCGCTGAAGGAGCCGGTCAACGACGCCCGTGACGTCGCCGACGAGCTCAAGCGCGACGGCTTCACCGTCGAGGTCGGCGAGAACCTGACCGGCGACGGCATGCGTCGCGCCTTCGACCGGCTCTACGGCAAGATCAAGCCGGGCTCGGTCGCCCTGATCTTCTTCTCCGGTTACGGTATCCAGTCGAACCGGCAGAGCTACATGATCCCGATCGATGCGCAGATCTGGGCCGAGGCCGACGTTCGGCGCGACGGCTTCAGCCTCGAGACCGTGCTCGGGGAAATCAACAGCCGTGGCGCCGGTGTGAAGATCGCCTTGATCGACGCCTCGCGGCGCAACCCGTTCGAGCGGCGCTTCCGCAGCTTTTCGGCAGGGCTCGCCCCGGTGATCGCCCCGAACGGTACATTGGTGATGTATTCGGCCGCGCTGTCGTCTGTCGTCTCCGACAATGGCAGCGACCACAGCCTGTTCGTGCGGGAACTCCTGAAGGAGATCCGCACCCCCGACCTGATGGCCGAGGAAACGCTGAACCGCACCCGCGTCGGCGTCACCCGCGCCTCGCGGCAGGAACAGGTGCCGTGGATCTCGTCGTCACTGGCCGAGGATTTCTCGTTCATTTCGGCCGGCACGGCCGGGCCGTCGAACGCCGCGCCGGCAACCGCCGCGTCGCCGTCACCGGAAGTGGCAGCGGCACCGCCAGTCGCGCCTCCGCCGGCTCCGCCCGCAGCAACGCCGACACCGCCCGCGGCGACCCCGACGCCACCAGCGGCAACAGCGCCGACACCATCACCGGCGCCGCCGACGCCTCCGATTGCGGCAGCGCCGACTGCACCGCCACCCCAGCCCAAGGCGCCCGAGATCGCCCTGCCGCCGCCCGCGGCTCCGCCGCCGGTGGTGATCCAGCCCACGCCGGCGCCGAGCAATTCGCCTGTGCTCGCCGATGATCCGACGATCAAGGGCCTGAGCGAAAAGCTGGACAAGAATCCCGACGACGCAGCGGCGCTGTATCGCCGCGGCCAGGTCTATGCCAGCAAGGGGGCCTACGACCTCGCGGTGAAGGACTTCACCAATTCGCTGCGACTGAACCCGAAGGATGTCGAGGCCTATAACAACCGCTGCTGGGTCCGCACCGTGATCGGCGACCTGCAGGCGGCGCTGAAGGACTGCAACGAGGCGCTGCGGCTGCGCCCGAACTTCGTCGATGCGCTCGACAGCCGCGGGCTGATGAACCTGAAGGGCGGGCAGAACAAGAACGCGATCGCCGATTTCGACGCCGCGCTGAAGATCAACCCGCGGCTGACCTCGTCGCTATACGGGCGCGGGCTCGCCAAGCAGCGCAACGGCGCGGTCGCGGAGGGCGATCTCGACATCGCCAACGCCAAGGCGATGGACCCGAACATCGTCAAGGAATTCGCCGACTACGGCGTGCAGTGACAATGGACGAAGGTCTGCCCGCGGCGCGAACCGCTGACGGAATTGAGCGACTAATCAGAGGGTGCGAGCCGGGCAGCGATGCCGGCAATCAATCTGAATAGTCGTTGGAACCGCGCCAGCTTGCGCAGGAGGGACCGAAATGTTCAAGCCGTCGGCAAAGGCCGCGATCGTTTCAATCATGACCGTTGGCGCCGCGCTGTCGTTCGGCATGGCCGTCGCCCATGCCGGCGACGTCACCGAAGACCAGATCATCAAGGCGCTGACGCCCGACAAGAAGCCGCTGACCCGCGGCCTTTCGGCCGGCCCGCAGACCACCTCGCCGGAGCTGAATGCCGACCAGGCCAAATTCGTGCAGAGCGTCCGTGGCCGCGCCACCCGCTCGCTGTCCTCGGCGGAACGCGAGGAAATCGCGACCATCGTCCAGGACAAGCCCAAGATCGATCTCGAGATCAACTTCGACTACAACTCCGCCGATATCAGCGCCAAGTCGCTGCCGTCGGTGCAGGCGCTCGGCCGCGCCTTGACCAATCAGGACCTGAAGGGCTTAACCTTCGTGGTCGCCGGCCACACCGACGCCGCCGGCGGTGAGGACTACAATCAGGGCCTCTCGGAACGCCGTGCCGACGCCATCAAGCGCTATCTCGTCGACAAATACGGCATCAACGGCACCGATCTCGTCACCGTCGGCTATGGCAAGAGCAAGCTGAAGGACCCGAGCCACCCGATGGCGGAGGTGAACCGGCGCGTGCAGGTCGTGAACATGGAAAACAAGGCCACCGCCGCCAAGTGATGGGCGGTGGCGTGGCCCCTTTTTGAGGCTACAATGCGTCCCGCACCCCGGCGGGGCGCATTTGCTTTAGGGCCAATGCTGTTTGGGCCGAGCCCCAATGTGGCATAACAGGTGACCCGCCTCACATGACGTTAGGGCATGATCCGGAACAATGGCACCGGCCTTCCGAATGCCCAGGCAATACGATAGCGAGCGTGATGAGACTTCGACCAACACCGATGACGCGCCAAGCTCTGGATTGATCAGGCGATGAATTTTTCCCAATACCTCAAGCCTGCGCTCGGCACGGTGTTCTTCCTCGCCCTCGCGATCGCCTATTACGCGTTCGAGCACCGCTCCCATCCGGAGGAGAAGGAGACGCCGGGCCAGGCGCTGGTCGTGGTGACGAAGTCGACCAATGCCTGCTTCTCCGACATGGTCCGCGTCACCGGCTTCATCGTGCCGCGCCGCGAGGCGCAGGTGAATGTCGACCAGGACGGCTCCAAGGTCACCGACGTGCTGGTCCGCGAGGGCGACACCGTCACCGAGAACCAGGAACTGGCGCGGCTGACCCCGCCGCCGCAGCAGGCCGCACAGGCCAATGCCAAGCCGCTTGTGCTGCGGGCGCCGGCGGCCGGCCTCGTCACCGAAGTGCGCACCGCGCCCGGCGCGCCGGCCTCGCCGCAGGCGCCTCCGATGTTCAAGATCTCGATCAACAACGAGATCGAACTCGACGCCGAGGTGCCGGGCTTCCAGCTCCTGAAGCTCAATCCCGGCGCCAATGTGCGGATCAGCCGCGACGATGCGCCCGACATGGTCGGCAAGGTCCGCCAAATCTCGCCGCAGATCGACCGCACCACCCAGCTCGGGCACGTCCGCATCACCATCAACAACAATCCGACGCTGAAGGTCGGCATGTTCGCGCGTGCCAATATCGACGCCAAGCGCTCCTGCGGCGTCGCGGTGCCGCGTACCGCGATCGACCGCCTGACCCTGCAGGTCGTGAAGGGCAACACCGTCGAGACCCGCAGGGTGCGCGTCGGGCTGACCTCCGACACCTCGACCGAAATCCTTGAAGGCCTCGACGTCGGCGAAATCGTCGTGGCCGACGCTGGCACCTCGCTGCATGACGGCGACCAGATCAAGACCATGTTCGCCGACGAACTCGATCGCACACGATCACGGTAATTCGGGCACGCTAATGGCTTTGAACATCTCGGCATGGTCGATCCGGAACCCGCTTCCCTCGATCGTCTTCTCGATCATCCTGCTCGTGCTGGGCTGGGTCTCCTTCACCAAGCTTGCGGTGACGCGGCTGCCGAGCGCCGACATTCCGGTGATCTCGGTCGCGGTCTCGCAATTCGGCGCCGCGCCGTCGGAACTTGAATCGCAGGTCACCAAGACCATCGAGGACGGCGTCTCCGGCGTCGAGGGCGTGCGCCACATCTCCTCCTCGATCACCGACGGCCTGTCGGTGACCACGATCCAGTTCGCGCTGGAGACCAACACCGACCGCGCGCTCAACGACGTCAAGGATGCGGTGACGCGCGTGCGCGCCAATCTGCCGCAGAATGTCACCGAGCCGTTGATCCAGCGCGTCGACGTGATCGGCCTGCCGATCGTGACCTATGCTGCGATCTCGCCCGGCAAGACGCCGGAGCAGCTGTCCTATTTCGTCGACGACGTGGTCAAGCGCGCCCTGCAGGGCGTGCGCGGCGTCGCCCAGGTCGAGCGCATCGGCGGTGTCGAGCGCGAGATCCTGGTCTCGCTCGATCCCGACAAGCTCCAGGCGGTGGGGCTCACCGCGGTCAATGTCAGCCAGATCCTGCGCGGCACCAATGTCGACGTCGCCGGCGGCCGCGCCGAGATCGGCAAGAACGACCAGGCGATCCGCACGCTGGCCGGCGCCAAGACGCTGAACGAGCTCGCCGGCACCATGATCCCGCTGTTCGGCGGCGGCGAGATCCGGCTCGACGATCTCGGCACCGTCACCGACACCATCGCCGACCGGCGCACCTTCGCCCGCTTCAACGGCGAGCCGGTTGTCGCGCTCGGCATCAAGCGCTCCAAGGGCGCCAGCGACGTCGTCGTCGCGGCCGCGGTGCAGAAGCGGATCGACGCGCTGAAGGTGGCCTATCCCGATGTCGACCTGAAGCTGATCGACACCTCGGTCGAGTTCACCAAGGGCAATTACGAGGCCGCGATCTCGACCCTGTTCGAGGGCGCGATCCTCGCCGTGATCATCGTGCTGCTGTTCCTGCGCGACATGCGCGCCACGATCATCGCGGCGGTCTCGCTGCCGCTGTCGATCTTCCCGGCATTCTGGGCGATGGATCTGCTCGGCTTCTCGCTCAACCTCGTCTCCTTCCTCGCCATCACGCTGTCGACCGGCATCCTGGTCGACGATGCCATCGTCGAGATCGAGAACATCGTCCGCCACATGCGGATGGGCAAGACGCCCTATCGTGCCGCCCTCGAAGCGGCCGACGAGATCGGCCTTGCGGTGATCGCGATCTCGCTCACCATCATCGCGATCTTCGCGCCGGCGAGCTTCATGTCAGGCATTGCCGGGCAGTTCTTCAAGCAGTTCGGCATCACCGTGTCGGTGCAGGTGTTCTTCTCGCTGCTCGCCGCGCGCTTCGTTACGCCGATGCTGGCCGCCTATTTCCTCAAGCATCATGACCACGACGATCCGCCGCCCGGCCCGATCCTGCGCGGCTATCACAGCCTCGTCACCTGGTCGGTGAAGCATTACTTCGTCACCGTGCTGATCGGCTTTGCGATCTTCGCCGCGTCGATCTGGAGCATCACGCTGCTGCCGCAGGGCTTCCTGCCGGCGCAGGACACCGCGCGCTCGCTGCTCGCGATGGAGCTGCCGCCCGGCTCGCAGCTTGCCTACACCGAGAAGGTCACCGAGGAGATCGTGGCGCGGCTGCGCAAGCGGCCCGAGGTACGAAGCGTGTTCGTCGATGGCGGCCGGGTGCCGCCGGGCCTGCAGGAGGTGCGCCGCGCCGCGCTGATCATCAACTACACGCCGAAGGCCGACCGCAAGATCACCCAGCGTGAGCTCGAACTGTCGATCGGCAAGGAGCTCGATAACGTCCCGGATATCAGGTTCTGGTTCCTCGACGAGAACGGCCTGCGCGCGATCTCGCTGGTCGTCACCGGTACCGACAGCAACATCGTCAACAACGTGGCCAGCGAACTCGCGACGCAGATGAAGCGGATTCCGATCATCGCCAACGTGATCTCGGAGACCGCGCTCGACCGGCCCGAGCTGCGCATCCGCCCGCGCGCCGAGCTCGCGGCCCGGCTCGGCGTCTCGACCGAAAGCCTGTCGCAGACCATTCGCGTCGCCACCATCGGCGACGTCGGCCCGGCGCTGGCGAAGTTCGACGCCGGCGACCGCCAGGTGCCGATCCGCGTCCAGCTCGAGGACAATGCGCGCAGCGACCTGCAGATGCTGGAGCAGCTGCGGGTGCCGCTCGGCCAGCGGGGCGAGCGCGGCGGCGTGCCGCTCTCCGTCGTCGCCGACATCCAGCTCGACCAGGGCCCGACCAGCATCAACCGCTACGACCGCGAGCGGCAGGCCACCGTCGCCGCCGACCTTGTCGGCAATGCCGCGCTCGGCGACGCCACCAAGCTGATCTACGACCTGCCGGTCATGAAGACCCTGCCGAAGGGCGTGCGGGTCAGCCCGTCCGGCGACGCCGAGAGCCTCGCCGAGCTGTCCGACGGTTTCGCCACCGCGATCACCGCCGGCCTGATGATGGTCTATGCCGTGCTGGTGCTGCTGTTCGGCACCTTCCTGCAGCCGATCACCATCCTGTTCTCGCTGCCGCTCTCGATCGGCGGCGCGATCGGCGCACTGCTGTTGACCGGCAAGCAGCTCACCACGCCGGTGTGGATCGGCATCCTGATGCTGATGGGCATCGTCACCAAGAACGCCATCATGCTGGTGGAGTTCGCGGTGGAGGCGATCCGCGACGGCAAGGCGCGCGAGGAAGCCATGATCGACGCCGGCATGAAGCGCGCCCGCCCGATCGTGATGACCACGATCGCGATGGCCGCCGGCATGATGCCGTCAGCGCTTGCGTTCGGCGCCGGCGGCGAATTCCGCTCGCCGATGGCGCTCGCAGTGATCGGCGGCCTGATCTTCTCGACCGCGCTGTCGCTGGTGTTCGTGCCGGCGATGTTCATGGTGATGGATGATGTCGGCGGCCTGATCTGGCGCTTCGGCAAGCGGCTCGTGGTCTCGCATGCCGACCACGAGCTGACCCCGAACGAGCACCAGTCCGACGACACCAAGCGCCCGCCCGGCCCGCCGAACATGATCTCGCCCGCCGCGGAATGAGCTGAGGCCGCGCCTCGCCAGCGGTGCGACCCGTACGAGATGACGTACTCCAAAATATCGAAAACAACCCCATGCAAAGGAGCCGACGGCGGCCGGAATCCGACACGGCGAATCCGACACGGCGACTTGACACGTCGGGCAAATCAGCGATATTTTTCCATTATTCCGAAATCGTGGTGTGAGTCTACGACTCCTCCAACACGTCGTCCCTGCCTGGTGCGCAATTGCGCACGGGAGCAGGGACCCATACGCCGCGGCGGACCTTGTTGCAGCGACTCGTCGTTCCAGCATCGCCCAACGATTGGCAGCTGTGGTTATGGGTCCCTGCTTTCGCAGGGACGACGGTAAGGAAGGATATCGATTCAGGGCGTTACACCAGGCGGTGTCATCGCCTGCGCATGCGGGTGATCTCAAGTTCTAATACAGCCGCGTCCGATAGGCCTCTTCCATCGCCTTCTCGGCGACTTCGACCTCGATCGCGGCGGTCTGCTCGGCGATGATCCGGCCGAGCGTCGGAAAGCTGTGGCGCTCGACTTGCGCGGCGGGATTCCAGAGCTTCGAGCGCATTAGTGCCTTGCCGCAGTGGAAGTAGGTCTCATCGACATGCACCTTGAGCCCGATGATCGGCGTGACGTTCTGCACCGTCAGCGGCGTCAACAGATCCGCCTCCTGCGAGATTTCGGCCCGCCCGTTGACGCGCAGCGTTTCGTTGATGCCGGGCACCATGAAGATCAGCCCGATCCCGGGCGACGCGATGATATTGCCGAACGTATCGACCCGGTTGTTGCCGCGCCGATCCGGGATCAGCAGCGTCTTGTCGTCGAGCACGGAGACGAAGCCCGGCGCATCGCCGCGCGGGCTGGCGTCGGCATGACCCTTGCCGTCGCTGGAAGCGATGACGAGGAACGGCGACAGCGCGATGAAGTCGCGGCAGAACTTGTCGAGATGATAGAGCACCTTTTTCTCGGCGAGCGGGCTCAATTGCCCGAAATGCGCACGAAGATCCTCGTGCGATTTGACCGGCGGCTTGCCGCCCGCACTCTGGTCACCCATAGCGAACCTCCCGTTTGGTTTGTCTCAATTCGTTGAGCATGATCTCCGCGCAAACGCTCCGCGTTTGTCGCGAGGGAACACCGCTTCGCACTTTTCCGGATCATGCTCTATACCGCGTCGATCCCGCACCAGCTCGCGACGAAGAGGGCGTAGGCCTTGGTCACCTTCTTCAGCGAATCGAGCTGGACCCGTTCATTGAAGCCGTGCGCGTTCTCCATCCTGGCGCCGAAGCAGAATGCGGGAACACCATAATCCAGGCCATAGAAGCGCGCATCCGTCAGCGCGGTCGAGGGAAAATCCGTCAGCTTGCGCCCGAACACATGCTCGTAGACCGAGCCGAGGACCGCCTCGCTCTCCTGCACCTCGGTCGCTTCATAGCCCGGCGACAGGAAGCCGGACCAGACGATCTCTGGCGGATTGTTGGCGAGGAACGGATGGGCCCTGGCAGCCTTGGTCACGCACTCGACGATCTCGGCCTGGCAGTCGGCGATTTTCCATCCCGGCAGGATTCCGATCCGGCAATCGACGTCGCACCACGCCGGCACGCTGGAGGCCCAATCGCCGCCCTTGATGATGCCGGGATTGAAGTTGAGCGGGTGATGCACCGCGCCGAAATGGCGATGCGACTTGGCACGTTCGTTCCACTCCGCCTCGAGCGTGTCGAGATGGCCGATCAGATGATAGGCGGCGCGGATAGCGTTGGAGCCGGTGCCGGCGCGCGCAACATGGACCGGGATTCCGCGAACCTTCAGGCGAAACCAGATCACGCCGACCTGGGCTCGCATCAGCCGTTCCTCGGTCGGCTCCGGCAGCAGGCAGGCATCGGCACGGTAACCTCGCTGCAACGTCGAGAGCGCGCCGAGACCGGTGCTCTCCTCCTCGATCACGGATTGCAGATGGATGCGGCCCTTCGGCGCAAAGCCCGCGGCCTTCACCGCATCGAGCGCGTAGAGCGCGGCAATGGTGCCCGACTTCATGTCGCCGGTGCCGCGGCCATAGAGCCAGCCGTCCTCGACCACCGGCTGGAACGGCGGCCGCTCCCACATGTCGAGCGGCCCGACCGGCACCACGTCGCAATGCCCCTGAAGGATCAGCGAACGCCCCTCCTCGCGCGCCGGCCGATAGGTGCCGACGACGGTCCGCGCGCGGGAAAAATCGGTCTCGACCGGTCCGTAGCCGGGCAAGGTCTTCAGCTCGTCCTGATTGATGACCCAGTCGTCGACCTCATAGCCGCGCTCGCGCAGCAGCTTCGCGAACATGTCCTGGCACGGACCTTCCTGGCCGCGCGTGCTGGGAATCGACGAGAAGGCGATCGTGGTCGCGAGCTGCTGCTCGAAGGCGGCGTCGACAGCCGCCTCGATGCGCTCGCGCGCGCCGGCCGGAAGGGGAACTGAACGGCTGTCGGTCATGAATTGATCCTTGCTGTGGGGCGTGTAACGGCCACGGCCGCAAAGCCCGGCTGGTCGAAGAAATCGCGCCCGGGAACCGCGTCGAGCAGATCGCGAGTGTAGGCCTGGCGCGGCGCGGTGAACACTTCGGCGGTGGTGCCTTCCTCGACGATACGCCCCTTTTGCAGGACGATGACGCGGTCGGCGATCTCGGCGGCGATCCGCAAATCGTGTGTAATGAAGATCATCGCAAGCCGCATCTCCTGGCGCAGCTCGGCGAGCAGCGCCAGCACCTGGGCCTGCACCGAGACGTCCAGCGCCGACACCGCCTCGTCGGCGATCAGAACCCGCGGCTTCAGCGCCAGCGCCCGCGCGATGCAGATGCGCTGGCGCTGGCCGCCCGAGAACTCGTGCGGGTAGCGATCGGCGGCGGTCGCCGACAGGCCGACCCGCACCAGGAGCTTGTTCGCCTGGGCCATCGCCTCGGCCCGCGACGTCTCATAGGCCATCGGTCCGCGCGCGATGGCATCGCCGACCTTCTGGCGCGGATCGAGACTGGCAAACGGATCCTGGAACACGATCTGGAGCTGGCGCCGCGCCTGGCGCAACGCCTCGCCGCGCAGCTGCCGGAGATCCGCGCCGCCAAAGCGGATGGCGCCGGCGTCAGGTTCGGTGAGCCGCATGATCATGCGCCCGAGCGTCGACTTGCCGGAACCGGATTCACCGACCACCGCAAGCGTCTCGCCCTCGTGCAGCGTCAGTGAGATGCCATCAGCGGCGGTCACCTCGCGTGGCGGCTGCAGCCAGCCGCGCTTGACCCGAAAGGTCTTTTGCAGGCCGATGACCTCGAGCAGCGGCTCGGGACGCAGGATGGCCTCGTGGATGTCGGCGAGGCGCGCCTTCGGAACCGCGTCGATCAGTTCGCGCGTGTAGGCGGCCTGCGGATTGCGAAGCACCTCGCTGGCCGTGCCCTGCTCGACCACCTTGCCATGGCGCAGCACCACGACGCGATCGGCAACGTCGGCGACAACGCCGAAATCATGGGTGATCAGCAGCACGCCCATGCCGCGCTCGCGCCGGAGATCGTCAATCAGGCGCAGGATCTGGCGCTGGGTCGTGACATCGAGCGCGGTCGTCGGCTCGTCTGCGATCAGGAGCTCGGGGCGGTTGGCCATCGCCATCGCGATCATCACGCGCTGGCGCTGGCCACCGGAAAGCTCAAACGGGTAGCTCTTTTCCAGCAGCTGCGGATTCGGCAGTCCGACCTGGGTCAGCAGCGTCAGCACCCGCTCGCGGAGTTCGGTCGCCGAGGGCGCAGGCCGCTGGTGCGCCAGGATCATCTCCTCGATCTGCCTGCCGACGCGCTTCAGCGGATTGAGCGAAGACAACGGCTCCTGAAAGATCATCGCGGCGTTGCCGCCGCGCAGCTTGCGGAGAGCGCGGCCGTCGAGCTTCGACGGATCCTGCCCTGCGACCGCCACGGCGCCGGACGCGATGTCGACGCCCCGCGGCAACAGCGACAGCACCGCATGCGCGATCATCGACTTGCCGGAGCCGGACTCACCGACCAGGCAAACCACTTCGTTTGGCTTGATCTCAAAGGAGACGTTCTCGACCGCGAAGGGCCGATCACCGCCCTCGGGGAGCGCGATCGAGAGACCATCGACGGCAAGAACAGGCGCACCGGACTGCATGGCTTCGCTCATGAGCGGCGCCTCGAGACGCGCGGGTTGAGGACATCAGACAGTCCCTCGCCGAACAGGTTGATCGCCAGCACGGTGACGAGGATGGCGAGGCCGGGAAACACGCTCATCCACCACGCGTTCCGGATCACGGTGCGGCCCGCGCCGATCATGAAGCCCCACGACATCAGATTGGGATCGCCGAGCCCCATGAAGGACAGCGCGCTTTCCAGCAGGATCGCAGTGGCAACCGTCAGCGACGTCACCACCAGGATCGGCGAGATCGCGTTCGGCAGGATATGGCCGAGCACGATGCGCCAGGTGCGTTCGCCCTGGCACAGCGCGGCCTCGACGAATTCGCGGTGCCGCAGACGGAGGAATTCGGCGCGCGTGAGCCGCGCCAGCGGCGGCCAGCTCACCGCGCCGATGGTCAGGATGATCGTGAGCAGCGACGGATTGAAGGTCGCGACCAGCAGGATGGCCAGCACGAAGGCTGGAATGGTCTGGAACAATTCCGTCATCCGCATCAGCACCAGATCGACCTTGCCGCCGAAATAGCCTGAGATCGCGCCGATCACGACGCCGATCGCCATCGCCGCGAGCGCTGAGGCGATGCCGATCAGGAGCGACACGCGTGCGCCATAGGCGACGCCGGCGGCGACGTCGCGGCCGAGCGTATCGCCGCCGAGCCATAATCCGTCCTCGCCGGGCGGCGTGAACGGCGCGCCGACCATCTCCCAGGGCGAGACCGGAAACGCGATCGGCGCAACGATCGCGACGACAACAACGACGAGCAGCAGGACGAGGCCGATCATTCCGCTCGGATGACGCAGGAAGGCGCGCACCGTGTCCATCACGCCGCTCCCGTGGTCATGCGGGGATCAATCAACCGGTAGACCAGGTCGGTGAGCAGGTTGAGCGCGATCACGACGATCGAGAGGATCAGGAAGATGCCGAGCAGGACCGGATAGTCGCGCTGCAACAGTGCCTCGAAGGTCAAGCGGCCAAGGCCCGGCCAGGCAAACACCGTCTCGATCACCACAGCGCCGCCGACCAGCGCGCCGGCCTGCATGCCGGCGACGGTGACGACCGGCACCAGCGCATTGCGCAGCATGTGGCCGACCACGATGCGCGTTCCGGACAAGCCCTTGGCGCGCGCGGTCTTGATGAAATCCTGCTGCGCGACCTCGATGATCGAGGATCGCATCAGCCGCGCATAGATCGCCAGATAGATCGCCGCCAGCGACGTGACCGGCATGATCATGTGTTTCATGATGTCGAGCGCATGCTCGACCGGCGAGAGCTGGACGTTGATGGTCTCGTAACCGAACGGCGGCAACCAGCCGAGCGTCACCGAGAACACCAGCACCAGCATCAGGCCGAGCCAGAACACCGGCGTCGCGTAGAGCACGAGCGAGAGCACGGTGAACACCGTGTCGAGCACGCTGCCGGCCGCGAGCCCGGCCAGCGCGCCGAGCGCGGTGCCGATCAGGAGCGCGAGGCAAAACGCCGTGACGGTCAGCAGCAGCGTCGCCGGCAGCCGTTCGAGGATCAGATCAACGACCGGACGACGCTGGCGATAGGAATAGCCGAGGTCGAGCCTGATGACGCGGCCGAGGTGGCTCACGAGCTGCACGAAATATGGCTTGTCGAGGCCATATTCCTTGCGCAGGTCGTCGAGCAGTTTTGGATCGGACGCGCCGGATTGCCCGGCCATGACCTGGGCCGGATCGCCGGGCGCGGCGCGCACCAGCACGAAGTTGAACGTCGCGATGACGAGGATCACGGCGACGAGCTGGGCGATGCGGCTGACCGCCTGAAGTCCGATCGCCGCGGCGCTGCCGAGCCGGGTCACGATTTGTAGACCGACCCGAAGGTTTCGTGCGAGCCGATGCCCGTCGTCACGATGTTCTTGAACGCCTTGTCGTAGATGATGGGATATTCGATCTCGAGCGTCCAGGCCACCGGCACATCCTCGACCAGGATCTGCTGGACCTTGCTGTAGAGCTCCTGGCGCTTGGCCTCGTCGAGCGTCACCGCGGCCTCCTCGAACAATTTGTCGACTTCGGGATTCGAATAGCCCTGCGTGTTGGAGAACAGGATGCCCTTCTTGATGTTCGACGAGACGTAGGTGCGGGCAACGCCGAGCGCGGGATCGCCGAGCTGGTAGAGCAGATTCTGGGTCATCTCATAGTCCCAGTTGCCGACCTTTTCGGCCCAGCCCGCCATGTCGGTGCCGACAAGCACGAGATCGATGCCGACCCGCGCGAAGCTCTGGCGGAAGAACTCACCGGAGCGCTGATAGACTTCGCCATAGGGCGGCACGATGTACTTGATCTCGGCCCGCTTGCCGTTGGCGCCAGGCTTCAATCCCATGTCGTCGAGCAGGGCCTTGGCCTTGTCGACCGAGAACTCGTAGCGCTTCACGTTCGGATCGTAGAACCGCGTCTTCGAGGAGATCGGCCCGGTCGCCACCTTGGCATTGCCGAAATAGACCCGCTTGCTGAACGCCTCGCGATCGATCAGGTGCATCACCGCCTGCCGGAACCGCTTGTCGTTCATCGGCGCGATGCGGTTGTTCATTTCGAGCCACTGATGCGGCGCGAAATACTCGTAGCCCCTGGTGGTGAATTCGAGGTTCTTCTGCGCCTTGAAGCGCTGCACGTCATAGAATTCGACGTCGGACCATTGCACGAGCTGCACCGTGCCGTTCTCGAGCGCCAGCGCGCGCGAGGCCGCATCCGGAATCACGCGGTAGACGATCTCGTCGAGATAGGGCTGGTCCTTCTGATAGTAGCCGTCGTGGCGGACGAGATGAACATGCGAGCCGCGCACCCATTCCTTCAGCTTGAAGGGGCCGGTGCCGATCGCCTTGTCGTTCTCCGGGTTCTTGCGGTAGTCGGTGCCGTCATAGATGTGCTTGGGTACGATCGGTGCAGACGTGCAATCGAAGCAGCCGATGAAGGGCGCGAACGGCTGCTTCAATTTGAACACGACGGTGAGCGGATCGGGCGCCTCCGCCGACGCCACGCGGGCGAAATTTTGCCGTGCGCGCGGATGCGTCTCCACCAGCAGCTTCATGCAGCTGAAGACCACGTCCTCCGAGGTCATCGGCTTGCCGTCGTGGAAGGTGATGCCCGGAAACAGCTTGAACGTATAGGTCAGGCCGTCGGGCGAGATCTCCCAGGACTGCGCCATGCCCGGCATCGGCTTGAGATCGGCGCCGTATTTCAGCAGGCCTTCGTAAATCTTGCCGCCGAGCGTCAAGGTCGGCTGCTGCTGGTTCAGCGCGGTCACCAGGACCGGCGGCTCGGGCTGGATGATGGTGTTGAGCGTCCCACCGCGGGTCTGGCCCGCCGCCCGCGTGATGCCGAACGGGATGGCTGCACCGCAGGCCAGCATTGCCTTGGTGAATTCGCGTCTGTTCATCGGACCTCTCCGTCTCCGCGCTCGCACATTCGATTTCGGCGAATGCCGCGGGGTGAGGCATTGTTGCCAAACGCCATATCCCGCGCTACCTGAAGGGGGACAACAACCATCGCGATCGGGCCAAGTGGCCCGGAAGATGCATGAGCACCCTGCGAAAACGACGATCGATCAGGAGCTCACGACACTTGAAAGTCGCAGCGCGACGAAATGACACCACCGGCTTGCGCGTTTGCCGCAAGCAATCGGGTCCCGCAGCCGCCGCGCACTATGCCGGACAGCTGCAACAGGTCGAACGGCCGCTCGCGGCGATGGCGGCCTCCTATCCGAACGAAAGCACCAGCGCGCGGCACGCGCACCGACGCGATCAATTCATCCTGCAGACCGCGGGCGTGACCTCGATGATGACCGAGCGCGGCCATTTCGTCGTGCCGCCCGGCCACGGCCTGTGGATTCCGGCCGGCGTCGCGCACCAGTCGCGGGCATGGGGCGAGGTCGAGATCCAGACCATCTATGTCACGCCTGACCGCATCAGGAATGCTCCGGCGACATGCCGCCTGATCAAAGTCTCCGCGCTGGTCGAGGCGTTGATGGAAGAAGCGGTGCACATGCCGACCCGTTACGATCCGGAAGGGCGCGACGGCAGGCTGGTCGATTTCCTGCTCGACGAGATCGGCAGGATGCCGGAAGTGTCGCTGCATGTGCAGGTGCCGCCCGATCCGCGGCTCGCCGCGATCTGCGAAGCCGTGCTGGTCGATCCGAGTTCCGATCTCACGCTCGACGAATGGGCCGATCGCTGCCAGCTCAGCCGGCGGACGCTGACGCGTCTGTTCCGGCGTGAGACCGGCCAGAGCTTTGCGGCCTGGCGCCAGCGGGTGCGGCTGCTCGAAGCGCTGGCGCGGCTCGGCGCCGGCGAGGCCGTCACCTGCGTTGCGCTCGACGTCGGCTATGAAAGTCCGAGCGCTTTCGCCGCGATGTTCAAGCGCGAGCTCGGCGCCGCGCCGCGCCAGTATCTGCGCTGGGCCGATCCCGAAGTGGTGATGCGGTAGGCGCTCGCGTCACGCATCTATCGAAATGCAAAACCCCTGCGGTCAACGGGAGAGACCGCAGGGGTTTGCAGGTGGATGGCGTGAGGCCAGCAAGGCTGGGTGTCACCCCAAGGACCGGCGGCCGGATGAAAGCGGTACCGGCCTCATCATGCAAGCACGTCTTTTAGGCAGGAGTGCGTCAACATCCGCAAGCAAAGCACGCGAGAGAATTGAATCTTCCCGCGCGCGTTGCATGCAGTCCGCTCTAGTCGTTGCGGGCGACCGCGGTCAGCTTGGTCATGTTGTGCAGCATGATCCGGCCGCGTTGCAGGTCGACGATGCCGTCCTTGCGCCAGGTCTGCAGCTGCCGGTTGACGCTTTCGCGCGCGGCGCCGACGAAGATGCCGAGCTGTTCCTGCGAGATGTGCACCTCGGAACCGAAATCCTCGGCCAGCGCGCACAGCCGCCGTGCGAGGCGGACCGGCAAAGGCTGCAGCACGGATTCTTCCATCCGCTCGCTCTGCCAACGAATTCGCTGGCACAGCAATTCGATCAGCCTGACCGCAACCTTCGGCTCGCGCTCGAGGAAGCCGAGGAAATCCTGCCGCCGCAACACGAATAGTTCGCTGGGCTCGCCCGCGGTCGCATCCGCGGTGCGGTCCTGACCGTCGAGCACGGCGACTTCGCCGAACAGGTCGCCGGATCCCATGAAGTTCAGTGTGAGCCGGCTGCCGTCGGAAGCACCGGTCTCGATCCGAATCTGGCCGCGGCGGACCCCAAACAGGGCATCGCCGGGATCGCCTTTCTGGAACAGCACCTCACCGGTCGCGAGTTGCTGGGTGTGGCAGAGGCCGGAAAGCCGCTGCAACTCGTCCGCACCGAGATCGGCGAACATCGGATTCATCTTCAGAATGACCGCAAATTCGGCCTGTTTGCTCATTGTACTGCCTTCCAAATCCTTCCGAGCAGTCCCCTGACGCCCGGTTAGCAAAAATCACCCTCATAAGAGTGTGGGAGAGGTCACATAAGTTCATGCGGTAACGGATTATTTTTCCGGTCATTGGAGCCAGATCCTGCTTGCGGGATAAACTCGTTTGATCGGCCGCGACTTTCTGCAACGGAACCCCGCTTGCCCGGCCTGGAACAGCGACATGAGAGCACTGAAATTCGCCGGGGCCGCCATCGCTGCCGTGATCGTGATCATCGCATTGGTGGCCGTGGTCGGGATCCCGTCCTCGTTCCTCACATCGACCATCACCGATCGGGTCGAGCGCGAGACCGGCTACAAGCTCACCATCAAGGGCGGCGCCAAGATCGGCCTTTGGCCGAAGATCAATCTGACGCTGAGCGACGTCGTGCTGCAGGACCCGCGCGGACGCGACGTCAACAACCGGTTCGCGGCAAGCAGCGTCGAGGCCGAGATGACGCTGTCGAGCCTGTGGTCGGGCCGACCCGACATCACCGACCT
The DNA here is from genome assembly GCF_032654765.1 of Bradyrhizobium sp. 33ap4. Taxonomy (NCBI): domain Bacteria; kingdom Pseudomonadati; phylum Pseudomonadota; class Alphaproteobacteria; order Hyphomicrobiales; family Nitrobacteraceae; genus Bradyrhizobium; species Bradyrhizobium sp. 33ap4. The sequence goes on along the minus strand of NZ_JAUMTJ010000010.1, from coordinate 63,218 downwards.
TTCGATCGTCAAGCCGGTGATCAACCTGCCGCTGCAGCGCGAGCGCACCCGCGACCACAATCCGCCGGCGAAATCCTCCGCGTCCGACGGCGGCGGCATCACGATCCGGCATGTCAGCGTCAGCGGCGGTACCATCGTCTTCGCCAATGTGCGCGACCGGATCGAGAGCCGGATCGAGACGCTCGATGCGGACGCGACCATCGGCGACGACCGCAAGATCGTCGTCACGGGTGACGCACGCGCCGACGACAAGCCGCTGAAATTCGAGATCCGCGCCACCGCGCCGCAAGCACCGCTGGAGCGTCAGAGCGTGCCGGCCGAATTCAGCATCGATGCGCCCGGCCTGTTGCCCGCGGCGATCAAGGCGAATGCGGAAGCGCGGCTGAACGGCACGGTGGTGATGTTCAACGGCGTCTCCGGCACGCTCGGCGACGGCGGCTTCACCGGCTGGGCCTCGGTCGATTTCGCCAGCAACAAGCCGCTGGTGAAGCTCGATCTCGACTTCCAGCACATTGCGATCGCGATGCCGCCGGGGCAGGCCGGCTCCACGCAGCCGCTGGGTACGAATACGTGGAGCAACGCGTCGGTCGATCTTGCCGGGCTCAACTATGTCGACGCACAGGCGCGCATCTCGGCGGCGGAGCTCGTGATCGGCGACGGCCGCTTCACGCAGGCGGCAATCGATGCGTCCATCGACAGCGGCGTGCTGAAGGGCCGGTTCGCCAGTCTCGGCGCCTATGAGGGCACCGCCGATGGCGACGTCACCATCGACGCGCGAGCTCCGAATCCAACCTACGCGCTGCGGCTCGACCTCGCCGGCGCGCGCGCGCTGCCGGTGCTGAAGAGCCTCGCCGAGTTCGACAAGCTCGACGGCAAGATGCAGGCCAAGATCGCGCTGACCTCGCAAGGCAGCAGCGAGCGCGCCATCGTCGGCAATCTCGCCGGCACCGCCTTCGTCGTGTTCCAGGACGGCAAGATCCTCGGCCTCAACGTGGCGCAGATGATCCGCAACCTCACCACCAGCACGTTGTCGGGCTGGCAGGAGAGCCAAGAGCTGTCGACCGATCTCAGCCAGCTCTCGGCCTCGTTCAAGGTCGACAAGGGCCAAGCCGTCACCACTGATCTCAACCTGATCGGCCCGCTGGTGAAGATGACCGGGGTCGGCACCATCGACCTCAACACCCGCCAGATCGGGTTCCGCGTCGAGCCGCAGCTCGTGATGACCACCGAAGGCCAGGGCCGCGCCGGCAATCCGGTCGGCCTCGGCATCCCCGTGATGCTTGAGGGACCCTGGGTATCGCCGCGGATCTATCCGGAGATGCAGGGCATGCTCGACAATCCGCAGGCGGCCTATGCCAAGCTCAAGGAGATGGGCAAGGGCCTGTTCGGGGCGAACGGCCAAGGGCTGAGTCAGGGCATCAACGGGCTGACCAATCTGCTCAACGGCGTGCAGGGCGGCGGCGCGCAGCCCGGCAGCAGCGGCCAGGGCGGCGGCGCCGGCCAGAGCAACCCGCTCGGCGGGCGGCTTGGCGACACCATCGGCAATTTGCTGCAGCAGGGCCTTTCCACCCTCAACCAGAGCAACGCATCGCGCCCGAGCCGCGACCTGAGCCAGCCCGCGCCGCCGGCCCCCGACCAGGCCCCGCCGCCACCGCCCCCTCCGCCCGGCGAGACCGCCGAGCAGCACGACAGTCCGGCGATGAAGGACGTGCTGCGTCAGCTGTTCAATCGCTGATATTCCCGGATATCCCCCGCCGATATGAAGGGATAACCATGCGGCCCGAGCGGCGGCCCCGCCCCGCCGATCCGTGCTAAATAGCGGCGGATCATGCGGCGCACCCGATTGGGGGCCGGACGAGGCTGGATGAACGCGGCTACGGACAAGGGCAAGAACTGGTTCCTGCGCGGCGGCCTGTTCGCCAAATATGTCCTCGCGCTGGTTGGCCTCGTCGTGTTCGTGCTGGCGGTCAACGGCGCGCTCGAGACCTGGATCAGCTACCGCGGCATCAAGGGCACGCTGACGGACGCGATGAGCGAGAAGGCGGACGCCACCGCCAAGCGCATCGAGCAGGCGATCTCCGACCTCGAGCGGCAAATCTCCTGGGTCACCCGCGCCTCCTCCAACACGATCGAGCTGCGCCGCGCCGACTACGCGCAGTTGCTCGGCCAGGTGCCGGCGGTGAGTCAGCTCAGCCTGATCAGCGGCCAGGGCCGCGAGCTGCTGCGGCTGTCGCGCCAGACCACCACCGTGAACTCCAACGCCGACTTCTCCCGCGATGTCAGATTCACCGAGACCATCGCCCGCGGCACCGCCTACGCGCCGGCGTATTTTCGCGACGGGCGGCCGTTCATGTCGATCGGCGAGCAGCATTCCGGCTTCAATGCCGGCGTCACCATGGCCGAGATCGACCTGCGCTTCCTCAATGACTATTTCGGCGACTCCCAGGTCGGCCGCCTCGCTCATGCCTATGTCGTCGACGGCAAGGGCCGCGTGCTGGCGAGCTCGTCGAAGGGTCCGGAGGTCGGCAAGGACCTCGCCGCGCTGCCGCAGGTCGCCGCGGTGCTGTCGCCTAGCGGCAGGCCGATCGTCTCCGGCGAGGTTGTCGACGGCAACGCGGTGCTGACGACAGCAACGGCCGCGCCGAACCTCGGCTGGCACGTGTTCTATGAGCAGCCGACCGCGCAGGCGCTGTCGCCGATCCGCGACCAGCTGGTGCGCATCGCGCTTCTGATCGCGCTCGGCCTCGTGGTCGCGATCATCGCCGGCACGATCCTGGCGCGCCGCATGCTGGAGCCGATCACCGCGCTGCGCACCGGCGCGCGGCGCCTCGGCGCCGGCGATTTCGGCCATCGCATCGAGGTGAAGACATCCGATGAGCTGGAGGAGCTCGCCGGCCAGTTCAACAGCATGGCCACCCAGCTTGCCGAGACCTATTCCGACCTCGAGGCCAAGGTGAAGGAGCGCACCCGCGACCTCGCGCAATCGATCAACGAGCTGAAGGTGCTGGAGGAGGTCGGCCGCGCGGTGGCGTCCTCGCTCGACCTCAATGCGGTGCTGCCGACGGTCGGCGCCCGCGCGCTCGAGATCACCCATGCCGACGCCGTGCTGATCTATGGCTATGACGCCGCGCAACGCAGCTTTAACCTGACGCAATCGATCGGCATCGACGCTGCGACCGAAGGCCATCATCGCGCGATCGATGCGGCGAACAGCAGCCCGCTCGGCGAAGCCGCCGCGAAGGGCGAGCCGCTGGCGTTCCCGGATCTCACCGACCAGCCAAATCATCCGCTGCGCGATGTCGTGGTCGGCGCCGGCTTCCACTCGGTGCTCGTGGTGCCGCTGGTCGATCAGCAGGGCGTGCTCGGCGCGCTGGTGGTGCTGCGCAAGGCGGCCGGCGACTTCCCGGCGAGCCTGATCGGCCTGATGAAGACCTTTGCGCACCAGGCGGTGCTGGCGATGCGCAATGCGCGGCTGTTCACCGAGGTGGACCAGAAGAGCCACGCGCTGGAAGAGGCCAACGCCACCGTGCGCGAGCAGGCCGACAAGTTGCGCGAGCAGACCGAAGCGCTCAAGGACTGGAACAAGTCGCTGGAGCAGCGGGTCGAGACCCAGCTCGGCGAGCTCGAGCGCGTCCGCCGGCTCGAGCGCTTCCTGGCGCCGCAGGTGGCGCAGCTGATCGCCTCGTCGGACAATCCCGAGGGCCTGCTCGACAGCCACCGCCGCGAGGTCACCGTGGTGTTCTGCGATCTGCGCGGCTTCACCGCCTTCACCGAGGCAACCGAGCCGGAAGAGGCGATGAACGTGCTGCGCGAATATCACGCCGCGCTCGGCAAGCTGATCTTCAAGTATGAAGGCACCCTCGACAAATATGCCGGCGACGGCGTGATGATCCTGTTCAACGCGCCGATCCAGCTCGCGGACCACACTGCGCGCGCCGTGAAGATGGCGGTGGAGATGCGCGACACGGTCGGCCCGCTGACCGAGAAGTGGCGCAACCGCGGGCACAGTCTCGGCTTCGGCATCGGCATTGCGCTCGGCTATGCCACGCTCGGCCAGGTCGGCTTCGAGCAGCGGCTGGAATATGCCGCGATCGGCAGCGTCACCAACCTCGCCTCCCGCCTGTGCGGCGAGGCCAAGGCCGGCCAGATCGTGGTAAGCCGCCGCGTCTACGGCATGGTCGAGCCCTTCGTCGAAGGTCGCGCCATCGATGACCTCGTGCTGAAGGGATTCAATCATCCCATCCTGGCGGCGGAGATCCTGAGCTGGAAGGGCGAGCCATCAGCGGAAGCGGCGGCGGAATAGGCAAGACACGGCTCCCTCCCACGTCGTCCCGGCGAAAGCCGGGACGACACTGAATATGCGGCCCCGTTTCTGATTCAACTATCAAACAGCCAAGGGATAGACCCGAGGGGAGAAGCACACGCCCGCATCCTCGCGACGCGATCGCGCCCGAGTCATGCGATCAATCCAGCCTCACACAGGAGAGGGCGCAGGGAAGGCCGGGCGCCGATTGCCACGAGCCTCAAATCAACATCCGGTGAATCTGACTGCCTCCGCAATCACGATCACCACCACCTCCCACCCGTCCCAGGAATAACCCCTCCCCCGCATCGCTCGCGTCATGACGGGCGCGTGCGAACGCGCGTCCGGCGATAACAAGAACAAGCAGGATGGGTTTGATGACGGGTTTGGATGGGACGCACACGGCGTCGGTGGTGGCGCTGCATTGCTCGCTGGGGTCGGGACGGCAATGGACCAAGCTTGCGGCCGCGCTCGGCGGCGACCGGTTCATGGCGCCGGATATTTCCGGCTATGGCGTTGCCGCCGTCGGGCGCGACTGGCCGCGGACGCTGGATGGCGAGATTGCGCGGCTCGAGCCCTGGCTCACCAGGGCCGACGGGCCGTTCCATCTGATCGGGCATTCCTATGGCGGGGCGATCGCGTTTCGGCTGGCGACGGCAACGCCTTATGCGCAGTACATCCGCAGCCTTACGCTGATCGAGCCCGTCCTGCCTACGTTGCTCAGAGACACGCCTGCCGATGCGCGGCTGTACGACCGCTTCGCGCGGATCGCGCAGATCGTCTCAAGGGATATTGTCGATGGCGCCGTGATGGAGGCGGTCGAGGCGTTCACCGCGTTCTGGGCCGGCTCCGGGCCGCGCGAGCAGTTCTCGCCGAGCGGGCGGCTGCGGATGATCGAGCAGGCCGACAAGCTGCCTTGCGATTTCAGCGCCGCGCTCGACCTCGACGCCGTGGCGGAAGCCGCGCGTGCCTTGAAGGTGCCGACGCTGCTGATCTCGGGCGGGCTGTCGCCCTGTGTGACGCAGCGTATTGTCGCCAAACTCGCCGCGCTGATCGATGGCGCCGAGCTGCGGCATCTGCCGGGTGCCGGCCACATGCTGCCGGTGACGCATGCCGATCGGGTCAACCCGGAGATCCTGCGGCATATCTGGCGCGCCCAGGAGTTGGCGAAGCTGGAGCTGGCGGCGGATGCGGGGCCGGCCGAGGCAGCGCAGGCGGCTGGTTCGGCCCGGCGGCATCTGGTATTCAGGAGGCCCTCATTTTGGGAATAGTTTGCCAATGATTTTGCCTCGCACGCGCGCCCCAGCCCTTGCCGCCTCCGCGCTGCTCGTGCTCGCGGCCTCTCCCACGCTTGCCGCGGGCGAGGCCGACGCCGTGCCGAAGGGCGCGGCGGTGACTGTGCTGAAGGCCTCGAAATTCTGCTTCGGCAATATCGTCGAGGTCTCGGGCATCGTGCTGCCGCGCGATGAGCAGCAGATCCGGCCCGAGCGCTTCGGCTTGAAGGTGGCGGAGGTGATGGTCGATCCCGGCGACACCGTCACCGCCGGCCAAGTGCTTGCGAAGCTGACCGATGGGGCCAACTCGGTCAACGTCACGGCGCCGGTGGCGGGCACGATCTCCGCGTCGTCGGCGATTGTAGGCAGCCCGGCCTCGGGCAAGGACGCGCTGTTCTCGATCATCGCCAAGAGCGAGTACGATCTGGTCGGCATGGTGCCGACCCGCGACATCGCCAAGCTGAAGACCGAGCAGACGGCGCAGCTCAAGGTCCTCGGCGCCGGCGATCTCGATGGCAAGGTGCGGCGGATCGCGCCGACGGTCGAGCCGAACAGCCAGCTCGGCCAGGTGTTCATCGGCATCGGCGCGAACAAGCGGCTGCTGGTGAATTCGTCCGGCCGCGCCCAGATCAAGACCGGGCAGAGCTGCGGCGTCGCGGTGCCGCTGACCGCGATCCTCTATTCCACCGCCGGCACCGTGGTGCAGGTGGTGCGCGGCGGCCGCGTCGAGACGCGGCGGGTGGAGACCGGATTGATGTCGGCGGGCCAGGTCGAGATCCGCGACGGCATCCAGGAAGGCGACATCGTCGTCGCCCGCGCCGGCGCACTGCTGCGCGAGGGCGATCCGGTGCGGCCGGTGGGTGCGAGTGCGGATGCGAAATAGGGGTGTAGGCGACGCCACACTGACAGTGTCGTCCCGGGCAAGCCAACGGGTCGGCGCAAAGCGCCGCCCGATGACAGGCTCCGCGCGACCCGGGACCCATAACCACCAATGTGAATTGTCTGAAGAGCTGTAGCCACAGTGCACTTCAACAATGCGGCGCTATGGTTATGGGTCCCGGCTTTCGCCGGGACGACGTGGGGAAAGAGTCGGGCTCAGCCGCCGAGCTTGATGTCTTCCAGCAGCGAGGACGACACGCTCGGCACCTGCTCGCCTTCGCTGGCGCGCGAGATCGCGACGCGGGTCTTGTTGAAGGCGCTTTCGGCGCCGGCCTGGGCGTTGAGGTTGTTGAGCAGCTCGGAGACCAGCACGCTGTTCGGCGCCTTGCTATCGTCGGCGACCTTGCCCGGCGTTGCCGAGCTCAGCACGATGGTGTTCTCCGGCGGGCTGATCGGGGCGAGGCCGTGCGAGAACGCGCGGAAGCGGCGCTCATAGGGATTGCGGCGCGAGGCGTCGAGCACGACGAGCTTGGCCTTGGCGCCGCGCTCCTTCATCGCATCGAGCACGGACTCGACGCTGACGCCGGTGCGCTTGACGTCGACTTCCTTCCAGATCGTGGCATCGACCGGGATCATGTAGCTCTCGCGGCCGACCTGCACGCCGTAGCCGCCGAAGAACAGCATCACGACGGTGTCGGGGCGGATCTTGGCCTTCATGCGCTCGACCGCGCGGAACATGTCGTCCTTGGTCGCATCCTCGACCACGTCGACGTCAAAGCCCTCGCGGCGCAGCGCCGACGACAGGGTGCGGGCATCGTTGATCGGCTGGGCCAGCGGCGCCGCGGCGTCCGGATAATGGCCGTTGCCGATGATCAGCGCGAGGCGGGACGTGCCTGCCGGAATGCTGCCGGTCAGCTCGGTGGGGGCGATCTTGTCGCCACCCTTAGCGACATCGAGGGTGCGCTTGTTGAGCGCGGCATGGGCGCCAATCGCCAGCGACACCGTGCCGGCCACCGCCACGCAGACGGCGATGGTGCGGCGGGAAATGCGAAGCTGCCTAAGGTCCATAGCGTTCCTAAGTCCCAATTCTTATCCCGATGGCGCTCAAGCGAAGATCGCGCCAGTTAGTCGCGTCAAAGACGTTCAGGTTTAATGGGGTTGAGGTGTGTGTGCCGTTGAATTGAACTCAATTTGCGGCGCCGCAACAAACGCTCCTTTAACCCGGACGGCCGCTCGGGGCAACCCGAATTGCCGCATGCCGCCGCCCGGCAGAGGCCATTGACGCCGTTAAGATCCCGTTACGTGATCTCTGTCACATTTGTATTCTTCAGGGATTCATGTAGCTTTCCAAAGGCTTGCGAGTTTGGGGCAGAGCGACAGGAAACTCCGTCGGGCGGCGGCGTTAACCGGTTCCTCGGGAAAGGGGATTGTTTGAGCTTCTTGGGCCTTCACGAGATCGCAGGCGCGGTGTGCCGGTCGCTGACTGTCAAGAAGGACGGCCCGTCGCTGTACGATGTCTGCGACCCCGTGCTGCAGGCCTATCGCGGCGGCGATGCCCATCTCGGAAAATTCTACCGGACCGCGCTCGGCAATCCGCCGCTGCGCGCGCTGCTCCGCCGCACCGGCCTGCCCGCGCTCAACGATCCCGACCGCCTCTCCGGCCTGCGCGCGGCGCTCACCGCGGCGCGCGACGTCGAGACGCCGGACTGGGCCGCGATCGGCACGCCCGTCGCAGTATTGATGGACGGTATCGGTGTGCGCCATCCGGCACCGCCCGCCGCGACCGCACCTGGCCGCCCGCCGGAGATCGCCGAGATCGACCGCGTGATCCGCCTGACCGGCGCGCATCTGTTGCGCTCGTTCGGCAGGAACGGCTTCATCCCGACCTATGCCGCCTTCAACCTGATCGGCGACCCCGACGTCGGCGGGCGCGAGCTGCTGATGGCGCTGACCGGGCTGAACGCGCGCGGCTACAAGAACTCGACCTTGCTGTTCAATCTGGCGCGGATCTTCATCGCGCATTCGCCGGCGCGCGCGCTGATCAACCCGGCCTGGCGCGGCATCGCCGAGCCGATGTGGGAGCCGGTGCAGATCCGCCACCGCTCGGCCTATTACGACGCCTTCTTCACCGAGGCGCTGCTCGGCTTCGTCGAGACCGGGCTTGCCTCGCCGGATGAAGCTGTTACCGCGCGGCGCGCGATCGCCGACATGGTGGACTTCTGCCTCAAGACCAGCGCCGAGGAGGTGCCGTCGCATGACGGCTCGACGGTGAAGGTCATCACCGCGCTGGCGCCGGGCCGGCATCCGCGCTTCTCGCGCTTCTTCGCCCAGATCAAGCAGGATCTCGGCTTCGGCATCTATGTGCCGGACTGCGACACCACGGCGTGCTCGTTCTCGGCCGCGACCCAGGCCGGCTCCGACGACCCGATCCTGCAGCAGCCGCTGCTCGACTTCTACCGCGGCTACCAGGTGCGATCGGGCGCCAACGAGCCGCGCGTCACCGTGCCGCTCAACGATCATCTTGATTACGAGGGCGGCGTCGTCACCTGGATCGACAATCTCGCCGGCGAGCGGCCCTATGGCAACGACCTCGATCCGACGCTGAACCTCGACATCCTCGAGGTCTCGTTCCGCAACCTCGCCCGCTGGCAGATCATCGAGACGCCGCAGCGGCTGGAGACCGTGCATCGCGTCATCGCCTTCCAGAAAAATCTGGTCGAAAGCGGCGCGTTCAAAAATCCGCGCTCGCACATCTATTATCTGCCCGAACTCTATTCGGCCTATTTCGGCCGCTGCTATGCCGCCTTCGTCGCGCTGCCGCTGGCGGCGCAACGCATCATCGATCCCGGCAACGTGTTCGCGCTGATCCGCGCCCGCGTGCTCGGCTATGTCACGCACGAGCTGATCGCCCACGACATGAACCCGTTCGACGCCGCGCTGGCGCTGATGGCGCTGGCGCATCTCGGCGCCGAGATCTCGACCTTCACGCCGGCGCTGCACTGCATCGTGCAGGGCCTCGGCGAGGGCGGCCGCAAGGGGCCCTACCGGGCCTATGAGTGGAATAAGATGAAGACGCCGACCCGCATCCTGGTCGGCGGGCCGGAGGTGACCTCGGCGTTCGTGCTGATGGCGCTGGCGCTGGCGAAGCGACGAATGGCCGCGGTGTAGTTTCGTAACCCGGATGGAGCGCAGCGTAATCCGGGGTGTTGCCCGCCGACAAAGATTCCCGGATTGCGCGGAGCTTCATCCGGGCTACGGATAAAGACCAACGCCTCGTTGATACCCGATGACGCTGCGCTCTACTCATCCGGGCTGCGGGACTTCACCCTCCCCTGGAGGGGGAGGGTCGTATCGCGTCGCGCGAAGCAAGATGCGATATGGGGTGGGGTGATCTCTCAACACGGGCACTGCTCAAGTGGACAGACCTTCACCCCACCTCGGCTCGCATTGCGCTGCGCTTCATGCGACCCGATCCTCCCCCTCCAGGGGAGGATGGCGGACATCGGGGATGACGCGAAGTTGAAACTGGCGGAAACGCAACAGCACTGGCACGGTTGCCCAATTGCCCGCACAATCGTTGGGCACTGACCACTGCACGCTAAAAGCCATTTGAACGATAAGAACCTGGCCGGGAACGCCGATGTTCAAGACGCTGCTCACCGCGGGCCTGCTGCTCTCGCTGCCGACGCTGGCTGTCGCCGCCGACATCACCGGCGTGCCGAAGATCCGCGACGGCGACCAGCTCATGATCGGCAGCGTCCGCATCCGGCTCGCAGGCGTCGACGCGCCGTCGACCGACCAGCTCTGCCTCAACACCAAAGGCGAGCGCTGGACCTGCGGCGTCGCGGCGCGCGACGAGCTGATCAAGCATGCCGGCAGCAAGAGCTGGACCTGCCACGCCCGCTCGGTCGATCGTCGCGGCCGCACCATCGCGCGCTGCGAGGTCGACGGCGAGGACATCCAGAAATGGCTGGTCGCGAGCGGCTGGGCGCTGGCCTACACCCGCGCCTCGCATGACTACGAAGCCGACGAGAAGGCCGCGCGTGAGGCAAAAGCCGGGATGTGGCAGGGCGCCTTCATCGCGCCGTGGGACTGGCGGGTGCGCAACAAGAAGACCACCGTGCTCGGCGCGGTGAAGCCGCCCGACGGCGCCAACGCGATCCTGCTCGCCTCGGCCTCCGGCCCGGTGGCGCCGTCACCCGACTGCACCATCAAGGGCAACGTCAACCGCTCCGGCGAATGCATCTTTCATCAGCGGACCAGCCGCTGGTACGCCAAGATCGAAATGAAGATCAGCAAGGGCACGCGCTGGTTCTGCTCGGTCGAGGAAGCCGAGGCCGCCGGCTGCCGCGAGACGCGGCGCTAGTCGGAAGTGCGATTGAGTTGTAGCCTCATCGGCGCCGCTTGCGACGCTCTTTATGAGGAGAAAGCCCCCATCCGGATTGCATCTTCGATGCAATCCGACCTAAGAGCGAGCTTCGCTCGTCTCGACCCCCGCAAGCGGGAGAGGTGAAGGACCACGGCATGACCGATGTCGAGATCGATCCGCCTTCCGTGCGCCGGCGCAGCCGCCTCAGGCAAGCGCAGATGGCATTGCTGCTCGTCCTGGCGATCTACCTGATCGCAGCCTATCTGCTGCTGCCGGCACTGTGGACGCATTACGAGCATCAGAAGGGCCTCGCCAATCTGCCGATGGTGACGCGCACCGCGCAGGGCATTCCCGGCGATCCGATGAATGTCGGGCTGATCGGCGACACCAAGGATGTGGTCTGCGCGATGCACGAGGCCGGCTGGTTTCCGGCCGATCCGGTGACGCTGAAATCCTCGATCGAGATCGTGGGCAGCGTGCTGCTCGATCGTCCCTACAAGGATGCGCCGGTGAGCAACCTGTTCTATCTCGACCGCCGCGAGGATCTCGCCTTCGAGCGGCCGGTCGGATCGAGCGCGGACCGCCGCAACCATGTCCGGTTCTGGAGGGTGCTCGACCAGGGCGAGGAGAAACGTCCGGTGTGGCTGGGCGCTGCGACGCTCGACCGCAGCGTCGGCGTCAGCCACTACACCGGCGCGGTGACGCATCACATCGCGGCCGACCTCGACGCCGAACGCGCGCTGCTCGCCACTGACCTCGAGTCCGCCGGCATGGTCACCGCGAAATATCAGGTCACCGGCATCGGCCCGACCTTCAACGGCCGCAATGGCGGCGGCGATCCCTATTACACCGACGGCGAAATCTGGGTGCTGCGGCTGGTCGAGGCCTGCCGCAAGAACAACGGCACCGTCGAGCAGCTCCCGAGCCCCGCCGCGACCGAGTTGAAGGACCAGATCTGGCGCGCGGTCGTCGAATCGATCGGCAAATAGCATTGTGTCCCGCGGTTTTGGAAACGCTGGATTGCTTCGTCCTGCTCGCAATCGAAGCCGCGATGGAATAGTCTCCGCGCTTGACCCCTCACACGCATAATTTGCGCGCTTTATCCAAAAGGAACAGGACGATGACCGTTCGCGCGGGCCGGGAATTTCTGGCCATCCCCGGGCCCACCACGATGCCCGATCAGGTGCTGCAGGCAATGCACCGCCCGGCGCTCGACATCTACTCCAACGAGATGGTCGAACTGACTGAGAGCCTGCTGCGCGACCTCTCGAAGCTGTTCGTCACCCAGGGCAAGTCCTACATCTACATCTCCAACGGCCACGGCGCCTGGGAGGCGACGCTCTCCAACGTGCTGTCGCGCGGCGACAAGGTGCTGGTGCTGGAGAGCGGGCGTTTCGCGATCGGCTGGGGCCAGGCTGCGGCCGCGATGGGCGCCGAGGTCGAAGTGCTGAAGGGCGACTGGCGCCGCGCGATCCGTCCGGCCGAGGTCGAGGAGCGGCTGCGGCGCGACAAGGAGCACACGATCAAGGCGATCCTCGTGGTGCAGGTCGACACCGCGTCCGGCGCCTATAACGACATCGAGGCGATCGGCAGGGCGATCAAGGCCGCCGGCCATCCTGCATTGTTCATGGTCGACACCGTGGCCTCGCTCGGCTGCATGCCGTTCGAGATGGACAAATGGTATGTCGACGTCGCGATGAGTGGCTCGCAGAAGGGCCTGATGACGCCGCCCGGCCTCGGCTTCGTCGCCGCCAATGACCGCGCCTGGGACGCCCACAAGAAGGCCGATCTGCGCACGCCCTATTGGGACTGGACCGAGCGCGAGGGCAGCGAGCACTACCGCAAATATGCCGGCACCGCGCCGGTGCATCTGCTGTTCGCGCTGCGCGAGGCGATCAACATGCTGCACGCCGAAGGCCTGGAGAATGCGCATCTGCGGCATCGGCTGCTCGGTGAAGCGGTGCGCCGCGCGGTCGCGGTCTGGGGCGAAGGACAGGTGCTCGGCTTCAACATCACTGAGCCCGCCGAGCGTTCCAACACCGTGACGACGGTGACCGTGAAGGGCGCCGACCCCGCCGCGATCCAGCGCTACGCCAAGGAGAAATGCGGCGTGGTGCTCGGCACCGGCATCGGCGATTTGCAGGGCCAGGCCTTCCGCATCGCGCATATGGGCCACGTCAACGCCCCGATGATCCTCGGCACCCTCGGCGTCGTCGAGGTCGCGCTGACAGCGCTGAACATCCCGCACGGCAAGGCCGGCGCCGACGCGGCCATCCAGTGGCTCGGCGAGAACGTGAAGGCGTAGGCCGAGGCGGTCTGAGGCTTTAACCCGTCATCCTGAGGAGCCCGCCAAAGGCGGGCGTCTCGAAGGGATCGACGGCCGCGCTCCCGCCGTGATCGAATCGGAGTGCGCGGAAGTAGCCGGGCCGTCGATCCTTCGAGGCTCGCTCCGCTCGCACCTCAGGATGACGGAAGAGTGGTCGGGGAATAACGCAACGAAGAGGTGCCACGACTTTTTGACGGGGCACGAGCACTTTTCGTCGCCATCATTTTCCGCTTTACTGCCGGCAACAGCCGGGCACGGATCCCTGCGACACAACAAAATGGAGGGACCGCTTGGCATCGGTGGAATTGCGCGGCCTGGTCAAGCGGTTTGGATCGTTTGTCGCGGTTGATGATGTTTCGCTCACGATCGATCATGGCCAGCTGGTCTGCCTGCTTGGGCCGTCCGGCTGCGGCAAGACCACCACGCTGCGGCTGATCGCCGGGTTCCTCGAACCATCCGACGGCGAGATCCGCGTCGGCGAGCGCGTGGTGTCATCGAAGGCGCGCACGCTGCCGCCCGAGCAGCGCAACATGTCGATGATCTTCCAGAGCTACGCGCTGTGGCCGCATATGACGGTGGCGGAGAACATCGTCTACGGCCTGCGCTTGCGCAAAATGGATCGCGACACCATCGCCAAGAAGCTCGCCGCGATCCTGGCCACCACCAAGCTGGAACCACTGGCGCAGCGCTATCCGGGCGAGCTCTCCGGCGGCCAGCAGCAACGCGTCGCGCTGGCGCGCGCGCTGATCGTCGGCCCCGAGACGCTGCTGCTCGACGAGCCGCTGTCGAATCTCGACGCCAATCTGCGCGAGGAGATGCGATTCGAGATCCGCCGCCTGCACGACGAATATCGCTACACCACGGTCTATGTCACCCACGACCAGTCCGAGGCGATGACGACCGCCGATCTGATCGCGGTGATGAATGCCGGCAAGATCGACCAGCTCGGCGCGCCTGAGGACATCTATGCGCGGCCGGAATCCGAATTCGTCGCGCGCTTCATCGGCGCCGCCAATGTGATCAAGGGCACCGCGCGCGATGCGAACCACGTGGAGTTCGCCGGCGCAACGATCGAGGTGGTCGGCGCCACGCTGACGGCCGGCCAGAGTGCGCCGGTCGCGATCCGCCAGCACGAAATCCAGCTCGCGACGCAACCGCCCGCGGCGGCGCAGAACACGCTCAAAGCCATCGTAACGCGGCAGGTCTATCTCGGCATGAACCGCGACTACATGGTGGAAACCGCTGACGGCACGGCGCTGCGGGTGACGACGCCGACCGAAACCGCGGTCGAGAAGGGCAGCGAGGTCTGGCTGACCCTGCCGCCCGCGCGCTGCCGGGCGCTGAGCCGATGACAACAAGAAACGGAGCGAGCCGATGCCGAAGCCGATTTCCAGACGCGGCGTCCTGAAAGGCTCTGCGGCGCTTGCGGTCGGCAAGGTGTTCGCGTCACCGGTACGCGCCGCCGCGCCCGAGCCGGTCGCGATCACGCCCGATCTCGTCGCCGCCGCGACCAAGGACGGCAAGCTCGTGTTCTATTCGTCGATGGACCTGCCGGTCGGCGAAAAGCTCGGCAAGGCGTTCGAGGCCGCCTATCCCGGCATCACCGTGCAGATCGAACGCTCAGGCTCGGAGCGGCTGTTTCAGCGCGTGGCGCAGGAATTCGATTCCAACATCCAGGCCGCCGACGTCGTCAACAGCGCCGATGCCTCGCATTTCATCCCCTGGAAGAAGAGTGGTTGGCTGATGCCGTTCGTGCCCGAAGACGTCGCGAAGCATTTTCCCGACAATTACCGCGACCCCGACGGCATGGCCGTGACCACGCGGCTGTGGCTGTCGTCGATCGCCTACAACACCAATCTGGTGAAGGCGGAGAACGCGCCGAAGAGCTTTGCCGACCTGCTCGACCCGAAATGGGTGGGCAAGATGGTGAAGGGCCATCCGGCCTATAGCGGCACCATCATGACCACCACATTCCAGATCGTGCGCGAGCTCGGCTGGCCTTACCTCGAAAAGCTCGCAAAACAGCGCGTGATGCAGGTGCAGTCCTCGACCGACCCGCCGAAGAAGCTCTCGCTCGGCGAGCGCGCCGTGATGGCCGACGGCAATGAATATGGCATCGTGCTCTTGAAGGAAGCCGGACAGCCGGTCGAGCCGGTCTATCCGACCGAAGGCACGCCGACGATCTCGGGTCCCACCGGCATCTTCGCCGGTGCGCCGCATCCGAACGCCGCAAAGCTGTTCCAGGCCTGGCTGCACACCCGCGAGACCCAGCAATTCTTCGTCGACTTCACCGGCCAATATTCGCTGCACGCCCAGGTGCAGCCGAAGGCCGGCCGGCGCAAGCTTTCCGAAATCAAGCTGATGAAAGAGGATCCGGCGGGGGTGGAAGCGATGACCGAAGAAATCAAGACGCGCTATGCGCGCTTGTTCAGGGTTTGAGCGATGAAGGGCGCGGTGCACACTTCCTTGCCTCGCCCCGCTTGCGGGGAGAGGCCGACGCGCATCGCAAGATGCGCGGCGGGTGAGGGGGACTCTCCGCGCATTCGGTGTCTGCGGAGGCAGCCCCTCACCCCACCCCTCCAAGAGCAAGCTTCGCTTGTCTCGACCCCGCAAGAGCGGGGCGAGGGAGTCGAAACAGCTTGCAGCGTGCCAACATGACAACAACCGCCTCCCCCGCCGCAAAGCCCCGCATCGACTGGACACGCCCCGTGCTGTGGCTGTTCGCGGCGCTGCTCATCCTGCTGATCCTGCTGCCGCTGTCGTGGCTCGCGGTGTTTGCCTTCACCGACAAGAGCCGGCATCCGACGCTGCAAAACTTCGTCACGCTGTTCAGCAACCCGGATTTCCTCGATCCGCTGCTGACGACTGCGATCATCGCGACCACGTCGGCGCTGATCTGCTGCGTCGTCGCGGCGCCGATCAGCTGGCTGGTGTCGCGCACCGACATGCCGGGGCGGCAGACCATCCGCGCGCTGGTGACGGCCTCGTTCGTGACGCCGCCGTTTCTCGGCGCGGTCGCCTGGGAACTGCTGGCTGCGCCGAATTCCGGGCTGTTGAACCAGCTCTACCGGCTGTTCGCCGGCGAAGATGCCGACGCGCTGTTCAACATCTATTCGATGACCGGGATCATCTTCGTGATCTCCTGCTACACGTTCCCGTTCGTGTTCGTGCTGGTGGCCAATGCGCTCGACACCATGCCGGGCGAGCTCGAGGACGCCTCCGCGATCCTCGGCGGCAATGCCTGGACCACTGCGCGGCGGGTGACGATCCCGCTCGCGCTGCCCGCGCTGGTCGCGGGCGCCCTGATCGCGTTCCTGCAGGCGATGACGCTGTTCGGCTCGCCGGCGATCCTGGCGCTGCCGGCCGGCTTCCACACCATGACGACCAAGATCTGGAGTCTGTTCCAGTATCCGCCGAAGCTCGAGCTCGCGGCCGCCGCCGCGGTGCCGCTGCTGGTGCTGACCATCCTGCTGCTGCAGGGCCAGAAGGCGCTGCTCGGCCGCCGCGGCTATTCGGTGATCGGCGGCAAATATGGCGCCCCGCGCCGGGTCGAATTGCGCGGCTGGCGCTGGGCCGCGCTCGGCTTCTGCCTCTTGGTGCTGCTCAACCCGGTGTTCCTGCCTTACCTCGCGCTGCTCAACGCCGCGTTCTCGCCGAACGCGACCACGCTGGTGACGCCATCGACGGCGACGCTGCACAACATCGTCTTCGTGTTCACCGAGCTGTCGTCGACCCAGCTCGCGCTCAAGAACACCGTGATCCTCGGCACCGCGACCGCGACGATCGGCACCATCCTCGCGCTCGTCATCGCCTATGTCACGACGCGCAAGGTGATCGCGGGCCACCGCGTGCTCGGCTTCCTCGCCACCGCGCCGGTCGCGGTCCCCGGCATCGTGCTCGGCGTCGGCCTGTTCCTGAGCTACACGCGGCCGCCCTTCGTGCTCTACGGCACGCTGTGGATCCTGCTGCTGGCGTTCCTCACCATCAATTTGCCGTCCGCCTATCAGCAATTGCAGGCGGCGTTCGCGACGATCCATCCCGAGCTCGAGGAGGCAAGCCGCATCCTCGGCGCGACCCGGCTGCAGGCGCTGCGCCAGATCACCGCGCCGCTGTTGCGCACCGGCGTGATCGCGACCTGGTGCTTCATCTTCATCGGCGTGATGCGGGAACTGTCGGCGGCGATCGTGCTGTTCACCTCGCAGACCAAGGTGCTCTCGGTCCTGATCTACGACCTCAACGAAGGCGGCGACCTCGCCGCGATCGCGGTGCTCGGCATCGCGATGCTGGTGATCACCTTCGCCGTGGTGCTGGCGGTGAACCGGATTCCGATGTCCGGCGGCAATGCCGGCGCGCGGCTGCGGAACGGGTAGTTCGCCCTGTCCCCACGGTCATTGCGAGCGAAGCGAAGCAATCCATCGGTCCGCATACGCGGAGCCATGGATTGCGTCGTCGCTTCGCTCCTCGCAATGACGGGGACAGTGAGGACGTCCAATCGCCCGCCCCATCTGGCAATCGCCACATTCATCCCGATATAGAGCGGAACCCCGCACCATGAGGATCGTGTGACCAAATCCGCCACCACAACATCGCCCCCGGTCGCGCCGCGCCGGCCGCATTCCTTCACCACCCACGGCATCACGGTGACCGACGACTATGCGTGGATCAAGGATCCGAAATGGCAGGAGGTGCTGCGCGATCCCTCGATCCTAGATCCCGACATCCGGACCTATCTCGAAGCCGAGAACGGTTACACCGAGAGCCTGCTCGGCCATACCGACGTGTTGCAGAAGCGGCTGGTCAAGGAGATGCGCGGGCGGATCAAGGAGGACGATTCCAGCGTGCCGTCGCCGGACGGCCCGTTCGCCTATTTCCGCAAGTTCCGCGAGGGCGGCCAGCACGAGCTGTACTGCCGCACGCCGCGCGACGGCGGCGACGCCCATGTCGTGCTCGACGGCGACGCGCTGGCGAAGGACCACAAATATTTCAAGTTCGGCGGCAGCCGGCATTCCAACGATCACCGCCTGCACGCCTGGAGCGCCGACACCAAGGGCTCCGAATATTTCTCGATCCGGGTGCGCGACTGGGCCACCGGCGGTGATCTCGACGACCTCGTCGAGGAGACCGACGGCGGCGTGGTCTGGGCCGCGGATTCCAAAAGCTTCTTCTACGTCAAGCTCGACGACAATCACCGGCCGATGCAGGTGTGGCGGCACAAGCTCGGCACCAAACAGGCCGACGACACCCTGATCTATGAGGAGCAGGATTCCGGCTGGTTCACCCACCTGCACGAGAGCGCGAGCGGCCGCTTCTGCGTGATCGCGGGCGGCGACCATGAGACCTCGGAACAGCGGCTGATCGATCTCTCCAGTCCCGACGCGCCGCCGCGGCTGGTCGCGACACGCGAGGAAGGCGTACAATATTCGATCGCCGACCGCGGCGACGAGCTGTTCATCCTCACCAACGCCGACGACGCCATCGACTTCAAGGTCGTCACCGCGCCGCTCACCGCACCCGAGCGCAGCAACTGGCGCGACCTGATCCCGTATCGCGAAGGCGTCTATGTGCTCGACGTCGAGCTCTATGCCGGCCACATGGTGCGGCTGGAGCGTGCCAATGCGCTGCCGGCGATTATCATCCGCGACCTCAACAGCGGCGAAGAGCACGCGATCGCCTTCGACGAGGCGGCCTATTCGCTTGACACCATGGGCGGCTACGAGTTCGACACCGCCAACCTGCGGTTTGCCTATTCGTCGATGACGACGCCGTCGGAAGTCTATGACTACGACATGGCGACGCGGACGCGGAGCTTACGCAAGCGTCAGGAGATTCCGTCCGGCCACAACCCGGCCGACTACGTCACCACGCGCATCATGGCGACCTCGCATGACGGCGCGCAAGTGCCGGTCTCGATCCTGCATCGCAAGGATTTCGTTCGTGACGGCAAGGCGCCGCTTTTGCTGTATGGCTACGGCTCCTACGGCATGGCGATGCCGGCGTCGTTTGCCGCCAACCGGCTGTCGCTGGTCGACCGCGGCTTTGTGTATGCGATTGCGCATATCCGCGGCGGCGCCGACAAGGGCTGGGGCTGGTATCTCGACGGCAAGCGCGAGAAGAAGACCAACACGTTCGACGATTTCGCCGCCGCCGGGCGGGCGCTGATCGAGGCGAAATATACCGGTGAGAAGCGCATCGTCGGCCATGGCGGCTCGGCGGGCGGCATGCTGATGGGCGCGGTCGCCAACCGCGCCGGCGAGCTGTTCGCCGGTATCGTCGCCGAAGTGCCATTCGTCGATGTGCTCAACACCATGCTCGACGACACGCTGCCGCTGACGCCGCCGGAATGGCCGGAATGGGGCAATCCGATCGAGAGCGAGAAGGATTTCCGCACCATCCTGTCCTATTCGCCCTACGACAATGTCGCGGCCAAGGACTATCCGGCGATCCTGGCGATGGGCGGGCTCACCGATCCGCGCGTCACCTATTGGGAGCCGGCGAAATGGATCGCGCGGCTGCGCGCCACCATGCGCGGCGGCGGCCCGGTGCTGCTGCGCACCAACATGGGCGCCGGCCACGGCGGCGCGTCCGGCCGCTTCAACCGCCTCGACGAGGTCGCGATCGTCTACGCGTTCGCGCTGTGGGCGGTCGGGATGGCTGACAAGGCTGAGGTGTAGGGTGCCGGTTGGCTTGCGCGGTCCCCTCCCCATCGTCGTCCCGGCGAAGGCCGGGAACCATACCGCGTGATCTATCGAGCAAGGCAGTCACAGTACCACGGCACACAACGCAACTGCCAGTCTTCGCCAAACTCCTCCCTGTGGTTATGGGTCCCTGCTTTCGCCGGGACGACGGCGGGATGTATGGCGATCGCTTATCAAGGACGACGGCGGAGAGTGAGGCGCTACCGCCCCTTCGCCTTCCGCCACGTCGCGAAATCCTTCAGCGTCTGTTCGTCGGTCGCAGGATAGAGCCCGAAGATGCCGCGACCGTTCTGGACCTGCTCGGTGACGAAATCCTCGAACGCGGTCATCTCGAAGGTCTCGTCGGCGATCTCGTCGGCGAGATGCGCCGGGATCACGATGGCGCCGTCGCTGTCGCCAAGGACGACGTCGCCGGGAAACACCGGCGCATCGCCGCAGCCGATCGGAACGTTGATCTCGATCGCCTGGTGCAGCGTGAGGTTGGTCGGCGCGCTCGGGCGATGATGAAAGGCCGGGAAGCCGAGCCGCGCGATCTCGGCCGAATCCCGGAAGCCGCCGTCGGTGACAACGCCGGCGCAGCCACGCTTCATCAGCCGCGTCACCAGGATCGCGCCGGCCGACGCGGCGCGCGCATCCTTGCGGCTGTCCATCACCAGCACCGCGCCCACGGGGCACTCCTCGATCGCCTTGCGCTGCGGATGCGCGCGATCGCGGAACACCTCGATCTTGTTGAGGTCCTCGCGCGCCGGCATGTAGCGCAGCGTGAAGGCCTCGCCGACCATGGTCGGCTGATCCGGGCCCAGGGGATGAACATCCTGGATCATCTGGATGCGGAAACCGCGCTTGAACAGCGCGGTCGCGACTGTCGCGGTGGAGACGGATTTCAGCTTGTTGCGGGTGGTGTCGCTGAGTTTTGACATGATGATTTTTCCGATTGTCATTCCGGGGCGGGCGCTACAGCGACCGAACCCGGAATCTCGAGGTTCCGGGTTCGATGCTGCGCATCGCCCCGGAACGACAGTGATCAATAAATCGACGGCTCGCCGACCGGCTTGCCAAAGCCGGTCTCGAGGAAATCGAAGTCGCAGCCCTCATTGGCCTGCTTGATGTGCTTCGAGAACATCCAGCCATAGCCGCGCTCGAAGCGCTGCTCGGGCTGTTTCCATTCGGCGCGGCGCCTGGCCAGCTCCGCCTCCGGCACATCGAGATTGATGGTGCGCGCGGCGACGTCGAGCGTGATGCGGTCGCCGTTCCTCACCAGCGCCAGCGGGCCGCCGATATAGGATTCCGGCGAGACGTGCAGGATGCAGGCGCCGTAGCTGGTGCCGCTCATCCGCGCGTCCGACAGCCGCACCATGTCGCGCACGCCCTGCTTCACCAGCTTGGTCGGGATCGGCAGCATGCCCCATTCCGGCATGCCCGGCCCGCCCTGCGGACCGGCATTGCGCAGGATCAGCACGTGATCGGCCGTGACGTCGAGATCGGGATCATCGACCGCCTTCTTCATCGACGGATAGTCGTCGAACACCAGCGCAGGCCCGGTGTGCTTGAGGAAACGCGGATCGCAGGCGCTTGGCTTGATGACGCAGCCATCGGGCGCGAGATTGCCCTTCAACACCGCGAGTGCGCCCTCCTTGTAGATCGGGTTGTCGACGGTGCGGATGACGTCGTCATTGTGCACCTCGGCGCCATCGATGTTCTCGCCAAGCGTCCTGCCTGACACGGTCATGCAGTCGAGATGCAGATGCGGCTTGATGCGGTTCATCAGGCCGGGCAGCCCGCCGGCATAGAAGAAATCCTCCATCAGATAGAGGTCGCCGCTCGGCCGCACATTGGCGATCACAGGAACCTTGCGGCTCGCGATCTCGAAATCGTCCAGCGAAATGTCCTGGCCGGCGCGGCGCGCCTGCGCGATCAGGTGAATGATGGCGTTGGTCGAACAGCCCATCGCCATCGCGACCGTGATCGCGTTCTCGAAGGCCTTGCGGGTCTGGATCTTCTGCGGCGTAAGATCCTCCCACACCATCTCGACGATGCGACGGCCGGCCTCCGAACTCATGCGGATGTGGTTGGCGTCGGCCGCGGGGATCGACGAGGCGCCCGGCAGCGTCATGCCGATGGCCTCCGCGATCGCGGTCATCGTCGAGGCCGTGCCCATGGTCATGCAGGTGCCGTAGCTTCGGGCGATGCCGGCCTCCATGTCGACCCAGTCCCTGTCGGAGATCTTGCCGGCGCGGCGCTCGTCCCAGTATTTCCAGGCGTCCGAGCCGGAGCCCAGCGTGCGGCCCTTCCAGTTGCCGCGCAGCATCGGTCCGGCAGGCAGGTAGATCGCCGGCAGGTTCATGCTGGTGGCCCCGAGCAGCAGGCCGGGCGTGGTCTTGTCGCAGCCGCCCATCAGTACCACGCCGTCGACCGGATGGCCGCGCAGCAGTTCCTCGGCGTCCATCGCCAGCATGTTGCGGTAGAGCATCGTGGTCGGCTTCAACAGCGATTCCGACAGCGACAGCGCCGGCAGCTCGAGCGGAAAACCGCCGGCCATCAGCACGCCGCGCTTGACGTCGTCGACCCGGCTCTTGAAATGCATGTGGCAGGGCTGCGCATCCGACCAGGTGTTGATGATCGCGATCACCGGGCGGTCGCGCCACTCCTCCGGCGCGTAACCCATCTGCATTGCCCGCGACCTGTGGCCGAAGGCGCGCAAATCATCGGGCGCAAACCAGCGCGCGCTGCGCAATTGATCCGGGGTCTTGTTCTTCTTCGTCATCGCCATGGGTCTCGACATTGCTCGCACGCGCGCGGTTCCGGCGCGCTTGCCCTGCGTCAGGCATATACTCGATTTTCTGACATGTCGTCCCGCCCCCGGCGCAGACGTGCCGTTCGCTGAACGTGCGCCGCACACGCTCCGCAATGTGGCAATCGGAACGTAAACCGGCCCTAGGTTATTTTTGCTGCGCCGTCATCACGATGCGGACCAGATCGGCGGCGTTGCGCGCGCCGAGCTTCTTCATGATGTTGGCGCGGTGATCCTCGATCGTGCGCGGACTGATCCCGAGGTGGCGCCCGGCTTCCTTGTTGGAGGCGCCCGCGGTGAACTGCTCGAGCACCTCGCGCTCGCGGCGGGTCAGCGGCTCGCGACCCGGGAAGTGCAGCGCGGCGATCCGCGACGCGGAGGTCTCGGCCTGGCGCCTGGTGTAGGCGTCGATCGCCTCGTTCAGACGGCTCACGATCTCGTTGCCGCGGAACGGCTTCTCGATGAAGTCGAGCGCGCCGTTCTTGATGGCGCTGACCGCCATCGCGATGTCACCCTGACCGGAGATCATGAAGATCGGCGCCGGATAATCCTCGCCATGCAGCTCTCTCAGGATATCGAGGCCGGATTTGCCGGGGATATGCACGTCGAGCAGGATGCAGGCTGGCGTCCTGCTGCGCGCCACCGCGAGCAACGCCGCGCCGTCCGCAAAGCAGATCACCTTGTAACCAGCGGTCGACAGGACCACTGAAAGCGTCTCGCGAACGGCAGGATCGTCGTCGACTACAAAGATTTCCCCGCGCGGAGCGCCATTTTCAACCATATGCATCGTCCATCAGTGGTGAAGCGTGCTGCCCTGACCGCACAAGAACTAACTCGACCATCTCGATCAATGGACCCGTATTTGTACGGGACGTCCGCTTAACGCACAAGTAGCACCGCGTTCCCTAAAAGTGGGGGGCAGTGGAGAAACATGCATGGAAAATGCAGCGTCGGACCGCGTTGCAGCGCGCTTGGACGAGGGCCATGATCCCTACGGTCTGATCGTGACGGACCTGGTCGCGCTGATTGGCCATGTCCAGGCGAGCCTGCGGCTGATCGAAGCGGCGAGCGCGCGCGAGGCCGTGCTGGCCGCGCGGCAGGCCGACGTCGACACCGTCGTTCTCGACGACGTTACCCCGCGCTATCTCACAGCATCCACCGCCCTGAAGACATGCGATGCCGGCCTCGGCACGACGCTCGACCGCCTGCGCGATTCCGGGGCAGCAGCGCGTCTGCTGAACTGACCCGCCGCCACCGACGGGTTCGGCCCAATCACCTCGATTGTCCCGACGACGCCCAACCCATCAGGCGACGATCCGTTCCACGCATCGTCCGGATTGGCCGCGGGCCTTGCCCGCCCGGTCGGATAGGCCTTCTTGACGTCAGGCCCTGGCCCGCTCTTCGTCCGCGGCCGATCGGCGTTTGCTCGGCTTGCCCTTGAGGAAACTGACGTCCATTTCGGTGCCGTTGACGCGGACCAGTTCGCAACGGCGATAGGCAAGTCCGGTCGAGGACAGCAGGAGGAAAAACTCCTTCAGGTTGAGCCCCTGAATGGAACCTTCGACGGTCAGCGAGGCATCGGTGTCGGAGATGGCATTGAGCTGGCAGTCGCGCCGCCAGGTGCCGTCGATGGCCATGATGCAGACATCGACACCCCGGCTGAAGGTGACCCGCTCAATGGATTTGCCGTCCTCGGTCATCGCTCAATATCCGACCGCCATGGCAGGCTTCGGCATGGCGAGCCCGGCCCGCACCCCGCTCGGCCGGTACAGGCCGCGCCGCTCGGGAATCGGCTTGAACGTGTCGGTCAGGCCGACCACGGTTTCGGCGGCGCCCAGCACCAGGAAGCCGTCGGCCTCCATCAACCGGGCGAGACGGTTGAAGATGCTGATCTTGGTGTCCTGATCGAAATAGATCAGCACGTTGCGGCAGAAGATCACGTCGAACGTGCCGAGCTGGGAGAAATCGTGCAGCAGATTGAGCTGGCGGTGCTGGACCATCGCGCGCAACTCGGGATTGACCTGCCAGAATTCACCCGACTGCTTGAAGTACTTGACCAGCATCTGGATCGGCAGCCCGCGCTGCACCTCGAACTGGCTGTAAATGCCGGCCTTCGACTTCTCCAACACCTCCTGCGACAGATCGGTCGCGATGATCTCGACGCGCCATCCGGCAAGCGCCGCGCCCATTTCCTTCAGGCACATCGCCAGCGAATAGGGCTCCTGGCCGGTCGAGCCGGCGGCGCACCAGATCCGGACGCTGCGGCGCGCGGCGCGTGCCTTCAGCACCTCCGGCATGATGGTGTCGCGGAAGTGCTCGAACGGCACCTTGTCGCGGAAGAAGAACGTCTCGTTGGTGGTCATGGCCTCGACCACTTGGACGGTGTGCGTGGACGAGCCCGCCTTGATCTTGGCGACAAGGTCGGGAATGCCGGACAGGCCGCTTTTGCGCGCCAGCGGAAGCAGGCGGCTCTCGATCAGATATTGCTTGTCCGCGGACAGATCGAGACCGGACTGGTCCTTCAGGAGCTTACGCAGATACTCGTAGTCGGGGGGCGTCACGGGAGCCTCACAAGGGACTGAATGGTGAAACTGGGTGTCAGGCTTCGGCCGACGCGTCGAGCGCCAGCAGGCCCACTTCCTGGAATTTCGCGATCACGATGTCCTTGTCGAACGGCTTCATGATGTATTCGTTGGCGCCGGCATGCAGCGCCCGCGAGATGTGGTCGATGCCGTTCTCGGTGGTGCAGAACACGACCTTGGGCTGATCGCCGCCGGGCATGCGGCGGAGCTGCACGAGGAATTCGAAACCGTCCATCACAGGCATGTTCCAGTCGAGCAGCACGGCATCCGGCAGCGCGCGCTTGCAGGCTTCGAGCGCGACCGCGCCGTCCTCGGCCTCGATGACCGTGAACTCCATTCCTTCCAGAATGCGGCGCGCGATCTTTCGCACCACGCCGGAATCGTCGACGACGAGACATGTCTTCATGTGTTGGCCTCCTTGTGGAATCCACCGTCTCCGCGGTGGAGTGTTACGCTGCAGCAGCTGTTTTGGGCACCAGTTCGAGCACGCGATCGATATCGAGGACGACCATGAGCTGGCCGTCGAGGCGGTGGACGCCGCCGGCGAGCTTGGCCATGCGGGGATCGAGGTTGACCGGGTTGTCCTCGCGGCTGTTTTCGGAGAGCCGCAGCACCTCGCCGATCTGGTCGATCAACAGGCCGTAGGATTCGCCGCGCTGGTCGACGCCGACCGCCATCGGAGGCTTACCGTCGTCGGCCTTCGGCAGCCCGAGCCGGGCGCGCATGTCGACCACGGTGACGATACGTCCGCGCAGATTGAGCACGCCGGCGATCTCGCTGGAGGCCAGCGGCACCCGCGTCAGCCGCTCCGGCATGAACACGTCCTGCACCCGCGAGATCGGCAGGCCGAACAGCTGCCCGCCGATCACGGCGGTGACGTATTCGGCCATCGCGCCTTCGCTGGTCTCGGTCTTGCTGGTCATCGATCCCTGTCCTTATCCCGTGTCAGGCCGCGCGGCGCAGTTCGGCGGTCTGCTCTTTCAGCGCCGCGATCAGCCCGGGACGATCAAACTTGGCGACATAGTCGTGGAAGCCGGCCTGCCGGCCGCGCTCGATCGCCGCCGGCGACACCATCGCCGACAGCGCGATGATCGGCAGCCCGATCAGATTGTGGTCGCTTCGGATGTTCTCGGCGAACTCAAAGCCGTTCATCTCGGGCATCTCGATGTCGGTCAGCACGACGTCGAAGCTCTGTCCCGAACGCAGCGCGGCGAGCCCCTCCTGCGCGCCGCCCGCGGTCCTGACCTTGTAGCCGGCGGCCTTCAAGACCGGCGCCAGCATGTTGCGGAAGAAGGCTGAGTCATCGACCAGCAGCACCGACTGCGCCGAGGCCGACGGCCGCATCTCCTTGCGCGAGAACCAGTCGGCGAACGCCATCGGCAGGAAGTGGCCGACGTCGATCACCTCGGTGGCCTGGCCCTTGATCACGGCCGAGCCCAAAATGCCGTCCTGCGAACCCGCAACCTCGATGTTGAGCCGCTCCTCGACGATGTCGATGATCTCGTCGACCACGAGCCCCATCGAGCGGCCGTCGTCGGCGAACACCAGGATCGGCTGCGAGCCCTGCGACTGCACCTCGACGCCGGCCATCTGCACCAGCGGCATCAGCTGCTCGCGGTACTGCACCATGTAGCGGCCGTTCGAGAGCTCGATCTTGTCGGTTGCGATCTCCTCCAGCCGGGTGACGAGGCCGAGCGGCACCGCCTTGGGCTGCGAGGAGCCGGCGCGGAACACCAACAGCGAGGTCAGCTGCTCGCCGCTTGCGGCGTGGGCGTTCGCATTGTCGTCGGCGAGGTCATGGGCCGAGGAGCCGGACGCGCCGAGGGCTTTTGCAATCCCGTTGGGGTCGATGATCATGATGACGGCGCCATCGCCAAGGATGGTGTTGCCGGAGAACATGTCGATGTGCCGCAGCTTGGTCGACATCGGCTTGACCACGATCTCCTCGGTGTGGAACACGCCGTCGACCACGATGCCGAAGGTCTGGCTGCCCACCTGAGTGACCACGATGAAGCCATTCTCGGCATCCGTAGTCGTCGCGCCGTCGTCGATCTTCAAGAGCTTCTTGAGGTGGATCAGCGGCAGCAGCTTGTTGCGCAGGCGCAAGACTGCGGTGTCCTTGATCCGCTCGATGCGGTGCTCGGAGTTGGCGCGGGCCCGCACCAGCTCGACGACAGACAATTGAGGAATCGCAAAGCGGTCGCCGCCGGCTTCCACGATCAAAGCGGAGACGATCGCCAAGGTCAGCGGGATCTTGATGGTGACCGAGGCGCCCTCGCCGGCCACGCTCTTGATGTCGATGGTGCCGCCGATCTGGTCGATATTGGTGCGCACCACGTCCATGCCGACGCCGCGGCCGGACACCGAAGTCACTTGCGCGGCGGTCGAGAAGCCCGGCGCGAAGATGAACTTGTGGATCTGGGCCTCGGTCATCTTCTCGAGCTCGGCCTCGGTGACGAGACCGTTTTGGAGCGCCTTGGCCTTGATCCGCTCGGTGTTGAGCCCGCGGCCATTGTCGGCGATGCAGATGATGATGTGGCCGCCCTCGTGATAGGCGGAGAGGCGAATGGTGCCCTGCTCCGGCTTGCCGGCTGCGAGGCGCTCGGCGGTGGTCTCGAGCCCGTGATCGGCGGAGTTGCGCACCATGTGCGTCAGCGGATCCTTGATCAGGTCGAGCACCTGGCGGTCGAGCTCGGTGTCGGCACCGTGCATCTCGAGCTCGATCTGCTTGCCGAGCTCGCCGGAGAGATCGCGGACGATGCGCGGCAGCTTCTGCCAGGCATTGCCGATCGGCTGCATGCGCGTCTTCATGACGCCTTCCTGCAGCTCGGCGGTGACGTTGGAGAGCCGCTGCAAGGGCACCTTGAACTCGGTGTCCTCGTTGCGGCGGGAGATCTCCAGCAGCTGGTTGCGGGTCAGCACCAGCTCGGAGACCATGGTCATGAGGTGTTCGAGGGTGTCGACATTGACCCGGATCGACTGGTTGGCGATCTTGTCGCCTTCCTGGACATCCTCACCGGCGGCCTTGCGGGCCGGCTTCTTCGCAGCCTCAGCCGGCTCGGCGGCGGCAGCAGGTGCAGGCTTCACGACCGGCGCCGGTGCGGCGACTTCGGTCTCGGTCTCGCGGAAGGCGCGCTCGAGCTCGTCGAGCGAGACCTCGCCCGGACGCAGCGGACGCTCCAGCGTCTGCACCACCAGCGCGCCTTCGGTCATTGCCGCCTGCACGGACGGAGCTTCGACGACCGGCACCTCTTCTTCAGCAGCAACCGCCATCGACTGCGTCGAATCGGACATCGCCGCCATGCCGTGCTCGACCATCGCTTCCAGCTGATCGATCAGGTCACGGTCGTTGCCCTCGGGCTCGGCCTCGGTCGCCTCGAGCCCTGCAAGGATCTCCTTGATGCGGTCGATCGAGGACAGGATCAGCGTCACGGCTTCCGCCGTCACCGGCATGCCGTCGCGGAATTTGCCCATCAAGGTCTCGCCGGCATGCGCCAGCGCCTCGAGCCGCGGCAGCCCGAGGAAGCCGCAGGTGCCCTTGATGGTGTGCACCAGCCGGAAGATGTTATCCAGGATCTTCGCGTTGTTCGGATCCTGCTCGAACTGCACCAGCTGGTTGTCGACCGTATCCAGGCTCTCGCTGCTCTCCGTCAGGAACTCGCGCAACAGATCGTCCATGGATAGGTCCCCTCAAGGTGCTACGGAACGCTCGCCTTGCATCGATAACTTGGCCGGCTTCACGGCGACGTTAATTTTGCCGTCCGTGCAAATACGGACGATGAAGCCCTTCAGCAGTTCGACGACGCATCACGACATCACGGCCAGTCTCACAAGGACAGGCCCCTTACCACCCGAACGGGAAAGAGGCCGTTCCACCGGTCATCGCAATTTGAACTAATTGGAATTGAGGACCGCTAAGTCTGGCAAAACGTTCGCGACATGACGACCGCCTGCATCCGAACGCGATCGCTCATTGGTTGAACCCGGCGGGATGGCTAAGCGCAGCCAAAGAAAAGGCGGCGGAGTTTCCTCCGCCGCCTCGATAGTCGATGCCTGTCGCGGCTACGCTTAGCGGAGCAGCTGCAGCACGCTCTGCTGCGACTGGTTGGCCAGCGCCAGCGCGGACACCGCGATCGACTGGCGGGTCGACAGCGCCTGGCTGTTGGCCGCTTCCTCGTTGGTGTCTGCCAGCGTCAGGTTGGACGAGCCGGTCTGCAGCACGTTGATCAGGTTCTTCGAGAAGTCCTGGCGGATCTGCACGATCGACAGGTTCGAACCAAGGGTCGAAGCCTGGGTGCGCAGCAGGCCGCTCGCGCTGTTCAGCGTCTTCAGCGTCGCGTTGGCCGAAGCGTTGTCCACGAAGTCCGTGCCGGCGGTCAGCTTGGTGAGGTTGAGGCCGGTGGCGTCGAAGGTCACGCCCTGGATCTTCAGCGTCGAGGAGCCCGTCTCGTTGAAGGTCAGCTTGAGCTGATCGCCATTGAGCAGGTTGATGCCGTTGTACGACGCGTCCTGGGCGGTCGTGGTGATCTGGTCCAGGATGTTGTTGTACTGGTTGACCAGGTTGGCGCGGTTCGCCAGCGCAGTCGGGTCCTGCACCGGAGCGCTGCCCGCAAGGCCGTTGAACAGCTTGCCGGCGCCGGCCGCCGTGCCGCCAATCGTGCCGATGGTCGCCGAAGCGGCATCGTTGGTGGTGCTGATGGTGAGCGCACCGGCCGCACTGAGCGAGGCCTGCAGGTTGTTGGCCGCCAGCGCGGCGTTCAGGTCGTTGAGGGACTTCACCTTGCCGGCACCGGTGCCGAAGGTGATGTTGGTCGCAGTGCCGTTGCCGGTTGCGCCGATGGTCAGCGTGAGGGTGTCCAGCGGGCTCGCGCCAGCCGTGCCGGTTGCGGTTGCCGTAGCACCGGCCGGGAGGCCGAGCTGCGTCGCGTCGCCCGAGCTGAACGTACCGACGGTGAGCGTGTCGCCGGTGCCGGCGGTGTTGGTGCTGGTCAGGACCAGCTTGCCGGTGCCGTCGATCGAGGCGGCGACCTTGGCGCTGGCGCCGACCTGCGTGTTGATCGCATCGCGAACCTGGGTGGCGGAGTAGTTCGTGCCCGAGTTCAAGGTCACAGTCTGGCTGTTGATCTGGAACGTCAGGTTCGCGCCGGCCGCGGTGAGGTCGATGCCGGTATAGGCGGCGGTGCTGGTGAGGGTCGCATTGGTCGGGGTCGCGGTGCCGAGCAGGTTGTCGGCGGTCGCGCCGGGGATCGCGGCGGTCGTCACCGACGACTTCGCGGAATAGCCGACGGCGGCCTGCAGGGCCTGGTTGGCGACCGACTTGGCGCTGTCGACCAGCTTCTGCAGCGAGGTGATGCCGGTGTTGGCGGCCTGCAGCACCTGCACGCCGTTGCCGATACCGTCCAGGAGGTTGTTGATGTCGCTGGCGCGGTTGTCGAGCGACTGCGCCGTGAAGAAGTTGGTCGGATTGTCGAGAGCAGTGTTGACCTTCTTGCCGGTGGACAAGCGGTTCTGCGTGGTGGCGAGCAGGTCAGCGGTCGACTGCAGCGAAAGCAGGTTTTGACGGACCGATGCCGAAAGAACGATGCCGGACATACTGGATACCCTTCTGGATGAACACGATTGACGCGACGCCGTAAATTTCGCACGGCGACCCACGTCACACTGGTCCGTCCGCGCTACCCGTTCGTTAAAGGGCTGGTCCGTACAAATACCCAGGACGGCCTTGCCGGTGATTCGACGGGCGGCCGGCGCGATGGCTGGCCGCGGCAGCGCGCGGTCGGCGCCGGACCGACGTCATGGCCGTGAATTTCCTGCGCATGTGCAGGACTTGCGACATCCCGGCGCGGCAGGCCCGGCGCGTCGATAGCCGGCGTTGCAGGTCACCACGATGCAAAGTCCAGCGAGGAACAGAGTTAATGGAAATCAATAAATGAGAGACAAAGTCGCGCTGGGATCTCGCGCCGCGCGGATCGACGTCGATCACCGGTCCCGGCGGCGGCCACGCCGTCTGCCCTCCAGAGGGTATAGTTTCAACACCACAACCCTTGTGCAATTGGACAGGCAAGCTATGTTCGCAGTCCTTCCACACGCCAAGAGTAGGTGATGCGAGACCGTAGTGCTCCCGCCCTCGGCAGGAGCAGCAATGTCCGCGGTATCGCGTCCGCCCAATCGTCTGTTGCAAGCACTTCCCCCCACGGAGTACGCGCAACAACTTCATCCTCTCCTGGAAACCGTCGACCTGACCAAGGAAACGGCGCTCGCCGATGCCGGCGCGCCGGTGCAGCGGGTTTATTTTCCGCATAGCGGCGTGGTCTCGATGATGATCAATCTGTCCGACGGGCAATCTGTCGAGATTGCAACCGTCGGTCGCGACGGCGTCGTGGGCGCGTCTGCCGCCCTGCACGAGCGGCCGCTGCTTGCCGATGCGATTGTCGTGGTGCCAGGCTCAGCCTCGATGATGCGGGCGGAGGATTTCCGCGAGGCAGCAAATCGCAGCGCGGATTTCCGGACCCTGGTCGCGCTCTATGAGCAGGCGCTGATGGCGCAGACGCAACAATCCGTCGCCTGCAATGTTTCGCATCCGGTGGAGGCACGGCTGTCACGATGGCTGCTGCGCGCACGCGATCTGTGCGGCAGCGAGGCGTTGCCGCTAACCCAGGAGATGCTGGCGCAGATGATCGGCGTCCGGCGCAATGCGGTTTCGATTGTCGCACATGGGTTTCAGCAGGCCGGCATCCTGCGTTACAGCCGCGGTCATATCGAGATCACCGATATCGACGGCCTGCGGAAGGCGGCGTGTGAATGCTATACGACGGTCAAGGCGCACGCCGAACAATTGATCGGGCCGGAAGACTGACTGGCGCGCCGCCAGCCCCAACTGCGATCGAGCAGACAACCCGAATGTGCGGCGATAGGTCTATTCCTATTGGAACCAAGACATGTTTCCATTGGAACCCTGGCGTGCCAGAATAGGTTGCAAGGACGTCCAGCCGCACGTCAGCCCTGGGCCCAGAGACAAGCTTTGCCGGCAGGCTGGAGGTTGCTTTGGAAACGGTTCCTCGATCACCCAACGGATTCCTGGCGTCGCTCTCGGCGAGCGATTTCGAATTGATTCGGCCGCATCTGCGGACGGTCGACCTCGCGGCCGATTCGGTCCTGGTCGAGACCGACGAGATGCTCAAGCGGACATACATGCCGCACAAGGGCGTGATCTCGCTGGTGGTCAAGCTGGCTAGAGGCGAGCGCGTGCAGGTCGCGATGGTCGGCCGCGACAGCATCTATGGCGCATTCGCCCCGCTCGTCGAAGGGCCTGTCCTCAACAACGCCACGGTGCTGGTGCCCGGCGTCGCCTCGACCGTGGAACTGGAGCCGTTGCGCGCAGCTGCCGGCCAGAGCCCGACGCTTCGCGCGAGATTGATCCGGCACGGGCTCGCCGTCTATGCCCAGATCCAGCAGACCGCCGGCTGCAACGCCGCGCACACCGTGGAGTCACGGCTGGCGCGATGCCTGCTGCACACGCGCGATCTCTCCGGCAGCAACAAG
Source organism: Bradyrhizobium sp. 33ap4 (assembly GCF_032654765.1). Lineage (NCBI taxonomy): Bacteria > Pseudomonadati > Pseudomonadota > Alphaproteobacteria > Hyphomicrobiales > Nitrobacteraceae > Bradyrhizobium > Bradyrhizobium sp. 33ap4. Next base: position 30,457 of record NZ_JAUMTJ010000010.1, on the reverse strand, counting down.
ATCGTCCTGACGCAGGAGGCGATGGCGCAGATGATCGGCGCGCGCCGCAACAGCGTGTCGCTGGTCGCGCATACCCTGCAACAGGCCAATTTCATCCACTACAGCCGCGGGCACATCGAGATCACCAACGCGGATGGGCTGATCAAGACGGCGTGCGAATGCTACGCCGCGGTCAAGGCGCAATATGCCGGACTGCTGAATTGTCAGGAAGTCGGCCGTTAGAGTTTGTTGTTTTTGCCGCGTCTTCTTCGCGCAAGCCGGCACCCGCTTCGCTCAAAAGCGCTCTGACCGCTGTGCAAGCCGTACTTCTACGGCGTGCGATTTTCATCGTCGGATAACGCTGTTTCCTCACATTCACGTGGACGCACGGGGGAGCCGATGTTCACGTACCAGACGACCGACCGGAAGGAAGCCCGGCGCTTCCGCATGGCCCAGTTCAACGGCCGGACCGCCACCATACGGTCGGCCGGCGCGACCGTCACGGGACGCGTGCGCGCGATCGTCGAAAGCAGGTCTGGCGCGACCGCGGCATGGGTGGTCACGATCGTTCCGGATGAACCGAAGGCATCCGCGACGGCCGCGCGGCTCGCACCGCGCCTGTGCTTCGCCGCGGAAGACGATTTCTGAAAAGACGATTTCTGAGAACCGGGTCCTAACGAACCGAACACCGCTCAGAGCCCCATTCCGATGGAATCGGAACGGGGCTCTGGTTTTCAGTTTTGACGCGTCTTCTTTGCGCGAACCACTTCGCTTGAAAACGCTCTATGCCGAATGCAGCAAGGCCTTGCGGACGAGGTCGGCGGTGTTGCGCGCCCCGAGCTTGCGCATCGCCTCGGCGCGATGGCTCTCGAACGTGCGCGGGCTGATGTTCATCCGCAGCGCACCCTGCTTGTTGGAATAGCCGTCGCTGATCAGGCTTAGCACTTCACGCTCGCGCTTGGTCAATGGCTTGCGGCCGGCTTCCGGTGCGAACACGACATCCGGCGGCCGGGAGCCTGCCGGCTTGTCGTCGCCCGGCGGCCTGAGGTCTGCGGCCGGGACGGCATTGGGATAGAGGTCGGAAATCTGCTTCAGCATCGCGGACACGCGCTCGGTCTGCTCGAGCGCGTTCTCGATCACCTGCCGCAGATAGACGCCGTTGCCGGGCGCGTGCGCGAATTGCTGACTGTGCTGCTTGAGTTCGTTCATATAGAGCAGCAGCGCCGTCACCGGCCCATTGAACTGCCGGACGATCGCGGCACCGGCGTCCGCCTGCGGCCGCGGCCCTGCGGGTCCCTGAGTGTCAAGCGACTGCGGCTCGAGCGTCGCGGTTCCACCCGTCCATGCCGGAAGGCGCGCCTCGGCTCGGTTGTCATGTTGCGTCATAAGTATGGTTTACCAAAGGTGAACTTGTGGCCGCGTTAACATGGGGCTCCGTAGAACTACGGGTGACGCAACTGTGACCTCGGTCCCCGACCTGCCAAGCAGGCGCAGGTTACCGCTGATTTGGCAACGAATCTCGCATATTTGAGTCGAATTACAGTATTCTTACGGGACGGGTAAGCGAGGTGGCCACCGGCGGGATGCGCGGCCCGGCATTGACGGTTCGACCAGCCGTTTCCGGCCCCTTGGTTCCGGATTGAAAAAAGCGGCCCGGCATCGCCTCAAGGGCGCCGGAGCCGAAGGAATTTCTGCAGGAACCGCCCCGAAAGAACGAACCTGAACCACCAATACGCCATTCGCCGGGTCGTCATCGATCATCCCTCTGGGCATCGGGATGGCCCCGGCATACCGCACGCGGGCGCGCGCACCTATGAGACGGTTCACATCAACCGAGAAGCGTCGGGCAGGCACCGGATCAGGCGAATGTCAATTTACAGCCCCGGCAGGCGTCGCGATGATCGCCGCCTCTCGATCAGCAATAAGGGCGCGGCCATGAAGCGAGGGCGGAACGGATCCTGGATTTCCTTGATGACGATTGCGGCGCTCGCCGCGGCACTGCTGCTTAGCGCAGGCGCGCAGGCCCAGACCCCGCCGACCAGCGATGCAACGCCGACGCCCGACACCGCGGTCATGCTCACCATCTTCTTCAAGCATGATCAGTCACGACCGCTCGGTGAGCTCAATGCCCAGCTTGAGCGGCAGGGCTTCTACAAGGCGTTTCCGCCCGAGGGTGTCGAGGTCGTCAGCTGGTACGTGATGATGGGGATCGGCCAGGTGGTGACGCTGCGGTTGCCGGCGTCGCGGCTGCGCGAGGTCAACCGCGTCATCGAGAACAGCGCCTGGGGCGCCTACCACACGGAGTTCTACCCGACCTACGACTACAAGGCGGTCGGGATCGGCAATCATGAAAAAGCAAAGCAGTAGCCGGTCGCATCGAGACCGATGCCGGGAGTCACGGCCGCGCGCCGGACTTGCCGGTTTTGGCCGAAGACCGGGCTGGCGATTGGATCCGATCCACCGCCTATGCGTGAGCCCGCGAGCGCTGGCTCAATCGCTTTGCCAGTGTCCGCAAATCCTCGGCGCGCCCGCTGCAAAGCAGGCGGCTGAATTCGTCAGGATCGATGGAGGCAGGCGGAAAATCGGCTGGTTTGCGTGCGGCCCGACGTAGCCAGGTCAATCGGAAGAGACGCTTGAGCATCTTCATGGTTGTCAGCCCCGATGAGCGTCATTGTTAAATCGCGGCAATGAAATTTGGTTCCACACCTTGTGGTCGCCCGACGCAAAATTTGGTTCAACGCCGTCAGGCGAACAGCGCCTTGCGCTTTTGCACGCGCGCAATGGATCGCCGCACCGCGGCCTGATCAAGTGATCCATCCTGCACCGCACCCGCGACCGCCGCGGCGATGCCGGCCATCCCCTGCTCCTGGTCGAACAGATTGTTGCCGATGCAGATCATGTCCATGCCGGCGGCGATCGACTGCAGGCTGGCCGCGCTTGTGCCGAGCGCCTTCTGCAGCCCCTGCATCTGCATGTCGTCGGTGATCAGCAGCGTCTCGGGCAGACGACGGCGAAGCCGGCCGAGCCCGGCCGATGACAATGTCATCGGACGCTGCGCGTCCCACTGCCGGACAATGGCGTGGCTGACCAGCACCGCATCGCCATAGGTGCGCGGCGCCAACGCGTAGAACAGCTCCTCCTGCTCGGGACGCAGCGCATCGGAAATGTCCATGAACTCCAGGTGCGAATCGACGCTTGCACCGCCGATGCCCGGAAAATGCTTCAGGCAGAGGCCTACTCCCGCCTGCCGCGCCGCAGCGTCGACCAGCCGGGCATTGGCCTCGACCTCACCGATATCGGGCGAATAGGACCGCTTGATCCTGCCGATGTTGGGATTGTCGGGATTGTAGTCGACGTCGATGACAGGCGCGAAATTGTAGCGGATGCCGAGCCGGCGCAGCTCGCCGTAGCTTGCGGCCAGCACCGTCTGCTTTTCCGCGCGCGCGAGCAGGTTGAACTCCTTCGCGCTCGGCAGCGGCTGAAAACCGCAGCTGTCCTTGAGCCGGCGCACCAGGCCGCCCTCCTGGTCGATGAAGACCAGCGGCCGCGACGGCAGCGCCGCGATCTCGGCGCAGAGCGACTGCACCTGCGCGGGCGAGGCGATGTTGTTGTCATACTGCCGGGTCCGGCAGGAATAGTCGAACAGGATTACCCCGCCGAGCCCGAACTGCGCGGCAAATTCCTTCAGCCAGGGCGGAACGACCTTGCCGTAAAAGCCGAGAATGAAGAGTTCGCCGACGGACATGGCCGCTCGATTCAGTTGCCGCATGGAATCAGCCGCACCCGATGGAATAGCACGCTGCGGCGGCGGTAAGAATATGACGCAGCTTGCTGCTCGACTGCGTTCCCCGTGCTCGCATCACTATGTTAAGACACGCCGGCGGGCCTCGGTCGCCCGCCACGACACAAGGACTTTCGGAAACCGCCCATGACAGCAGCTTACGTCCCGCAAATGGCTCTTTACCGCCAATGGCTGAAGCAGACGCGCGGCCTTGAATTTGCGGATTTCGAGGCGATGCGGCGCTGGTCGGTCACCGATATCGACGCCTTCTGGCAGAGCGTGTGGGATTATTTCGACCTGCGCTCGCCGACGCCGCATTCGGCGGTGCTGGCCGAGCGCAAGATGCCGGGCGCGGTGTGGTTTCCCGGCGCTTCGGTGAACTACGCGCGCCAGGTCTTCCGCCATGTCGCGCCGGCGCATGCCGCAGGCCTGCCGGCCCTGATCTCGAGCGGCGAGGACGGCAAGCTCTCGGAGACGAGCTGGCCCGAGCTGCAGCGCAAATCGGCAGCGCTGGCGCTGCATCTGAAGGCCAACGGCGTGCGCGCCGGCGATCGCGTCGCCGCCTACTTGCCGAACATTCCCGAGACGATCATCGCGTTCCTCGCGACCGCGAGCCTGGGCGCGGTCTGGAGCGTCTGCGCGCCTGACATGGCGGCACCCGCGGTGATCGATCGCTTCAAGCAGATCGAGCCGAAGGTGCTGATCGCCTGCGACGCCGTGACCTATGCCGGCCGCCGCCACGACCGGCAAGGTGTGATCGAGGAATTGCGGCGCGCGCTGCCGACCGTGCAGCATGTCATCCTGCACAGCGACGCCGCGCCGTCCGAGACGCGATTGTCAGCGATCCTCGCGGGCCGGAGTGCGGAGATCGACGCCTTCGAGCCGGAATGGCTGCCGTTCGATCATCCGCTCTGGATCGTCTATTCCTCAGGCACCACCGGATTGCCGAAACCGATCCTGCACAGCCATGGCGGCATCATCGTCGTGGCGCTGCCGCTCTCGACCCTGCACAACGACATCGGCTGCAGCTATCAGCCAAACTCGTTCGGCGAACGCTTCCACTGGTACTCTTCGACCGGCTGGATCATGTGGAATTGCCAGGCCAACGGCCTGCTCAACGGCACGACCTGCTGCATTTTCGACGGCAGTCCCGGCGGCACCAAGGACAAGCCCGACTGGACCACGCTGTGGCGCTTCGTCGCCGACGCCAAGGCCACCTTCTTCGGCGCAGGGGCGGCGTTCTTTGCCAATTGCACCAAGGCGGAAATCGATCTCGCTGCCGTCGGCGACCTCTCCGGCCTGCGCACGCTCGGCTCGACCGGCTCGCCGCTCAGCGCCGACACCCAGGCCTGGTTCAACGAGCGCTTCGCCGCGCTCGCGAAGCACTACGGCAATGCCGCGCAGGCCGATATGTGGTGGGCCAATATTTCCGGCGGCACCGATTTCGCCGGCGCCTTCATCGGCGGCAATCGCGAATTGCCGCAGACGCCGGGCATCATGCAATGCCGCCTGCTCGGCTGCGCGGTGGAAGCGTTCGACGAGCAGGGCCACGCGGTGATCGACGAGGTCGGCGAGCTCGTCTGCACCGAGCCGCTGCCCTCGATGCCGCTGCGCTTCTGGAACGATCCCGGCAACGCACGCTACCTTTCCAGCTATTTCGAGACCTACCCCGACAATTTCGACGGAAGTGGCCGCGGCCCGGTGTGGCGGCATGGCGACTGGCTCAAGATCGACCCCGACGGCTCCTGCGTGATCTATGGCCGCAGCGACGCCACCATCAACCGCCATGGCTTGCGGATGGGCACCAGCGAGCTCTATTCCGCGATCGAGGCGCTGCCGGAGGTGCTGGATTCGATGGTCGTCGACCTCGAATATCTCGGCCGCGACAGCTACATGCCGCTGTTCGTGGTGCTGCGCGAGGGCATTGCGCTCGACGCCGCAATGAAGGCCAAGATCAACAAGGCGGTCGAGGCCGGGCTGTCGCGCCGCTTCCTGCCCAACGATATCTTCGTGGTGGCGGAGATTCCGCGCACGCTGTCCGGCAAAAAGCAGGAGCTGCCGGTCAAGAAGCTACTGCTCGGCCACCCCGTCGAGAAGATCATCAATCGCGATGCGATGGCCAATCCAGGATGCCTCGACTGGTATCTCGATTTTGCAAAGAGTTATCTGAGCAGGCAGGCCGGCGCGGCGTAACGGCCGCTGAATGCCACTCGCGTTTGGGATTTCACGACATGCCTTCACCCAGCTACATCGACCCGCTCAACGGAAAGCTCTATCCGCTGGATATCCCGCGCTGGTGCTCCGACGAAGGCAAGCCGCTCCTGATAACGCCGCTGCCGGGCATCTCCCGCGACGACATCGATCGCACGACGCGGTCGCTGTGGCGCTACCGCGCGGCGCTGCCGGTCGAGATCAGGCGGCCGATCACGATGGGCGAAGGCTGCACGCCAGCCGTCGAGAAGGCGTGGGATGATCTGCGGCCGCATTTCAAGCTCGAATGGTTCAATCCGACCGCAAGCTTCAAGGATCGCGGTACCACGGTGATGCTGTCGTTCCTGCGCCAGCTCGGCGTCGATGCGGTGCTGGAGGACTCTTCCGGCAATGGCGGCGCGTCGGTCTCGGCCTATGGCGCGGCCGGCGGCATGCGGGTCAGGATCCTTGCGCCGGCGACGACGTCGCCGATGAAGGTGGCGCAGATGCACGCCTTCGGTGCCGAGGTGCAGCTGATCGAAGGCCCGCGCGAGGAATCCGAGGCAGAGGCGATCCGCCAGTCGAAGCAGATCTTCTACTCCAGCCACAACTGGCAACCGTTCTTCCTGCAGGGCACCAAGTCGCTGGCCTATGAGATCTGGGAAGATTTCGGCTTCACCGCGCCGGACAACGTCATCATGCCGGTCGGCGCCGGCAGCAGCCTGCTCGGCTGCTATATCGGCTTCAACGAGCTGCTGGCGGCCGGGCAGATCGCGCGCCTGCCGCGCCTGTTCGCGGCACAGCCGCTCAACTGCTCGCCGGTCGATGCCAGCTTCGCCGCCGGCGTCGACACGCCGGTCGATCGCGCGGTCCGCAAGACCATCGCCGAGGGCACCGCGATCAAGCATCCGCTGCGGCTGAAGCAGATGATCGCGGCGCTGAAGGAGAGCGGCGGCGGCACCGTCGCAATTTCCGAAGACGGCATCGTCGCCGCGTTGAAGCGGTTGGCGCAGACCGGGCTGTTCGTCGAGCCGACCTCGGCCTCGGCCGCCGCCGCGCTCGATGTCCTGAAGGCGCGCGGCGCGATCCGGCCGGCGGAGCGCACCGTCGTCATCATCAGCGGCACCGGGATCAAGGCGGCGGGGCTGATCACGGAGCTGCTCGGAGCGAGCTAGCCTTTAGCACGCTCCGATTGGCTGTCCCTATCCCGCCTTGCGCAGCCTCAGGGATTCGTAGAACGCGGTCTCGAAATTGATGTAGCCGATAAAGGACGTCGGATCGCCAAACGGCAGGATCTGCGTCGCCCAGTATCCGCCAAAACCGTTCTGCCGATCGATCCAGTAGAACAAATTGGCCAGCCCAGCCCAGCCGAGCGCGCCGGCGGGGCGGCCGGTCGGAGCCTGCTCCTCATTGATCATGAAGCTCAGCGCCCAGGATTTCGACTGACCGGGGAAGAACTCGGCGTCGTTGGCGAGCGAGGTGATCACGCCGGTGATCGCGGTGACCTTGTTGTTGCCGAGATGGTTCTTCTCCGCCATCCGCACGGTCTCCGCCTTCAGGACCCGCCCATGCTCGCCGGCGCCGTCGTTCAGCCACATCCGGATGAATCGCATGTAGTCGCCGATCGTGCCGTAAAGCCCGTGGCCGCCCATGTGGATCTCGGGATTGGCCGGCAGCTCGAAATCCATCGGCGTGAGTGAGCCGTCGGCGTTGCGGGCGTGGATGCCGGCGAGCTTGCGACGCATCGCGTCGGTGAGCTCGAACGTCGTGTCCATGATCCCGAGCGGCTCGAAGATCCGCGTCCTGAAGACCTCGCCGAGCCGCCTGCCGGCGATGGCCTCGACGATCTGGCCGCACCAATCCATGTTGGTGCCGTATTCCCAGCGCTCGCCTGGATCGAACAGCAGCGGCGTCATCAGCGAAGCCTTGGATGCCGTGATGACGCTGGGCTGCCCCTTCTCTTGCGCCAGCCGGTTATAGGTGTGATTGATGAAGTCGTAGCTCAAACCCGCGCTGTGGACCATCAGCATGCGGGTGGTGATGTCGCGCTTCGGCGGACGCAGCCGCGGCTCGCCCTTGTCGTCAAAACCCTCGATCACCTGGAGCTTGCCGATGTCGGGCGCGTAGGTCCTGGCGGGTGCGTCGAGATCGAGCTTGCCTTCCTCGACGAGCTGCAGGACGGCCGTCCCGGTGATCGCCTTGGTGGTCGAGAAGATCGCGAACACGCTATCGGCCGTCATATCGGCGGGCTGGTCGAGGCGGCGCTTGCCGGCGGCACCTTCATAGATGTTGCGATGGCGGTCGGTCACCATCGCAACGACGCCGGGAACGCGCGGGTTTGAAGTCACGACGCCGTCAAGGATTGCATCGGCGGCTGCACCGAAATTCGTGCTCATTGTCTTCCTCCTGTGTTTTGTGATGTTGACCCGCGCAGCCCGGATTACGCTTCGCTCCATCCGGCTACGCGGTCGAAATGCGGTCAGCCCTACTGCGTGGCAAAACCGCGATAGCCGCTCGCGGCGACCTCATCGCATTTCTGGCGATAGGTGCCGACACCGCCGCAATAGGACAGCACCCGGCGCGGCTTGCCCTCGACATTGGAGCCCAGGTACCAGGAGTTGGTCTTGGCGATCAGCGTTGCGTTGGCGGTCTCATCGTGATGCGCCACCCACTGATCCTCGGTATCCCTGGTCGGCTCGATGACGTTCAGGTTCTTGCCGCGCAAATATCTGATGCAGTCGGCAATCCACTCCACCTGCTGCTGCAGGCAGGTGGTCATGTTGCAGAGTGCGGCCGAGGGCGCGAGCGGCACCGCCGTTGTGAACAGATTCGGATAGCCATGGACCTGCAAGCCCATCGTGGTGCGGATGTCCCTGCCCCAATCGTCCTTCAGCGATCGCCCGTCGCGGCCGCGGATGTCGATCCGCGTCAGCGCTCCCGTTCCGGCGTCGAAGCCGGTCGCCAGGATGATGACGTCGAACTCGTGCACCGTGCCGTCGGCGGTCTGGATGCCCTCAGGCGTGATGCGGGCGATCGGATTGTTCTTGACGCTGACGATCTCGACATTGGGCCGGTGGAAAGCCTCGAGGAAATTGGATTCCAGCGGCACCCGGTGCGTGCCAAAACCGTAATCGGCAGGAATCAGCTGTTCGCACAGCTTGGGGTCCTTGATCCGCTCGCGCATCTTCTCGCGCACGAATTCGGTGATCTCGGCGTTGACGGCTTCGTCGAAGAACAGTTCGGCGAAGGACGAAACCCACAGTTTCAGGGATCCGTCGTTCCAGCAATCCTCGATCACCTGGCGGCGCTGCTGCGGCGTCAGGTCGGCCCAGGCATGCTCGAAGTCGAATTCGAAGCCGGTGAACGTCTTCGGCAGCCGCTCGGTGAGGAACTTGAACTTCGACTTGTAGGCCTCGGCGTCCGACGCATCCCATTTCGGGTTCTTCATCGGGATGATGTATTGCGGGGTGCGGATGAACACCTTGAGATGGCCTACCTCACCGGCGATCGACTGGATCACCTGGATTCCGGTCGCGCCGTTGCCGACCACGCCGACGCGTTTGCCGGCGAGCTCGATCGGCCCCTTGGGCCAGCGCGCGGTGTGGAACAGCTTGCCCTTGAACATCTCCTGTCCCGGGAAGGACACGTGCGGGGCCGAGAGCATGCCGCAGCAGGTGACGAGGAACTGGGTGTCGATCACGTCGCCCTGGTCGGTCGCGACCAGCCAGCGTTGTGTCGCCTCATCGAAATGCGCGCTCTTCACCGTGGTGCCGAATTGAATGTCCTTCCTGAGGTCGAGGCGGTCGGCGACGTAGTTCAGCCAGCGCTCGATTTCCGGCTGGCCCGGGAATCGCTCGCTCCAGCTCCAGCCTTTGTAGAGCTCCTCGGAGAACAGGTACTGATAGGTGTGGCCTTCGGAATCGAAGCGTGCCCCGGGATAGCGGTTCCAATACCAGGTGCCGCCGACGCCAGACCCGGCATCGATCGCCTTCACGCTCAGTCCCTGCTCACGCAGGCGGAACAATTGATAGAGACCGGCGACGCCGGCGCCGACGACCACGGCGTCGAGCTTGGTCGTTGCATGCGCACCATTGCTTCCATTCGACCTTGTGACGGTCTCGGTCATGGTTTCCTCCTGTGTCTGGCTTCTCGCACGCACCTTCCCACCCGCGGTGTCGCCGGATGATGGTGCGTTGCGTCAATTTGGGTTTCGGCCGTTCGCGTTGTCGCCGAAACGCAGAGCAGGCTACGGGCCGTTCGGCCGCGCGGCTTGGATGAAACCGACAATCTCTGGAACGCGACCGTGCAATCGAGCACCGGCCGTTGGTCGGCTTGGCAAATGGCGAAAGCGGCCTATTCTGCGCTCAGCCGTCCGGCCAAGAACAAGCGGTCAACCGCGCCACCAATCCCAGGGAGGAGGCTCACGCGATGGGCCAGTTGATCACGGTCGAGGAGCTGCCGCGCTACGCTCCCGGCGAGATGAAGCTGGATAGTTTGGCGGTCGGGAGAAGTGATTTCCGGCTGCGAATTTTCCGCTATGCGCCGTCGGACATCTGGGTCCCGCCGTCGGCAAACTTCCTCCTGGTGCTCTATCGCGACGGCGTGACGTCGATGAACCGCCGCGTCACCGGCGCGTGGAAGCAGGATCAAGTCGGTCGCGGCGTCACGTCGCTCATGACGCGCGCAGAGCCGTCAAGCTGGCATTGGAACAACGACATTGAGGTCAGCCATTTCTACATCTCTCCTGCCCTCATGACGAAGACCGCGAGCGATGCCTTCGACCGCGACGCCGAAACGATCGAGATTCACGACCTGCTCAAGGTCGAAGACCCAATGCTGACCTGGATCAACGATCAAATGGTCCAGGAAGTCGCCGCGGGCGGTCCCGGCGGACGCCTCTGCTATGATGCGCTGGCGCTGCAGGCGAGCGTGCACATCCTGCGGAAATATGCGGCGATCGAGTTCAAGATGCCCTGCGCGCAAGGACGCTTCCGCCCGGCGCATGCCCGGCTGATCGAGGACTATATCGAGCAGAACATCTTCCGGAACATCACGCTGGAGGAGCTCGCGAACATCTGCAATTGCACGCCGGTCCAGTTCGCCCGCAAATTCCGCGTGCATTACGGCATGCGGCCGCATGCCTATGTCCTGCGGCGCAAGGTGGAGCATGCGTGCCAGCATCTGCGCAAGGACCGCGTCGCGCTGAAGGAGATCGCGCTGCTCGCCGGCTTCGCAGATCAAAGCCACCTCAATCGCGTGTTCCGGCAGCACATGAACGTGACGCCGGCGGAATACCGCCGGCAGGTCTGCGAGCACACCGTCCAGGCATGAGACCGAGTCTGCGACGGACTCACACTGGCTGCGGATTGAGGCGCGCGAAGCCTTCCTGGATTCGGTAGGGATAGTAGGGATAGGCCGGCATCACCGCGCTCGCGCGATCGAGACGCGCGATCTGGTCCGGCGAGAGCGACCATCCGACCGCGCCGAGATTGTCGCGCAACTGCGCCTCATCGCGGGCGCCAATGATTACGGACGAGACGCTCGGCCGCGTCAGCAGCCAGGCAATCGCGATCTGCGGCACGCTGCGGCCGGTCTCCGTGGCTACCACGTCCAGCGCGTCGACGATCGCGTAAAGCTTCTCGTCGTCGACCGGCGGCCCGAACTGCGCGGTCTCGTGCAGGCGGCTGTTGGTCGGCAATGGCTGCCCGCGCCTGATCTTGCCGGTGAGACGGCCCCAGCCGAGCGGGCTCCAGACCAGCGCGCCGACGCCCTGGTCAAGCGCGAGCGGCATCAGCTCGGATTCATAGTCGCGACCGACCAGCGAATAATAGACCTGGTGCGCCACGTAGCGCGGCCAGCCGTGCCGCTCGGCGACACCGAGCGATTTCATCAGATGCCAGCCGGAGAAATTCGAGGCGCCGACATAGCGCAGCTTGCCGGCGCGCACCAGCGCGTCGAGCGTCGACAGCACCTCATCGACCGGCGTGAAGGCATCGAAAGCATGAAGCTGCAGCAGGTCGATATAGTCGGTGTTGAGCCGGCGCAGCGCGGCGTCGACCGCGGCGACCAGGCGATATCGCGACGTACCGGCATCGAGCGGGCCGTCGCCCATCGGCAGGCCGGTCTTGGTCGAGATCAACACCTTGTCGCGGCGGCCCTTGATCGCGGCGCCGAGGATCTCCTCCGACGCGCCGTTTGAATAGACATCGGCGGTGTCGAACAAATTGACGCCGGCCTCGAGGCAGATGTCGATCAACCCGCGCGCCTCGCTGGCGTCGCTGCGGCCCCAGGCCGAGAACAGCGGCCCCTGGCCACCGAAGGTGCCGGTGCCGAAGCTAAGCACGGGGACCTTCAGGCCGGATGCACCGAGATTGCGGTATTCCATGGTCATGCTCCCTTGATCCGATTCATTCCGCCGGGCACTGCGCGGCGAGCGCGATCGGCCGATCGAGGCGCAGGCTCCACAGCGCGAGCAGCAGGCCGATTGCAGTGATGACGGCGGCCACCAGCGGCAGCGCGCCGAGGCCGAGGCCGCGATCGATGGTGACGCCGCCGGCCCAGGCGCCGAGCGCGTTGCCGAGATTGAACGCCGCGATGTTCAGGCTGGAGGCCAGCGTCCGCCCTTCGACGCCGGCGGCTTCGAGCACGCGGAGCTGCAGCGGCGCGACGGTCGCGAACGCGGCGATGCCGAGAATGAACAGCAGCACGACCGCCAATGCCTTGATCGAGACGACCGCCGTCAGCGCGACGAGCACGGCGGCGAGGCCGCCGAGCGACACCAGCAGCGCCCGCGCAAGTCCCTTGTCGGCGAGCCGTCCGCCGGCGACGTTGCCGATCGCAAGGCCGGCACCGAACACCAGCAGGATCGGCGACACCGCGGCGTCGGAGAATCCGGTGAGCCGCGTCAGGATCGGCTGCACATAGGTGAAGACCGCGAACAGCCCGCCGAAGCCGAACACCGTCATCGCCAGTCCGAGCAGGACCTGCGGGCGGCCGAGCACGGCGAGTTCCTCGCGCAGCGGCGCGGGCTTGTCGTTGGCGCCGACATGGCCGGGGACCAGCACCGCCAGCACGATGAACGCAATCACGCCGATCGCGGCCACCGCCCAGAACGCCGCGCGCCAGCCGAGCATCAGCCCGAACCAGGCGCCGAAGGGCACGCCGAGCAGGGTCGCAACCGTGAGCCCGATGAACATCGTGGCGATCGCCGACGCGCGCTTGTCTTCCGGGACGAGGCTTGTCGCCACCACGGAGCCGACGCCGAAGAAGGTGCCGTGCGCCAGCGAGGTGAGAATGCGTGCCGCCATCAAGAGCCCGTAGCTCGGCGCCAGCGCACACGCTGCGTTGCCGAGCGTGAAGATCGCCATCAGCGCCAGCAAAACCGCCTTGCGCGGCATCCGCCGTGTTGCCAGCGTCAGGATCGGCGCGCCGACGAATACGCCGAGCGCATAGCCGGAGATCAGCAGGCCAGCCGCGGATACGGATACCTGCATGTCGGCGGCGACTTGCAGCAGCAGTCCCATGATGAGGAATTCGGTGGTGCCGATACCAAAGGCACCGGCGGTCAAGGCAAGGACTGCAGCAGGCATGTGTCGCTCCGGACAAAAAGGATTCCGCAAAGCGAGATAGCGGTCCGGGCGGGGAAGGATTAGAATGACCGCAATCCAATCATTTGTGACTTGAATTCAAGATGGCCCGCACAGATACCAACCGCTCCGGCGAGATGGACGTATTCGTCCGCGTCGTCGATCTCGGCGGCTTCACGGCTGCCGCGAACAGCCTGCGCCAGACACCGTCCGGCGTCAGCAAGCTGGTCTCGCGGCTCGAGACCCGGCTCGGCACGCGGCTGGTCAACCGCACCACGCGCAAGCTGCAGCTCACCGAGGAAGGCCAGGCCTTCTATCAGCGCGCCCAGCGCATCCTCGCCGATATCGACGAGGCCGAACGCGAGGCCGCCTCATGCGTGCCGCGCGGCCATCTCACCGTGAACAGCAACATCCCGTTCGGCATGCTGCATGTGATGCCGCTGCTGCCGCGCTTCATGCGCGAACATCCCGATATCACGCTCGACATCGTGCTGACCGACACGCTGGTCGATCTGATGCAGGCGCGCGCTGATGTCGCGATCCGGGTCGGCCCGCTCGGCGCCTCCCGGCTGATCGCACGCAAGCTCGGCACCAGCCGCATGGTGGTGGCCGCCGCGCCGTCCTACCTCGCCCGCTTCGGCACGCCGAAGACGCCGGCCGACCTCGCCGACCATCGCGGCATCGGCTGGACCTTTCCACGCAGCATCCGCGGCTGGCCGTTTCGCCGCGCTGAACGGATCGAAGAAGCGCTGCCGCCGCCGGTTGCCCGCGTCAGTGACGGCGAAGCCGCGCGCCAGCTCACGCTCGGCGGTATCGGGCTCGGACGATTGGCGCTGTTTCACATCGGCCCCGATATCGAGGCCGGGCGCCTGGTGCCGGTGCTGCAAAATCTCAATCCCGGCGACCGCGAGGACATCCACGCGGTCTATGTCGGCCATGCCGGCCCGCTGCCGGCACGGGTCCGCGCTTTCATCGATTTTCTTGCGCAACACATCCGCATCGGCGATCCCTCGCTGCGGCGCGGCGCCGATGGAAAATGGAAGGTCGTGGGCGACAAGTGAGCATTCGATGACGCACGAGCCCCCGGCCTTTCAGTCCGTCACCGAAACGATCCGCATCGCTGCCGAGCCAAGGCAGGTGTGGGACGCGATCATGGACTCCAAAGCGGGCGAGAGATGGCGCAACGCGCATTTCAGGACCGATTGGCGGATCGGCGCGCCGATCGAGATCGAGGCGGAGATCGGCACAAAGCGCTATCGCGACAGGGGCCGCGTCCTCCATATCGAGCCGCCGATGCGGCTCGAATACTCCTATTGGTCGCAGGTCTCCGGCCTGCCGGATGTTCCGCAATCCTATGCAACGATCACGATGACGCTCGTGCCTGACGGCGGCGAAACGGTGCTGACCGTCACCCAGCAGGTGCCGCCTTCGCCGATCCGCCGCGGAAGCGGCTGGGAAATCGGGCCTGACTCAGGCGCCAAACACGTTGCCTTCTACTGGCGCATGACGCTGCCGCGCCTGAAGCAGGCGGTCGAGCAAGGACGTGCCGCGCAATAGCGCGGTCTATGCCCGCTTCAGCAAGAAGAGCTGCGTGACATAGGGAAACACCACTTCGTCGGCGTCGCCGAGACCGGCTTCGCGCAGGATATTGTCGGTCTTGTCGCGCAGGATCGCCTTCTCCGCATCGGGCAAATTGGCGACATAGCTCGTCGATGCGATGCGCTCGAAGACGTCCTGTCGCTTCATCCGGTGCGGATGGTCCTGCACGATTTCCCTCTCAAGCACGAAGCGCGGGTCCTTCAGGATCCAGCGCCAGCGTCCGGTCCGTTGCCGGGGCGTGTCGCCCGCATAACCCTCGATCATGACGGACAACGCGTCGACCCACGGCGTGCGGTCGTCCCTGTTGTTCCAGACCAGCGCAAGCGTCCCGCCGGGATGCAGCAGTCGCGCGATCTCGGCCACCGACGCCTCGTTGTCGAACCAGTGGAACGCCTGGGCGCAGGTGACGAGGTCGACGCTGCCGGTATCAAGATTGATCGCATCGGCGCGCGTGTTGATGACCTCCACCCCGGCTTCCCTGGCCAGCCTGGCCGACATCTCGGCGACGGGCTCGACCGCGATCAGGCGCGCAGCCGCGGGCAAATGCTGCAGCAGCAGGCGGGTGAACTTGCCGGTTCCGGCACCGAGGTCAACGACGCAGCGCGCGGCCGCAAGCGGCAGCGCGGCGACGATCTCCGCAGGGTAGCTCGGCCGGCCCGCCTCGTAGGCGGCGACCGCGACACGATAATTCTCGGCAGTGGGGTTCAGTGTCATTGTTGCTTCTCCTGCGCGCCAACCATCCGCGGTGCGATCCGCGGAACGGTATAGAGCAGCGCCTGCACAGGACTGGAAGAGCGCGTCGATTCAAAATTCGCTGAATTCTCTCACCTTTGCGTCAGCCCCGCAGCTCCACTGCTCCCCGTTGAAGATGCGCGCATTTTGAATGATTTGCTTCGGCGGGTTTCGCATAGCAACCTTACGCGCTTGTGGCACATCAACATCGCAGTTCCAGGTTGCAAGTTGCGGTTGGCTGAACGACAGTCCGCGATGGCGGACGCGGTCTGTCGCGCTTGTGCGGGACAAGCCCGATCCCTCCCCCGCACCGGAGCGACCATGCAGCGATCCAGGGCAGTCTTCATCACGGCTATCGTCTACGCCCTGATCGGCCTGGTCCTCGCGGGCGGGGGCATTTGGCTCGCCGCACTAGGTGGATCGCCCTTCTACATTGTCCTCGGCGTCGGCATTCTCGCCACGGCTGCGCTGTTGCTGGCGCGGCGCCATCAGGCGCTCTGGCTGTTTGCGATCGTGCTGCTCGGCACGCTGGCGTGGGCCGTCTATGAGCTGCGGTTCGACTGGTGGCCGCTCGCGGCGCGTGGCGACATCATCTTCCCCATGGCGCTTTGGCTGCTTACGCCGGTGATCGTTCGTGCCCTGACACGAAGCGGGCCGGTGCCTTACATGCGCGCGACGGCGCCACTCTGGATCGGCGTCGTCGCTGCTGCGGCGGTGCTCA
This sequence comes from Bradyrhizobium sp. 33ap4, assembly GCF_032654765.1. Lineage (NCBI taxonomy): Bacteria > Pseudomonadati > Pseudomonadota > Alphaproteobacteria > Hyphomicrobiales > Nitrobacteraceae > Bradyrhizobium > Bradyrhizobium sp. 33ap4. The sequence continues at coordinate 13,869 of NZ_JAUMTJ010000010.1, read as the reverse complement.
TCGCCGGGCTGCTGTCCAGCTATCACGACATCAACGGCACGATTGCCGAGTCCGGCTCTGCCGTGCCGCAAAGCGAAGCCGACCCGCAGCCGGACGGCGACTGGCGCGCCTATGGACGCACGCAGTTCGGACAGCGCTATTCGCCGCTGAAGCAGATCACGCCTGACAATGTCGGCAACCTCAAGGTCGCCTGGACCTTCCGCACCGGCGACGTGAAGACACCAGAGGATTCCGGGGAGACCACCTTCGAGGTCACCCCGATCAAGGTGCGCGATACGCTCTATCTCTGCTCGCAGCACCAGGTGCTGTTTGCGCTCGACGCCAAGACCGGCACGGAGCGCTGGCGCTACGACCCCAAGCTCGTGCACAACAAGACGTTCCAGCACATGACTTGCCGCGGCGTCTCCTATCACGAAACCGCGCAGGGCGCCGTCGACTCTGGCGGCAATCCGGCGCCGGCCGAATGCCCGCGGCGGATCTTCCTGCCCGTCAATGACGGCCGCATGATCGCGCTCGATGCCGACAGCGGCAAGCTCTGCGATGGTTTCGCCGATCACGGCATCCTCGACCTGCAGCAAGGGATGGGAATCAAGACCGCCGGCTTCTTCGAGCCGACGTCGCCGCCGGTCGTCAGCGACAAGATCCTGGTCGTGGCCGCCGCGGTGATCGACAATTATGCGATCGAGGTGCCGTCGGGCGTGATCCGCGGCTTCGATGTCTATACCGGCAAGCTGGTTTGGGCCTGGGATTCCGGCGCGGCGGACGAGAACGCATTGCCGTCGCCGACGCGTCATTACACCAACGGGTCGCCGAATTCCTGGATCACGGCCTCGTTCGATCCGAAATTGAATCTGGTCTACATCCCGACCGGCAACAACGGACCTGACATCTGGGGCGGCAATCGCGATGCGCTGGTCGAGCGCTATTCCAGCGCCATCGTCGCGCTTGACGTCAACACCGGCAAGCGCGTCTGGTCGTACCAGACCGTGCATCATGATCTCTGGGACATGGACGTTCCCTCGCAACCGAGCTTGGTCGATGTGACGACGGCCAAGGGCGTCGTTCCCGCGCTGATCCAGCCGACCAAGGTGGGCAACATCTTCGTGCTCGACCGCAGGACCGGCGAGCTGATCGTGCCGGCGCCGGAACGCGCGGTGCCGCAAGGGCCCGCGCCCGGCGACCGCTCTGCAGCGACCCAGCCGTTTTCCGAACTGACCTTCCGCCCGGAGGCGAAGCTGACCGGCGCCGACATGTGGGGCGGCACGATCTTCGACCAGTTGCTGTGCCGGATCATGTTCCACCGCTTGCGCTACGAAGGCACCTTCACGCCGCCCTCGTTGCAGGGTACGCTGGTCTTCCCGGGCAATCTCGGCATGTTCGAATGGGGCGGCATCGCGGTCGATCCTGTCAGGCAGATCGCCATCGCCAATCCGATGTCGTTGCCGTTCGCCTCCACGCTCATTCCGCGCGGTCCGCTCAATCCTCCGGCGCCGACGGCCGAGAAACCGGTCGGCAGCGAGGTCGGGGTGCAGCCGATGTACGGCACGCCGTTCGGCGTCGGCATCTCGAGCTTCCTCTCGCCGCTCTCCGTGCCGTGCTACCGGCCGCCATGGGGCTCGATGGCCGCGATCGACCTGAAGACGATGAAGATCGTCTGGCAGCATCCCAACGGCACGATCCGGGACACCACGCCGCTGCCGCTTCCATTCAAGATGGGCGTGCCGATGCTGGGCGGGCCGATCACCACCGCCGGCGGCGTTGCGTTCTACACCGGGACCTATGAGTACACGATCCGGGCCTACGATGTGCGCAACGGCAAGGTGCTCTGGGAGGATCGCCTGCCGGCCGGCGCCCAATCGACGCCGATGAGCTACGAGGCTGGCGGCAAGCAATACGTCGTCACCGCGGCCGGCGGCCACGGCTCGTTCGGCACCAAACGCGGCGACTACGTCATCGCCTACGCGTTGAAGGATTGAGCCGCGTCATTGAGGCCGTCATCTTCCTTCCCCCTGAAAGGGGGAAGGTCGGGATGGGGGTAGCCGCAGGCAATGCTCTCTGCGGAGGGCGCGGATCCCCACCCGCTTTGCTCTGGCGAGCAAAGCGACCTCCCCTTTCCAAGGGGAGGTGGAACTGGCCCAGCTGGATAGCGTCCAGACGGGTTGGCAAATCCGGCCAAAGCCGCTAAAGGTCCGCCCCCTTTCACAGACAATCCGAGCATGACATGTCGAGCGCCCCGCCCGCCGTCTCGATTGGCGTCGATTTTGGGACCAGCAACACCGTGGTCGCGCTGTCCGACGGCGATGGCCGCGTCGAGGCTGTTCGCTTCGACCACGGCGGCCGCACGCATAGCGTCTATGTGTCTGCGCTGTGCTTCTGGGAGGAGCGGCCGGGCGCGGGCCTGCATCCGCGCGCCGAGGGCGGCCCGTGGGCGATCGAGCAGTTCCTCGAGGGACGCACGATCCATCGCTTCATCCAGTCGTTCAAGACGTTCGCGGCAAGCTCGGCCTTCAACACCACCCAGATCTTCCGGCAACGCTACAAGTTCGAGGACCTGCTCGCGGCGTTCCTGCGCACGCTGACGCGCCATGCCGGCGAAGGATTCGATCTCGGCGCGCCGACCATCATGGTCGGCCGTCCGGTGAAATTTGCCGGCGGCAATCCCAATGACGAGCTCGCGATGCAGCGCTACCGCGCCGCATTCGAGCGGCTCGGCGCCGGCCATGCGCGCTATGTCTACGAGCCGGTCGGCGCGGCGTTCTCCTTCGCGCGCACACTGGACCACGATGCCACCGTGCTGGTCGCCGATTTCGGCGGCGGCACCAGCGACTTCTCCGTGATGCGGTTCTCGCGCAAGGGCGGCGTGCTGCGCGCCGAACCGCTGGGCCATGCCGGCATCGGCATCGCCGGCGACACCTTCGATTACCGCATCGTCGACCACATCGTCTCGCCGCGACTCGGCAAGGGCACCAGCTACCGCTCGTTCGACAAAGTGCTGCCGATCCCCAATCACTATTATTCGAGCCTTGCCCGCTGGCATCAGCTCGCGATGATGCGGGGCAATGGCGATTTGCGCGAATTGCAGCAGCTCGCGCGCACCGCGCTCGATCCGGCGCCGCTGCACGATTTCATCACCATCGTCGACCACGATCTCGGCTTCGCGCTTTATCGCGCCGTGTCCGACACCAAGGTCGCGCTGTCGAGCCGCGACCGCGTCGATTTCCGCTTCGCCCGCGAAGGCATCGATATCGGCGCCACCGTGACGCGCGACGATTTCGAATCCTGGATCGCCGACGACATCGAGCGGCTCGGCGCGACGGTGGACGAGGCGCTGGCCAAGTCGAGCATCACCGCGCGCGACGTCGAGAAGGTGTTTTTGACCGGCGGCACCTCGTTCGTGCCGGCCGTGCAGCGGCTGTTCGCCGAGCGCTTCGGCGCGGCACGGCTGACTTCGGCGGATCAATTCGAATCGATCGCCTACGGCCTCGCTTTGATCGGCCACACGCCCGATCCAGACCGCTGGACCTTCGCCGAGGCCGCGTGACGGCTTGCTTCGCGCCTTGATCCCGGCTCAATAGACGACTACATCACGCCAATCATCAATCCACGAGGATGCCGACGGCCATGGATTTCACCCTGACAGCAACGCCCATCAGCCTTGCCCTCGGGGATATTCATGCCTGCATCGATCGCGCTTTCTCACCTGACCCTGTCCGCGCCTGACGGCCGGGTTCTCCTTTCCAATGTCGATCTGAATTTCGGACCTGAACGCACCGGCCTTGTCGGCAGGAACGGCGTCGGCAAGACGACGCTGCTCGGCCTCATCGCGAGGGTGCGCACGCCGCAATCCGGCACGGTCTCGGTTCAGGGACGCGTCGGGATGCTGCATCAGACGGTTCAGCTAAAGCCGGATGAACGCGTCGTCGACCTGTTCGACGCGCGCCGCGCATTGGCCGCGCTACGTCGTGCCGAACAGGGCCTTGCGAGCTCCGAGGAGATTGCCGACGTCGACTGGACGCTCGATACGCGCATCGCGGCCGCGCTCGAGCGCGTCGGACTGAGCGATGCACTCGACGCGCCGCTGGCAGCGCTGTCCGGCGGCCAGGCCACCCGGGCGTGCCTCGCCGCCCTGACCTTCGCGCAACCCGACTTTCTGCTGCTGGATGAGCCGACCAACAATCTCGACCGCGCGGGACGCAAGGCGGTGATCGACCTGCTCGCCGACTGGCGGCAAGGCGCCATCATCGTCAGCCACGACCGCGAACTGCTGGAGACGATGGATGCGATCGTCGAACTGACATCGCTGGAAGCCAGGCGGTACGGCGGCAATTGGAGCCAGTATCGCGCACGCAAGGCCATCGAGCTGTCGGCAGCACGACACGATCTGGCCGATGCCGAGAAGCGCGTCGCCGAGATCGACCGTAACACAAGAGAAGCCAACGAACGGAAGGCGCGCAAGGACGGCGCGGGTGCAAGGAAGCGCGCCAAGGGCGATCTGCCGCGCATCGCCGCCGGGCTGCGCAAGGACCGCAGCGAGGACAGCGGCGGCGAGAACGCCCGCCTCGCCGAACGACGGCGGACGCAAGCGCTCGAACTTGCCACCGCGGCGCGGCAACGCATCGAGGTGCTGCAACCGTTCGCGGTGCAGCTGCCCTCGACGCATCTGCCGGCGAGCAGGATGGTGCTGCGGATCGACGCGGCCGATGTCGGCTACGGCACGGAAGCGCCGATCCTGCGTGACGTCACCTTCTCCATGTCGGGTCCGGAGCGCGTCGCGATCACTGGCCCCAACGGTGCCGGCAAGACGACGCTGCTCAAGCTCGTCGGTGGCGACCTGACCGCGGCGCGCGGCACCGTCGAGGTGATGACCCGGTTCGCGATGTTCGATCAGGCGGTCAGCCTGCTCGATGCCTCGGCCTCCATCCTGGACAATTTCCGGCGCATCAATCCGGATGCCGGCGAGAACGCCTGTCGCGCGGCGCTGGCGCGATTCATGTTCCGCGCCGATGCCGCGCTGCAGCCCGTTGCGAGCCTCTCCGGCGGCCAGTTGCTTCGCGCCGGTCTTGCCTGTGTGCTGGGCGGCGTGAGGCCGCCGCCTTTCCTGATCCTCGACGAGCCGACCAATCACCTGGATATCGAATCCATGGAAGCGGTCGAGGCCGGCTTGCGCGCCTATGACGGCGCGCTGCTGGTCGTCAGCCACGATGAGGCCTTCCTCGAGGCCATCGCGATCACGCGCAGACTGGATCTCGCGTCGTGGAGGTGACGCGGAGAGCGGAGCAATTGCCATTGCGCAATCAATGTTTCGAACGACGAAGATTGGTCAGGAAAGTGAACAGCCGAGCACGCGTCGCCTTGGGGTAGGTCGTAAGGCGCGGTGCTCGGCTGTCAGGCCGCGCGGCGGTGCGGCCATCCCGCCAGCCTCGCTTGTCCCCAAGCGCGAGGCCGTCGGAGCTGAATCTGGTCTGTTGCTAAATCCGCGCCGTCGAATGAAGCGCGTTTCTCCAAAGGGCAAATGCGACGAAGCCAGCCAGCAGCACAAAGCCGCCACCGACCGCGATCAAGACATGCGCGAGCGTCATCTTGGAACATCCCAATTGAAAGGCTTCATACGGAGCGATATGCGCCGCAACCTGGCAATCAAAAGCACTTCAAAATTGATTTGCCCCGCCGGCCGCCGCCGGACAGCCCGAAAGGTGGCTGGCACTGCGCTCTGCCCACCCTTCGATTTCAGAGCGGTCGTCCAGCCACTCGGCTGTTGCCGCTCATCGTGCGGTTCGTCACACCGCTCAATGGCCACGAGGATAATCGATAAAACTTTATCGACAATCGAAAGGAAAAATTAAGGTTACCGGCGCGACCGCGCGAGGTTCGACCTCGCTGCCGACACCCGGTGATGATGGATGGGATTGTCGGGGTCAACCTTCGGCGAGGTCGATCGCCCCCGACGCGACCGCGGCTCCCGCCAAAATATCGAAAACAACCCCATGCAAAGGAGCCGGCGGCCGCCGCTCCCGGCCTGCGTGGCGGTCAATTGGAGCAACATCCTCCGGACGAAAGTTCGCAGGGCATGTCACGTTTCGACGCGCTGTCTTGTCTTGGCTTCTGCAAGGGCAGCAGCAGAGGACAGCATGCACACACTCGGAACCGGCGGCGGTCGCACCCTGATCGCAATCGTCTATCATAGCGCCTACGGCCATACCCGGCGGCAGGCGGAGGCCGTCAGGTCCGGCGTCCAGGATATCGATGGCGCAGAGGCGCTTCTGGTGCCCGTCGAGAACGTGGAACAGAACTGGGATCGGCTGATGGATGCGGAAGCGCTGATCTTCGGCACGCCCACTTACATGGGCGCCGCCTCCGCGGCCTTCAAAGCCTTTCAGGAAGCAACTTCACGCGCGGTGATGTCCAAAGGCTATCGCTGGAAAGACAAGCTCGCGGCAGGCTTCACCAATTCGGGGGCACACGCCGGCGACAAGCTGTCCACATCGATCCAGCTTGCATTGTTCGCCGCGCAGCATGGGATGCATTGGGTCAATCTCGATCTGCCCCCAGGGAACAACTCCGCATCGGGATCGGAAGCCGATCCGAACAGGCTGGGATTTTGGCTGGGAGCCGGCGCGCAATCGAACACCGACGAGGGCGCGGACACCGCGCCGCCGGGATCCGATCTCGCAACCGCCGGTCACCTGGGACAGCGGGTGGCAAAGACGGCACTTCAGTTTGTACGCGGCCGTGACACGGCCTCGGTGCCCGTTCGGGCAGCGTCATGAACGATGCAGCCGAAGCGTCGGCGGCCGAAATCTTCGCCGAGCTGCGTCCGCGCCTGATCCGGCTAGCCTATCGGATGCTGGGCTCGGTCGCGTGCACGACGCCTGGCTGCGCTGGCTCGCGTCTATTCTCGGCATGACGGATCCAGCCGATCATCAACTTTGGTCGTCATCACCGAACCGTCCGCGTCGAACAGGCCAACCGCTCCGCACGGTGAAGTCGAAACGTCGAAATCGAGCGGACCGCAAGTAATCATGCAATAGTCGTAAGCCGAACGTTGATCGTTTCCCATTAGAAACTGATAGTGAATCTGCATAAAATCGAATCGATGACGTCTGAAGCGGATTGGACTTATCATTGAATGTATTTGGACGCGCCGAATCCTTGGGTGGCCACCTGAATGGTCTCGACTGACACGTTTCAGAGTGACGGGGTCGAAGCGATAGAAGCTGATTGCGTCATCTCGAGCCTGGTATTCGACCCAGCCTATCGCAGACGTTCCGGCCACAAGTTGCGCCGCTTTCCGTATTTGGCCGCCCATCGGATGCAGCGCGAATTTAGGAATGGTAGCGCCCACCGTGAGAACGCATAGTTTGGGTCCACACGTTTCGAGCGGAGGATCCGATGTCAGCGCGCGCGCCACCGCCGCAATTGTGAGCGCTGCGCCGAGGGAGTGGCCAACAATCAGAACTTCATCAACTTCTGCGGCCCGAACCGTTCTTGATATCAGGTTCGCAAAAGCGCCGAGCCGCTCGTCAAGTTTGTTCTTCTGCCCGTAAAGAAATTGGTGGGAGAAAATGGCATCATCGAGAATGTGATTTATCCTACGCTTTGGTCCGATCCAGAGCATCGCGCCGACGAAGATGGCAAGCGACAAAGAAAGTCCAAGCAGTAATTCGATCCAAAATGTAGCGTGTATGAGCCTGATCACCAGATATGACAGCCCGAGGCTGCAAAATGCGATCAATAGCAAGCAGCAATATGGAAAGATGAAAAAGACAGCGTACTTCCAGCTCGCGATCGCATATCTAAATATTGTTCCCGTCACGATGAAGTCGAATAGCGCTTTCAAGGATTGAACGAGACGAGACACGAAGCCGGCTTTCGAATCGCACCGAATGAGATCATCCCAGCGGAGTATTTCGAAGGTGACGTGAGTTTTCCAGTTTGGCCCCCATGCTTCCAGGCTGCATGAAGCACTAATTGCAGACGTGTTCGATATCTCCGACAGCCGTGAAGAAGCGCCCCAAATCTTTTGGAAGCTCGAGAGCGAGCGCCGCAAGCGCTCGACCTGCTCTTCGGGGGTGATTGGATCGTAACCACCAATGTGAAAGACGTGCCGTCGTCGAATCATCCAGCAGCTCGAATTCTGTAAAGATATTGATCGGCGTTCATTCTGTAAGACGGAAATGCATGGACACTTTGGCGCTGCTCCTCGTTGACCGCAGCCCTTGGCGAACCTGACATGGATGATGCGGATCTCGGCTTGTAAAATTACCACTTCGTCCGCGGGGTGGCACTCGTTGAGTTTGGCTTTGAGCAAAAAAGCGCAGGGCGCCGGAGTCACTGACAGTAGAGGGTCCTGACGGTCGCGGCACGATCGCTTTCTTCGTGTGGCAAATCCGCGACAGCGAGCCAATTGCGCGCCTCAACGCGTTTTTCGAAGCCGTTCAGGATTGTCACGATTCGTAAGTCTGATTTAATGCGTCTCGACCTGAGGTGGCGGGGATTCTGACAATGGAGAGATTGCGTTGCAGCACGGCGCTGATGTGCGCCAGCTTGACGATTCTTTTGGCAAGCAGTCTGCTTTTGAACAATGGGGCTCAGGCGAAGCCCGGAACGGCGGTGGCGCTTAGATCGACAAATTCGCCCGCTCGACTGCACTCTTCTGCGGCGCACGTTTATTTATTCCGCGGATTGTTGAACGTCTTTTCTTTGGGCATGGACGACCTTGCCGCTCAGTTGCAGGCGGCTGGCGTTGTCGCGGCTGTCGCAAATCACACTCAATGGAGAAGCGTCGCCGACGAAATCATCGTAAGATATAGGGCAGGCCAGCGCGGGCCTATCATACTGGTGGGGCACTCTCTTGGTGCAGATGCCGTGATGTCGATGGCAGAGCACCTTGGCCAAATGGGCGTGCCGGTTGCTTTGGTCGTCCCATTCGACGGAACATCGTCGCATATGGCATCGGCCAACGTAGGGCGCGTTCTAAATCTGTACAAAAATGAAGGCGTTAGAATAGGTCGCGGACCCGGCTTCCGCGGCGAGCTGACGAATTTCTATGTTCGTAATGCAAACGTCACTCACTTCAACATCGATAAAGACACGGCGTTGCATAGCATGGTTCTACGAAAGATCAGGGCAATCGGATCGGCTGTCGCGCGCCCACGAAGAAATCAGAGTCCTTCGAACCCGGTTTCATCTGCAGCCCGAGCTTCGACCAACTCTTAGCATACCGTCCAAAAGGACAGTTTGAAGTTGGCGTTGACGCAAGATGTGAGGCTTTAGATTAGGTCCCTGCAGGAGCCCGGTGTCGGTGTTGTTTTTGCTTGGCACTTTAGGCCGGGAGACAGTCAGTGACGCCATTTAGAAAACTCTCAGCCGCCATCGCCATTTGTTGCGTGGCGGCCGTGTGTGCAGCCTTCACAAAGCCGATTCATATCGTGGCAGTCGGCGCAAGCAACACCCAAGGCTGGTACGTTGGGAGGCAAGGCGCTTACCCGGCCAAGCTAGAAGCCCTGCTGAGGGAGAAGGGCGTCAATGCGACCGTCGCCAATGCCGGAGTTCCCTTTGACACCACCGCCGGCATGTTGAAGCGCATTGATAGCGACGTGCCAAAGGGAACCGACATCGTCATCTTGCAGCCTGGAGGCAACGATAGGCGCTTCCTTGTCACGAAGGAGCAGCGGGCGGCCAACATCGCGGCGATGGAGCGACGGCTCCGTGATCGCGCCATCAAAGTCATTTTGTACGACGAAGAGATTCCTCCGCAGTATTACGCTTTCGATCTTATTCACCTCACGGCTGCCGGGCATGCTTTCATAGCGTCGCAATTGCTCCCGCGAGTGTTGGAGATAGACCGGAGAGCCACCGTGCCTCCGCCGCGCGCGAGATAGAAAAAGCCTTGCCATGCCGGCATTGTGCTATCCGGTTCGATAGAGCGAACCGGGCGACGCATCCACCCAGGATCCACCTGTCGGACTGCCAACTAATCGGTGGAAACGACCCGCAAGCCCTGTATGATTGGTTCATGCCGGTCTGTGGACGTGCTTCTGTCAGATCTCAGACGCTCGCCAAGGATGCTACCCTTTCGATGATCGGCGAAGATGGCGCGCCAGCGAAACAAGCGCGTGGTCCATGATGACGCCCGGTATTGCCAAGTTCGTGTTCGTGATGATGGCGGTCGGTTGGTATCTCATCCGCTACAGACACGCGCGTCGTGCTCGCCGTGAAAAGGTCGCGAGAAGCGCCCGAGGCTCGCGCGAAAACACCCTGCTGCTGATATCGCTCACGGGTCTTGGCATTGTGCCGCTCGTCTACATCGCAACGGCCATGCCTCATTTCGCATCATACGCTTTCCGGCCAGCTCAAGCCTGGCTGGGTGTTTTCGTCGCGGTTGCGGCGCTGGTCATGTTCCGGCTGACCCACCGAGCTCTTGGTCGGAATTGGTCCTTAAGCCTCGACGTGCGGGAAAATCATCGCCTGATCACAGACGGTATTTATCGGACAGTTCGCCATCCTATGTATACTGCATTCTGGCTTTGGGCTGCTGCTCAGGCATTGCTCCTTCCGAACTGGGTGGCCGGTTTCGCAGGCCTGATCGGATTTGGAACCTTGTTTTTCGGGCGAGTTGCCCGAGAAGAGCAGATGATGCTGGAAGCCTTCGGCGACGAGTATCGCGAATATATGGCCCGGACCGGACGCCTTTTACCGAGGCTGTTCTGAGCCGGCCACAAGAGACTCCTCTCGCCGAACTCACGTCCGGATACTCACACAAAGCAATAATGCCGTGCCGTTTTTGTCACACTCGGCAAGGAAATGACCGCGCAAGCGCCAGCTTTGCTACAGCGTTAATTACGCCATGGCCTTTAGAGGGTAGGCTGTTCATGTTCACGCTACCCATCTCGGAGATCACGATGTTGAAGTTCCTGGTTGCTGGAGTTGCGACGTTTGGTTTTGTGGCTGCCGCCAGCGCGGCAGATCTTCCTCATCCGCAGCCGGTTACTGCTACGGCTCCGGTTGGCAAGATGCCGATCGGCAAGTATCCGGTTGGCAAGTACCCCGTCGGTAAGTACCCGGTTGGAAAAGCTCCTGCTCCGATCGTGACGAAGGGTTAGCTCGAGGATCGCTCAGTCAGCGCACGCTTTAGTTTTGCTGAAGGCGCTGCTTGGGGCCGACTACCCTTGTGAGGGCTTGAACGTGCCAGAATCCAATCGGACACGGGGCGGCTTGTGGCTGCTTGCCGGAATTGGTGTCATTGTGGCTTCCGTGACTTTGGGAGCCGGCATCGGTCATGCGCAGCAATTGGCTGCGCAAACGGATCAAGCGCCGCTGCGGCAGGACAAGCCGCGTAAGCCGTCGACGAGGTCGGTTGTGGCAACGGCCGTCGCGGGTTCAAGCGGTCCCGCTTCCGGAGCAGCCGCGAAGCCGGTTCGAAGGTCCTCGGCCAAAGGGCCGTACTACGTCGACTTTCGTGCCCGCACGGCGGCTTCTTATGGGCATGCGTTTGTTTGGTACGGCAAGACAAGCGAGAAGCAGGTCGAAGTCGCCGGGCTGCACCCGGCGGGCGATGTCCTGCCTTATGTGCTCGGACATCTTACTTGGGTGCCCTCCGAGACCGGAGCGAGCTACGGCGACCTTGACGAGCAGTATCTGACGGCCAGCTATCGCGTGTACTTGAGCGAGGCCGACGCGAAGAAGGTCTTTGCGTACATCAAGCACCTCCAGGCGACCTCGCCTGTTTGGAATGCGGAAACGACCAATTGCACGGCCTTTATTGGTCGCATCGCCAACTTCATGGGCCTGAAGGCGCCATTCCATTTGTTGAAGCCTGAGGAATACGTAAATCAGTTGAGAGAGTTGAACGGCGGGCGCCAAACGGCGCAGTTGGCTGATTCGGATCGCTAGTTTTCCCGCTAAGGCTGTTCGAAATACCGGGAGGTCGAGGCTGTAGCGGATCGCGGCTGCCGCAAAGGTCCGGTTGCGCAAGGCAAGCGCCGCCTCGGTGGCGTAGCCCTGTCCGTCATAGAGCAGCCAGCCAAGCTCCTGCTCCGGAAACAGCGGCCCATGGTTGATGCCGACCTGGCCGACGCACTGCTTCGAAGCCGTGACCTCAATCATCAACGCGCCATGACCGAACAAGCGCCAGCACGCTAGGTCGTTGCAAAACATCCCCCACGCCGCGCGCACATCGATCGAGCCGCCCATTCCGGCCGATCGGAGCGAGGCCAGGAACGCCTGATCGGCGGCGAACTCGTCAATCGCCTGCGGACGCAGCGTCAGGCGAGCGGTCGTGATCGTGTGGAATGTCAGCGCGCAGCGGAGCCCGCTAGGCAGGGTGGCCTGCCACTCGAAGCCCGGCAGGGCGAAGGGTGGCGGAGAGGGAGGGATTCGAACCCCCGATAGGCTTGCACCTATGCCGCATTTCGAGTGCGGTGCATTCAACCACTCTGCCACCTCTCCGATGGCCCGGGTGATTTGCGCCACCCGCGGTCGGGGCGTGTTCTAGGCGAGGATGGCGGGACAGACAAGGCGCTGCAATAATATTTCCGTCACCCGTGCCTCGCGCCACCAAAGCACCAGGACGGCCGGAGAAAGCGCGCGGAAACAAAGCGCTAGCAGAACGGTTCTGGCTCGATCGGCGCGCGAGCGAACCAGCCGGAGCAGGAGCGGGCCATGGAGCATGTGACGATTCGAGCCAATGGCGCGGCGTTCCACGTCGCGCGGACCGGGACAGGCAAGCCGCTGCTGCTGTTGCACGGCTGGCCGGAGTTCTGGCTGACCTGGAAGCCTGTCATGCCGCGGCTCGCCGGCCGCTACACCCTGATCGCCCCCGACCTGCGCGGCTTCGGCGACAGCGACAAGCCCGAAGGCCCCTATGGCCCCGATCAGCATACCGACGACATGCTGGCGCTGCTGGACGCGCTCGGGATCGACAAGGCCGGCGTGGTTGGCCACGACGTCGGTGGCGCCGTGATGCAGCCCCTCGCCCGCAAGGCGCCCGAGCGCATCGCCGGATTGTTTTTCTTCGATTTCGTCTATCCCGGCATCGGGCCGCGGATGGCCGCGCCCGACCGGCTGAACCACATCTGGTACCAGTCGTTCCACCAGATGGAGATGGCGCCGGCGCTGGTCGGCGCCAACAGAGACAGCTGCCGCAGCTATATCGGCCATTTCCTGCACAACTGGTCGCACCGCAAGGCTGCGTTCGACGACGTGATCGAGGCCTTCGCCGACAACTTCTTCAAGCCCGGCAATCTCGCCGGCGGCTTTGCGCATTATCGCGCGTCGCATGCGGCGCGCGTGAAGATGATGCAGGGCGAAGCCCCGGCGCTGCCGCCGATCACTGTTCCGACCTGCATTCGCTGGGCCGAGCACGATCCGCTGTTTCCCTATGCCTGGACCGACCGATTAGGCGAGACCTTCTCCAATCTGGACCTTGGGATGTTTCCCGATGTCGGGCATTTCCCGCATCGCGAGGACCCCGACCGCGCGGCCGCCGAGATCGCCGGCTTCTTCGGGCGGATCAATTGGAAGTAGAAGTGGTGGGACCGCCAGGACGCGACAAAAACTGGCGGTCCCGTGCCGCTTCTTAATATTGCTGGCCGGGAAGTGCGGCTTCGCCGGTCGGCGGGAGCGACACGGTCCACGGTAGCGACCGACGTCGAAACGGCAACGCGAACCCGATCTTAACCTAACCGATCAACCTTACCGTGCGTAATCCGCGGCCGCTGGATCTGCGGATGGAGGTGCCCCGGATTTCGCGGAGCCTGTCATCGGGCGCGCATTCGCGCGACCCGTTGGCTGCATCCGGGCTTCTGTAACGGGCCTTGGTTAGTCAATCCCTTTTCGCGTCATCCACTCGCCGGGCACTTGCTTCTGTAC